>CAYGRF010000078.1:0-9423 GCA_964352275.1 uncultured Caulobacterales bacterium
GGAACTACCTCAAAGCCGCAGGATATGTTCTTACATAAAATCACGACGCTCTAAGCACATAATATCCCGCTTTCATACGGGCGATGGAGCGCGAACGGCTGCGGGCGGCATTTCCTATGCGTTCTTGCTCCACAATCAGTGCCATCATTTTCTCGGGCAGTTGCGCGGATGGATTATCGGAGAACTCTATCGAGGGTGACATTAATTCACCGCCCGCCGCTGTAATTTCAGAGCGTAGGGACAAGTGCGCAACAATATCACGGGCAAGGCGGGATATATCGTCTATGATAACGGCGTAATTATGATCAGTGTTAGCCCGCAGAAATTCCAGCATCCTATCCATGCCGGGGCGAGACACGTGCTTGCCGGACATCACATCGGAAAACACGCAAGCAACATCAAGGTTTTTATAGCGGGCATAATCGCGGCAAGAGCTTTCTTGTGAGCGAATGCCATCACCTTTGCTCTTTTGCTTTGACGAGGATACACGCACGTAGATAACAGCTTTGCGGGGATTGGTTTGCGTCATAGTGCGTTTGCTCATCGTCTTGTTTCTCTCTGCGTAGCCTTTACGTGTCTGATTATACGGCCTCACGTGGAATTACGGCTTTCATTGTCCTGAGTATCATATCACAGTTCATTCAGATTGTGCCTTATCATTAATACGTGCCTTCAAAGCCGCTTGCGTAGGGTCTATGCCAAACTGCAAACCAATGATCGTTTCTAAGATTTGCCATAGGAGCACAATAAGGTCGCGCTTTTCTGCATCCGGCATATCAAAGGCCGCGTCCAGTTTTCAATATAGAGATCAACATCGCATCCCTCTGTAAAACTATCGCCTTGTCCAAACAAAATTGGCAAGAGCGCATCAAGGTCTGGGATAATAGTTGGGCGAGAACTGGACGAATTATCAGGATCTTGCAAATTATCACGCGCCTCTATAGCGCGGCTCTGTAACGGTCTTGCGGTGTTCATTGTGTGCCTTTTTACTTCTTAAAATACGGCTGCAATGCAGCTTTGTTTTAAGAATGGCACGTGGGCGAAAATCTGTCTAACACGTGGGGATCGGTATGCGGGAAGAGTATACACTGCTGTCTCATGATGCATTGACCGGGGAATCCACAACCCCGCAAACCGCCGTAGAAGACTTTTAAGTGGGAGCGGTATTATTCGCCATGGCCCGCGCGGCTCTGCGGCCGGAATAGACGCCGTCGGCGATCGAAAGTCCGCTGATGTAGTTCCAGGATGCGACTCCTATAGCGTTACGGCCAGCGGCGTAAAGGCCTGGAACCGGGCTACCATCATCGCCCAGGACTTGGCCTGTACCCTCATCGACTTTAAGGCCGCCCAGGGTGAGGCTGGGGCAGGGGAAGAGTTTAGCGCCAAGGCCGATATTGATGGCGTAAAACGGAGCTTTCAACAGCGGCCCAATATCCTCTTTCGTCTTGCCAAACGGATCCGGAGTTTCGCCGCTGGCCAGACTATTATAGGCCTGCGCTTGCGCCTCCAGGGCATTCTCGTCGATGCCGATTTTTGCGGCGAGAGCTTTGAGCGATCCAGCCTTTTTGGCCCCGAAACGCGCGTTAAGCTGTGCGAGCGCTTTTTGGAAGCCCAGCGCTTTTTTCCCGCTGACCTCAAACAAGGCCTGTTTGACCAGAGGCTTATCCATAATCAGCCATGCCTTGCCTTCGTGGTTTTCTGTCATGTCGACGCCGAGGGTTGCCCCGTAGACCATCTCGTTAATAAACCGCTCGCCGGACTGATTGACAATCATACCCTTAGCGAAAGAGAGCGGCGGGTTGATAAAGCGCCATGCCGTGACGCGGTCCATATTCCCCAGAGCGCCGCCCGCGCTTTGCCCCAAAACGATGCCAGCCCCGTTATCTCCGTCAGTGCCCAGAGGATAGCCTCGCGTATATTTCGGCGCATAGTTTTCGACCATTTTGCGGTTAAAGATAAAGCCGCCCGCGGATAAAACTACGCCTTTGCGCGCGCGAATATGAAAGGCTTTTCGTCCGGATTCTAATGTTCTAGCCTCCGCCAAATGCCGTAGCGCGCGGCGCATAAAAAATTTAGCGCCGGGCATAATTGGCGGGAAGAGCATCATCAACCTTTTCGCGCGCGCGCGCAGAGCCAAATAGCGCTCTTGAGTCTTGGCATCTGAAAACTGATAAATTTTTGCACCCAAAACTCGGCCATCCGGCCCGGTGATTAGCTGTCGGGCTTCGGCAAAGGTGAGCGTGTCAAGGCCGAGTGTCTCGGCGGCTTGGCGTAGCGGCTCAAACAGAGATCCGCCCAGATTGGTCGCCTTACGCCCTTGCTCGACAGGAACATAACCCCGGTGCCCGCGCGCCGCCGGAACTGCATTGGCCTTGTAGGATGGCACGAGCGAGTTATCGGAATGATAGAGAAAATATTCCGGGGCCGGGTAGGATGTCTTGCCGGGCCAGAGCGTCGAGCGCAAATCAACATTATGCCCGCGCATCCATTCAATCGTTGGCGCGCTTTGCTCGCAAAAATCACGCAAAGTTGTGTCGCTTATGCTATTGCCCACTTCCATCTTCAAATAATTGAACATGTTGTCCGGCGTATCCTCAATGCCCGCTTCGATTTGCAGAGAGGTTCCCCCGCCTGCGTAAATCACGCCGCCGCTGGCTGCGGTTGCTCCGCCGCCTTCAAATCGGTCGACGGCTATCACAGACTTGCCGCGCTCTAAAGCTTCGAGCGCGCACGCGGCACCCGCACCGCCCAAACCAATAACCAGAATATCCGCCGTCAAGTCCCACTCTATGTCCGAATCGGACTGGACGTTTAAGACGGGCTCTATGTGAGTGCCCCAATCATTTAGTGTCATGCGTAAACCCCTTAATGCGTTGCAATCTTGTCTTAATTTTACGCAAATTCAATATAAATATCACTTTAAAGCCTCGAAAGCGTAGATATCAAAGAAAATATTGCGCACCTGTGGGTTTCTGTTACAAGTTTCTCAAACTGGGAGATAACTATATGCGTGAGCCAAAAGTCGCAATCGTTACAGGCGCAAGCCGCGGAGCCGGGAAGGGCATTGCCTTGGGGCTGGCTGAAAAAGGCATGACCGTCTATGTCACAGGCCGTACAAAACAGGTCGGCGCAGCCAAAGGCTGGGACGGCACGCCGCTACCCGGAACAGTCGCTGATACAGCGCAAGCCTGCACGGATGCGGGCGGAGCTGGTATTGGCGTGATATGTGATAGCGGCGACGATGCGCAAGTGGCGGAGCTTTTTGAGCAAGTCATGGACGAGCAGGGTAGTCTCGATATTTTAGTCAATAATGCCGCCTATATTCACCATCAATTGATTGAGCAAAAACCGTTTTGGGAAAAAGAACTCGACGCGCAATATATCCTCGATGTCGGGCTGCGCTCGGCCTATGTCGCGAGCTGGCATGCCGCGAAAATTATGGCGGCGCAGAAAAGCGGCCTTATCGCGATGGGATCATCTTTTGGCGCGAGTTGCTATATGCACGGCCCGGCTTACGGAGCGCAAAAGGCTGGCCTTGATAAGCTCGCGCATGATATGGCCGTGGATCTGGAGCCCTTTAATGTTCACGCCGTCTCCATATGGATGGGACCGCTGCTCACAGAGCGCGCGCTAATCGCCGCCGAAGTCCATCCGGAGCAATATAAAGAGTTTATGGAAATGGCTGAGACGCCGCAATTTACGGGGCATATCCTTCATGCCATCGCGTCTGACCCCAAAGCCGCCGAGATTAGCGGTCATACACTAGTCGGCGCAGAAGTGGCCAAAGACCGCTATCAGATGAAAGATAAAAACGGCAAACAGCCGCCGTCTCACCGCGCCATGTTGGGGTCGCCAAACGATCCAAATCCGGCGCGGGTCTATTGATAGCGCTGTGAACGCACGCCGAAGCTTTGCTTATGCCGCAATCGCTCTGTTTGCCGGGGCGTTAGTTCATATCATTGGCCTTGCAATGGGGCCTGATGCATTAGCGTTTCTAGGCGCGCCCGAAGGTTTTGTTGAAGGCGCACGGCGGGGCGATTGGGCTTGGACAAGTATGGTAACACTCGGCATTGCGGGCGTGCTCGCGGGGGTAGGCTGGCTGTCATGGAGAGCAAAGCCGCCAAGGGTTAGCGGCAAACTTGCGCGGTTCATATTGATCGTCTTTGCTGCAATTTTTACTGTGCGCGGCCTAATGGCTGTCTTTGTGGTTCCCGCCGTAATGAAAGGCTCGATTGGCCCCGATCCGGTGAAATTCTGGTTTCACGTCTTGGCTTCAATCTTTGTCTTGTCAATTGGCCTGGCATTGACCAAAGGTTTGGTGAAAACCGCAGGGCCAAAAATATGAGCACTCTCATTCAATCCCGTCAATCCATCCGGGCCTTTACGGATAAGTCCGTGAGCCGGGAGGTTTTAGAAGATGTTCTTAAAACCGCGCAGCAATCGCCCTCAGGCGGCAATGTGCAGCCTTGGCATGTTTATGTGACTGCCGGAGATGACAAGGCGGCTTTGCTGACAAACGTTCAAGCGTCCATCCGGCAGACACCAATGGGGGATCCGGGCAGTTTTGATATTTACCCGAAAAGCCTGAAAGAGCCTTACAAACAGCGCCGCGCCCAATGCGGCTATGACATGTATTCCGCTATCGGGATTGCCAAAGAGGACAAAATGGCGGGCATTATGCAAGTCATGAAGAACTTCGAGTTTTTCGGTGCGCCTGTCGGTATTTTCTTTGCCATTGATAAGCAAATGGGCCGTCCGCAATGGGCGCATATGGGCATGTATATTCAGACCCTGATGTTGGCAGCGGTCGAGCGCGGCCTTGGCACATGCCCGCAAGAAGCATGGATGCTACGCCACGCCACAATCCGCGAGCATTTCGCAATCCCCGAGACTTTGGATTTCTACTGCGGCCTCGCTCTCGGCTATCCCGACATGGCCGCACCCATCAATCAATACCGCACAGAACGCGCCGGACTGGATGAGGTCGTGACCTTTCGCGGAATTTAGCTAGGTTATCCGGCCGCTCTGTGAAATTGCGAGGGCACAATTATGCGTAAAATAGCAATCTGTCTGACGGCTTCGGCTTTGATAGGCTGCAACTCAGCCACTCAGGATTCCAGCATAGGGGCCACGGACAGCGAGGCACTCGCCTCTGATGCGGCTAACACCGGGATTCCGAAACTGCCCCTGCCGCCATTTCCGAATATGCCCCCGCCGCAAGCCACGCTCGCGGACGGGCAAAGCGGGGTGATTTATTTTCCGGCCAAAAGCCCTTATGACTTTTCGAGGGTGCTAAGCGGGTATGATTCTGTGCCAATGATGACGGGAATGGGCACGTTGATTTTGCCGAAGGACGCAAGCGCAGATAGCCCGGTTCCGGCCATGGTCATATTGCACGGTAGCGGCGGCATTCAAGACGGACGAGAATTTGAATATGCAAGACTTTTTGCCGAAAACGGCATTGCGTCTTTGGTGGTGGATTACTACACGCCGCGCGGCGTTACTGAAGACACGCCTTATGTGATGAAAACCATGATCACGACCGAGGTCGACATTATATCGGACGCCTATTCAGCGCTCAAAATTCTCGGCACGCACCCGGCGATTGATCCTAAGCGTATCGGCGTGACGGGATATTCCTATGGCGGCATGGCAACGCGTTATGTTATGGATGGCCGTATCAAAACCATCATGGCACCGGGCGTGCCGCCTTTTGCACTACATATGGATATTTATGGGCCGTGCCATCAAACTCTCGGCCATACAGGAACAACAGGCGCGCCTTATCTAGCGATCCACGGGGACGGGGATAATAGCGTTGATCCGGAGCTATGCCAGAGCGTCTATAAAGACATAGAGGCGGGTGGCAGCACGGTTGAAAGCCACGTCATTGCGGGCGCTGGCCATGCATGGGAAAATAAAGCGCCTCTGGCCGAGTTTAGCGGCGGATATGTTGACGGCTGTCAGTTCTCTTTTGAGCCTGAGACAGGCATATTCCTCGTCGACGGCGCGAAGGGCCGGTTCCAACCCACGCCGGATATGAACCGCGAAGAACGCGCCTATGTGCGCTCCACATTAGGGGAATTAGCAGGATCGTGCGTGGCTCAGGGGTATATGGCAGGCTCCAACCCCGAAGCCGACGCACAGAGCAAAGCGCTGCAAATGGCGTTTATGAAGCGGGTATTCGGGCTTTAAAGAAAAGCTCTAAATCCAGCCGTGCAGCAATTGTTCTTTCGCGAGGTTGGCCAGCACCGTAATATGATCCGCGTCTGCGTTCAGGCATGGCACCATGGAGAAATTCTCACCTCCGGCCTCAAGGAATGTCTCGTGCGCTTCCATGTTGATTTCTTCTAGGGTTTCGAGGCAGTCCGCCGCAAAGCCGGGCGTAATCACGGTAATGTTTTTGACGCCGTCTTCAGCGAGTTTTTCAAGGGTTTTATCGGTATAAGGCTGGAGCCATGCTTTCGGGCCAAAGCGGGATTGGAACGTCAGCCGCAGGTCTATATCCCCAAGGGCTTCTCGCAATAAATCCGTCGTCGCCTTGCATTCCTGCGGGTAAGGGTCGCCCTTATCGGCGTAGCTTTGCGGCAAGCCATGGAAAGAGGCGAGAACCACATCGGGCCGCCAGCCTTGCGCGCCGATCTGTTCGTGAATAGAGCGGGCGAGCGCGGCGATATAGGCCGATTCGGTATGATAATCGCGCAGGAGGCGGATGGTCGGCACGTTCATACGTTTCTTGAGCGTCTTGGCCACGCCGTCATAAACCGAGGCGGTCGTCGCACCGGCAAATTGCGGATATAGCGGCAGCACCGCAATCTTGGTGCAGCCCGCCGCCATCAGCCTGTCAAACCCCAGCGCAATAGACGGATTGCCGTAACGCATGGCCACGTCCACCATCACGTCCGAGCCGAGCAATTCTTGAACGCCTTTCGCTTGCGCGCGCGTGATCCGTATAAGAGGCGCTTCATCGCCGTCAAACGCTTCGGGCAGATGCCAGATTTTGGCATAATTACGGGCAGAGCGCGCTGGGCGGATTCGCAGGATAACGCCGTGGAGAATCGGGCACCAAATCCAGCGGCTTGTATCAATGACGCGCCAGTCATGCAGGAACTCAAACAGGTATCGCCGCACGTCTTTTGCCGTCGGCGCATCGGGCGATCCAAGATTAACCAGCAAGAGTCCGCATTTTTCGCTCATTTCGTGTCCTTTATGCATTCATGCCACATTATATGGCTCATCGTCTGTTGCCGTCTCTTGACGCTCTATTATTCATGTTTACGAATAGGGACGAGAAAAAGATCAAACAAGACATAGGGGT
Organism: uncultured Caulobacterales bacterium; assembly: GCA_964352275.1. GTDB lineage: Bacteria > Pseudomonadota > Alphaproteobacteria > Caulobacterales > Maricaulaceae > JACOMS01. The sequence goes on from CAYGRF010000078.1 coordinate 7,319, forward strand.
TACTCCAAAATGCGCAACTTAACTTTATTCGCCGCCAGTGTTTCCGTACTGGCTTTAGCCGCCTGTAGCGACACCGCGCCGACATTCACGAATGCTCCGGCAATTAACTCTGCCGCACAAGACAGCATACCTGCGGCGCAAACGCCCGCTGCGCCGACCCTGCAAGAAGCAAAAGAATTTATTGAAAGCGCAGAAAAGGAAGTCACTGCGCTGGCGGAATACTCTGCCCGGATCGCTTGGATCAATGCGAACTTTATTACCTATGACACGGATGCTTTGGCGGCAAAAGCCGGAGAGCAAGCGTCGCTTTTAACGACCCGCCTCGCCAATGAAGCGAAGCGGTTTAACGGTCTGACCCTGCCAGCCGATATGGCGCGCAAAATGGACGGCATGAAACGCGGTAGTGAGTTCCCGGCACCGGAGAAACCGGGCGCGGCAAAAGAGCTTGCTGAGATTATGACCCGGCTCAACTCAACATACGGAAAAGGGAAGTTTGCTTTTAAATCCGATGATCCGCAATTTGCCGAGCTTTATGAAAAATATCCGGACGGCGTTTTGCCGCTGGGCGCTCTATCTGATATTATCGCCCGCTCGCGCAACCCGGAAGAATTGAAAGCCGCGTGGGAAACATGGCGCAAGGTCTCTCCGCCTATGAAAAAAGATTATGCCCGTTTAGTCGATATAATCAATGAAGGCTCCGCCGAGCTTGGCTTTGCTGATGCGGGAGCACTGTGGCGCTCCGGCTATGATATGCCTGCTGATGATTTCACCCAGGAAGCCGACCGTCTGTGGGGCCAGGTCAAGCCGCTTTATGATGAACTCCATTGTTATGTACGCACCGGGCTGAACGCCGAATATGGTGATGAGGTTGTGCCGCTCGATAAGCCGATCCGCGCTGATTTACTGGGGAATATGTGGGCGCAGTCCTGGGGCAATATTTACGATATGGTTGCGCCTGAAGGCATTGAGCCCGGCGTTGACGTTACGGAGCGCCTCGAAGCGGCGGGCTGGGACGAAAAGAAAATGGTTGAGGTCGGAGAGCAATTCTTCACCTCAATGGGGTTTGATCCTCTGCCGCAAACATTTTGGGATAGGTCTTTGTTTTTGAAACCCGAAGACCGCGATGTGGTGTGCCACGCGTCTGCGTGGAATATCGATAATGTTGACGATATTCGCATTAAGATGTGCATTAAAAAAGACGGCGAGGATTTTGTTACGATCCACCATGAGCTTGGGCACAATTTCTATCAGCGGGCCTATAATGCTAAATCCATATTCTACCGCGACGGGGCCAATGACGGCTTCCACGAGGCTATAGGCGATATGATCGCGCTCTCAATCACGCCGGATTACCTCGTCAAAGTCGGACTTCTTGATGAGGCCGATAAGCCGAGCGCCAATGCGGATCTGGATATGCTGATGCGTCAAGCCATGGATAAAGTCGCGTTCTTGCCCTTCGGCCTAATGGTCGATCAATGGCGCTGGAAGGTGCTCAATGGTGAATACTCACCGTCTGAATATAATACCGGGTGGTGGGAGCTGCGCGAGAAATATCAGGGCGTACGCGCGCCGGGCCCCCGTCCGGAAGGCGCGTTTGATGCGGGCGCGAAATATCATGTGCCGGGCAATGTGCCGTATATGCGCTATTTTCTTGCCCATATCCTCCAGTTCCAATTCCACAAAGCGGCCTGTGATATGGCCGGATTCGAAGGCCCGCTGCATCAGTGCTCGATTTACGGCAATAAAGAAGTTGGTCAGCGCTTTAACGCGATGATGGAAATGGGCTCATCCAAGCCGTGGCCTGACGCACTGGAAGCCTTTACCGGCACGCGCGACATGGACGGCTCCGCAATTTTGGAATATTTCCAGCCTGTCATGGAATATCTTCAGCAAGAAAATAAAGGCAAGACCTGCGGCTGGTAGGGTATAGGTTAACCTGAATAAAACCTAAGAGGTCTGGCAAACACCAAACCCCGCATCCCTGACGAAAGTCAGGGTCTCTTTAATGTTCTGTGCCAAATTGCAAGAGTCCCTGAAACACGTTCAGGGACGCGGGTGTGGGAAGAATTATATGGCTTCAACCTTGAACAAAGCTGCCGAAAACG
>CAYGRF010000078.1:9523-13406 GCA_964352275.1 uncultured Caulobacterales bacterium
CGCGGGTGTGGGAAGAATTATATGGCTTCAACCTTGAACAAAGCTGCCGAAAACGGTCATGATTGACGCATAGGCGTTAAAGTGCTTTGAGATGAACAAGAATCTATAAACAGTAATCTAAATCATCCTTGATGAAAATGTGACTGGCTTGTTTACGACTTCTTAAAACTCGCTGACGCACTAATCGAGGATAGCAACATTGACAGTGTTAGGAAGCCTATGCCCCATGCCGCCCGTAACTGGTTTAAAACGCTGGCCCCCTACCGCACTGCCGAAAATGGCCGCGCGGTGTTCGAACTCTTCATTACATTAGGCCCGTTTTTGGCCTTATGGGCCGGCATTTGGGGGCTTTTGCAAGCCGGGCACTATTGGGCCGTGATTGGATTTATTCCTGCGGGCGGACTTTTAGTGCGTTTGTTCATTATCCAGCATGATTGCGGTCATCAATCCATGTTTAGCCATCGGAAGGTCAATGACTGGGTCGGACGGTTTATTGGCGTTCTGACGCTCACGCCCTATGATCATTGGAAACGTGGTCACGCGCTGCACCATGCGACGTCCGGCAATCTCGATCGACGGGGCATCGGGGACGATATTATTACCATGACTGTGGATGAGTATAACGCCGCGTCCAAATGGGACCGCTTCAAATACCGCGCGTATCGGCATCCCGTTGTTATGTTTGGGATCGGCCCCGCCTATGTGTTTTTTCTGCATAACCGCCTACCGATTGGCGCGATGAAAGACGGGATTAAACCGTGGGCGAGCGCGCTTTTGACAAATCTTGGCGTGGCGCTTCTATACGGACTGATGATCTGGGCGGTGGGCTGGAAAGTCTTTATTCTTATACAAATTCCGACCGTCGTGGTTGCCGCATCGATTGGCGTGTGGATGTTTTACGTTCAGCATCAATTTGATGATACCCATTGGTCCCGCACCGGGGAATGGGACCGCGAAGATGCGGCTTTGCGCGGCAGTTCCTATTACGCACTTCCAGCGCCGCTCATGTGGGTCACTGGCAATATCGGCGTTCATCACGTCCATCACTTGTCCTCGCGCATCCCGTTCTATCAACTGCCGCGTATTCTTAAGGCCCATCCTGAGCTTAAAAATGTGGGACGGCTAACATTTTGGCAGAGCCTGAAATGTGTGCGGCTCGCGCTTTGGTGTGAAACCACGCAGCGCCTGATCAGCTTCCGCGCAGCGCGCCATTCTTACGCATAAAAACCGCTTATCTTATAGGTGACATAATTGGCGGGGTGCTCTATCACGCCGCTTATGATGGATCACGCTCGAAAACGCCTATTATACCGTTCCAACTATCGAGGCTTTAAAGAGGCCGATATTCTGCTCGGCGGCTTTGCCAAAGCGCATATTGAAACGCTAACGGACGAGGAAGTCGTGCAGTTCGAAGATCTACTGAGCGCTAAAGATCATGATATTTATGATTGGATTACAGGCAAGAAAGACGTTCCCGCTAATTTTGATACGCCGCTGCTCGCGCGGCTGAAGAATTTCCGTCCAAGCCTTTAGGGTTTGTAATTCTGAAGCCATGTTGAGACAATTTTGTCTGCATCTCGGTAATGATCTATGCATGTTTGAGACATGGGCGCATTTGCAAGGAATATTTGCATTTGCATATGCGCAGACCTAGCCGTTGCTATGTCGATGCTTTTACGGCCTCTTACAAATGCACTTATTCCTGCATCAGGATCGAGCCTGCCGGGGAGTAACCCCAAGTTTGTCAGCGGGATGACGTTTGCGCGTAAAACCTCAAAGCCACCCGCAATAGATTTGCCTTGGTCGTAAGCTTTTTGGCATATTGTGCATAAGGGGCGTCAAGGTCGTCTTTTATCCGGCGAAGTAAAGCCTGCTTGGCCAAAAATTCGCCAGCGCAGCGCTCAAAACCCTCGAACTGTGATTGTGAATAGCCGGGTAGGTCGGGGTGAATGACAGCGGATTGTGCCGCACATGTAATGGAAAACACAAAGGACACAGCAATGCCAAGCCAGTATTTAAAGCCAAAGCGGATCGTCATAAAATGCCTCTTTTTTTGATATTACACGACAAATAGTGAAATTCAATCGCACTGCGTCTCGCAAAATAATATTACGGGGTGACATCTGCCGTGCTGCCCTATATCCCCGCCCCGATAATAAATAGAGCCATCCTGCCTCATGCAAATACAGCTTTCCCGATATTGTAGCGCCGAGCCTGCGCTGACCGCTGCTGGCCTGCCCGAAGGCGCGGACGCGCTTGTCGTAACCAAGGCTGCGCGTAAGCGCGGCGGACGGGTTTTGTTTGTTGCGCGCGATGATACGCGGGCGTCCAATTTTGCGTCCGCTTGCCGCTTTTTTGCGCCGGACTTGCCTGTGCTCATGCTGCCTGCATGGGACTGCCTGCCGTATGACCGTGTGTCGCCAAGCCGGACATTGGCCGCGCGCCGGGCCGGGGCCTTGCACACACTCGCGTCACTAAAGTCCGATATGCCTTTGATTGTCGTGACAACAGTAAGCTCTGTCATGCAATATGTGCCCGCGCGTGACGTTATCCGCGCCGCAGGGTTTATGGCCACGCCCGGACAGGAATTAAAACGCGAAGCTTTAGAGGCTTATCTGTCTGACAATGGCTATAGCCGCGCTTCCACAGTTATTGAGGCCGGGGATTACGCCATTCGCGGCGGGCTGGTCGATGTTTTTCCGCCCGCGCTCGATGATCCGATCCGGTTGGACTTCTTTGGTGATGAGCTTGAGAGCATCCGCGTATTTGATGTCGAGACGCAGCGCACCACGCGAACGCTCGATTCGATCCAATTTGCGCCCGTGAGCGAAGTTCTGATGCCCGAGGACAGCATCACCGAGTTTCGTAAAAGCTACATCGCGGCGTTTGGCGGCGGCATCAGCAAAGACCCCGTCTATGCGTCCATATCCGAAGGTATTCGCCCGCAAGGTATTGAGCATTACATGCCGCTCTTTTACCCGCATATGGAAACCATTTTTGATTATTGCGGGCTGGAAACATTGGTGGCGCTGGACGGGCTGATCAACGAAGCGCGCGCGGAGCGTGTTGAGCTGGTTACTGATTTTTATGAAGCCCGCGCCGAACATGCCAAAGCCCGTGATACGGGCTCCGGCGATCCGTCCAAAAGCTCGGGCGTCTTTCGGCCTCTGCCCATCGGGCGGCTCTATCTAGGCGATCAGGCTTGGGCGGACCGGTTAGCGTCCGTACCCGTGCGCCGCCACGCGGCTCTGGTGCCGGATGTAGATAATTTGATCGATTTTGGCGCGCGCGAAGCCCGTAGTTTTTCGCTAGAGCGCCGCACCGAAGGCGTCAAAGTTTTCGATGCCGTCATCGACCATATCAAAGCCTTAAAATCAGAGAAAAAACGCGTACTAATTGCCGCGTGGACGGACGGCTCATCAGACCGCCTCGGTCATGTTCTCGATGATCACGGCCTGACCGCAAGCCTAGAGCGGCGCGGCCCTGACGCGCTGACTGTGCCGCTGGGAACTGCGCGGCGAATAATCCTGCCGATTGAGCACGGCTTTACGCTGGGCGATACGGCGATTATTTCCGAACAGGATATTCTCGGCGACCGCCTTGTAAACCGGGGACGAAAGCGCAAAGCCAAAAACTTTATCAGTGAGGCTGCTGCATTGCAGCCCGGCGATTTGATTATCCATATTGATCACGGACTCGGGCGCTATATTGGCCTGAAAACGCTCGATGTCGGATCAGCGCCGCATGACTGTTTGGAACTGGAATATGCAGGCGATGCGCGGCTCTATTTACCGGTTGAGAATATAGAGCTTTTATCGCGTTACGGAGCAGGGTCTGACCATCCGGTGCTTGACCGGGGCGGTGGCGTGGCGTGGCAATCGCG
>CAYGRF010000079.1:0-13323 GCA_964352275.1 uncultured Caulobacterales bacterium
CTAGTTTTGAAAAAAATTACTATACTCTAGATGTCATGGATGAAGAAAAAAATATCGAATTAGCTGATTGGTCAACCCCGTTACTTGGGAAAGAAATCTATATCCTCAGTGCTGGATATTCGAAAGACAACGAATTTGGATTAGGGATAAAAAGCGAAAGACACTACATAATAGAAAACTCCCACTTCCAAAACCCTACATTTACTGAGTTGCTGGTCAGAGTGTTTTGTGTGGATAGTGAGGAGGTGTATCAAGTTCAATTCTATGATGTTGGAGGCTTTCGGATTTTAGATGAACATGGCCTTCAGGAAATAATAAAGTCAGGCCAAGACGAAACAGTTTGGCCTACATTTCCTACCTTTCGAGTTCGTCAGCACAGTTGGTCGAGCGAGAGTCCACTTTCCTTTTACATGGGAACAAATGACGGATGGTCTTATATGATCATGACAGGGTGGGATTGCATTGAGGTTTTGACAAGTAGTGAGCCTAAAGTGACTTTAGAAAGTAAGGTTGAAAGCCGTACAGGGCCTCTTGCTAATCCCATATTCGATAGCTGATTTAGTGAAAATCGAGCGCCCTATAATCGCACCCAAGTATGGACACTCAAATATGACACAAAACGCTCTTATTCGCCCATTTTCGCGGCTCTCCGCCGTGCAACGAAACGGGACATGGGCTAAACAGTGCAGCTTTTTAAATCCTGCGTATTGTCCTTAAGGCGCGTCTTATCCAAATTCACGCCTTTGGTTAGGGACATTTTACCGAACATGAAATCGCGGGGTGCGTTGACCGCATCAACCGCGATAAATTTGCCGTCTTTAAAGTAATAAGCCGCAAAGCTCCGGCCTGAATCACTATCGCCACGTATGATGACATCGTCATAACCGGTCGACAAACCGGCGATTTGCAATTTTAGATCAAATTGATCCGACCAAAACCATGGCAGGCTATTATAGGGTTTGGGATTGCCGTTAATATGGCTGGCGACGGTTTTGCCTTGCTCGGTGGCATTGGGCACAGATTCGAGCCGCACATGCGCGTCATAAATGGGATTATAATGCCAGGTCACATCGCCGGCCGCATAAATATCCGGGTCAGAGGTTTGGCAAAACTCATTGACCTCTATACCGGTCCCAAGCTTCAACCCGGCAGCTTCGGCCAGTTCCACGTTCGGAATGACGCCAATACCGATGATCACCATGTCGGCGGTCAGGTCTCTGTCACAGGAGGTCACAACGCGGAGCCTGCCCGGCTCGGATTGAATTTCCGCCGCAACAACATTTTCAAGGATGGAAACACCTTCCTCCGTATGGACGCGTTTATAAAACGCCGAAAGCTGGGGCGCCGTGACGCGCTTTAATATGCGGGGCATGGCTTCGAGGACAGTAACGCTAAGCCCTTGTTTGCGCAGTGACGCCGCTGTCTCTAAACCGATATATCCGCCGCCGATAATAATGGCGGACTGAGCCGTTTCCGCCTTTTTCTTTATCGCCAGAACGTCTTGCGTGTCTCGCAAATAATAGACACCGTCCAGATCCTCTCCCGGAACCGGAAGCCGCCGGATGCGCGCGCCTGTTGTGAGGACCAATTTATCATAGGCAAGCGTATCGCCCTCGTCGGTTAAAACGGTTTTGTCTTTGCGGTTAATTGCCCCAACGCGCATGCCCAGCCGCATGTCTATATTGGCCGCCTCATAGGTACTGGCCGGGCGAATGAGAATATCGTCAATGGCCTTTTGCCCGGATAAGAAATCCTTGGACAAAGGCGGGCGGTGATAGGGCATCACGTCTTCGTCGCCAATAACCGTAATCGCGCCGTCCCAGCCCCCTTGGCGAAGGCTAACGCAGGTTTGCGAGGCTGCATGAGACGCCCCGACGATGATGACTGATTTTTGCATAAATATTGCCGTTTCCTGCGAATTTATAAAACTTCGAAAAGGCCCGCTGCGCCCATACCGCCGCCGACGCACATTGTGCTGACAACGTATTTAGCGCCGCGCCGTTTGCCCTCAATGAGCGCATGGCCGACCATCCGCGCGCCGCTCATACCAAACGGATGCCCAATCGAGATCGCGCCGCCGTTTACATTGAGGTTCTCATTAGGAATCCCCAAACGGTCACGGCAGTAAATGACTTGCACAGCGAAAGCCTCGTTAAGCTCCCACAGGCCAATATCATCCATGGTCAGACCATGACGTTTCAAAAGCCGGGGCACAGCAAAAACAGGCCCGATACCCATTTCATCTGGATCGCACCCGGCGAACTCTATGCCTACAAAACGCCCAAGCGGGGTCGCGCCGCGCTGCTCGGCCAGCTTTCCGTCCATAATCACAGCCGCCGAGGCCCCGTCAGATAATTGGCTCGCATTCCCGGCAGTGATAAATTTGCCCTCTTTGACGAATTGGCCGTCCTTCCAAACGGGATTAAGCCCGGACAGGCTCTCGGCTGATGTGCCGGGGCGGTTGCCTTCGTCCTTCGTCAGCGTCACGTCTTTGCGGGAGATCTCTCCCGTCTCGCGGTTTTTGGTCACCATTGTTGACGGCAAAGGCACAATCTCATCGTCAAATCTTCCGGCCTCCTGCGCGGCTGCCACCCGCTCTTGGCTTTGCGCTGAATATACGTCCTGCGCGCCGCGCGACACATTATACCGCTCGGCGACAATTTCCGCTGTTTCGATCATTTGGATGTAGGCTTTCGGCGCTGCGGCTATGGCGGCTTGCGAGACAGAACGGTAGGTATTTTTATGCTTGGTTTGCACAAGGCTGATGCTCTCGACCCCGCCGCCGACAACAATATCCGCATTGTTTGTCATGACCGATTGCGCGGCCAGAGCGATCGCCATCATGCCCGACGCACATTGCCGGTCAACGGTTGAGCCAGCGACTGACCGGGGCAAGCCCGCCGTATAGGTTGCCAGACGTCCAATATTATAGGCTTGGCTACCCTGCTGGGCCGCGCATCCTAGAATGACGTCATCCACCATGCCGCCCTCAATGCCTGCGCGCTCAACGGCATGGCGAACAGCATGCCCGGCCAAAACCGGGGCTTCGGTATCATTGAAGGCTCCGCGAAAGGCTTTGCCAATGGGAGTTCGGGCTGTGGAAACAATAAGAGCGTCGCGCATAATCTATCCTAGGGTTTAGAGTTTTATCTGTGAATGTTTGCAGGCTTTATCGGGCCTGCGCTTGTCATAATTGACGGCCTATGCCCGCTGCGAGGATGTGGAAATCACTTCCCCTGTCATATAGCTGGAGTAATCCGAGGCGAGGAATACCATAACATTGGCTTGCTCCCAAACCTCACTGCCCCGGCCATAGGCTTCTTTACCCTCAAGCTCAGCCAGCAATTCTTTGCTCGTAACTTTATGCAGAAACGGATGGAGCGCAAGGCTTGGCGCAATGGCGTTGACCCGGACGCCAAACTCCGCTCCTTCAACCCCGGCGCATCGTGTTAAGGCCATAACCCCCGCTTTCGCCGCTGCATAATGGGCTTGGCCTTTCTGGGCGCGCCATCCCAGAACTGAGGCGTTATTGACGATAACGCCGCCGCCATTGTCTTTCATATATTGCATCACAGCGCGGTTGATCCGAAAGCAGCCATTGAGCGTAACGTCCAAAACCACCATCCATTCCTCATCGGTCATATCAACCAGATCAGCCGTGCCGCCAAGACCGGCATTGTTGATAACCACATCAATCCCGCCCAAAGCGCGCGCTGCCGTGCCGACCAAATTATCCACATCCGTTTGCACTGTTACATTGCACATGGCAAAATCGGGGCGCTGCCCGGTTGCGGTTTCAAGCGCGTCTTGCGCTTTTTGCAATCGGCCTTCGTGAATATCCGAGATAAACACATCAGCGCCTTCTTGGATGCATTTTTTCGCGGCCGCAAAACCAATCCCGGTGCCTGCGGCTGCCGTTATTACAACGCGTTTGCCTTTAAGGAGGCCGTGCCCCGGAACATAATCCGGTATGGTTTTAAGATCTGTCATAGCCTACCCCTTGATAACCGTTCCGCCGCCGCGCGGCTCTTTCGGCATGCCCAAAGCACGCTCGGCGATAATATTGCGCTGGATTTGATTGGTTCCGCCGTAAATTGTATCCGCCCGCGAATAGAGAAACAATTTTTGCAGGGCTGAAAACTCGCCGTCTTTCACGATCTCCGCATCAGGCCCCATCACGTCAGCGGCCAGTTCGCCGAGATTTCGGTGCCATGTCGCCCAAAAAATCTTGGACATGTAATCCGCTCCGGACATCTGCCCGTTTTGCGCGCCAGCCAAAGTGCGGCGAAACCCGAATTTCATAATCTGTAATTCCGCATAGGCTTTGGCAATACGGCTACGAATACCTGGATCGTTGGCCGCACCGTTTTTCTTGGCTAAATCAATAATGGCATCTAGCTCATTTTTAAACGTCATTTGCTGACCGATGGTCGATGTCCCGCGTTCAAACCCCAGCAGCGCCATGGCGATTTTCCAGCCATCGCCAATGCCGCCAATACTGTCACTCTCGGACGTTTTGGCATGTGTGAAATAGACTTCATTGAACTCCGAAGAGCCGCTCATTTGTTTAATAGGCCGAATGTCGATGCCCGGTTGATCGAGTTTCACGAGCAGAAAAATCAATCCTTTATTACCAACAGATCCCGGCTCGGCTCTCGCGACAACAAAGATAAAATCGGATTCGCGCGCCAAGGATGTCCATATTTTCTGGCCGTCAATTACCCACTCACCGCCCACAAGCCGGGCTTTGGTTTTCACATTGGCGAGATCGGAGCCCGCGCCCGGTTCAGAATAGCCTTGGCACCAAAACTCTGTCCCGGCTTTAATCCCCGGGAGATAAAGCTGTTTTTGTTCATCGCTGCCGAATGCCAAAAGTGTCGGCGCAACCAGCGTTTCGCCAATGTGGCCGCACCGCCCCGGACCGCCGTGCCGGGCATATTCTTCGGCGAGTTCGATAATGTCCTGTTCGCTCGCGCCGCGTCCGCCAAACGCCTCCGGCCAGTCTGCGCCAATCCACCCGGCAGAGCCCAGCTTACGCTCCCATACTTTGCGCAGTTCGGGATAGGCGTCCTCGTCGCCGGGCGCGCCGCGCCAGCGCAGACACTCAAATTCCCCGCGCAGATTATCTGTCAGCCATTGGGAAAACTGCTCGCGCAAACTACTCATGCTGCGTCTCCCAAAAGGCCATCCGCGATCCGGGCGTAATCCCGGGCCGAGCTGCCAAACACAGCGCGGTTGGCCCGCGCGCGTTTAAAGAAATAATGCAGCGGGTATTCCCACGTAAACCCAATACCGCCGTGGAGTTGGACGGCGTGCCCCGCGACCTCAAAGAATGCGTCAGAGGCATAGGCTTTGGCAATCAAGGCGGCTTCGGTTTTGTCGTTTTCATCGGCCATTGCCGCCGCGTAAACAGCCGAGCGCGCCGCTTCGGTCAGGACAAACATATCTGCGCATCTATGTTTAATGGCTTGGAAGCTCGCAATTGGGCGGCCAAATTGAACGCGCTGGGCCGCATATACTGTTGTCATATCTAGGCATTTTTGAGCCCCGCCGACACATTCCGCCGCCAGGCCAATGAAAGAATTTTTCACAAGACTGTCACACGCCGCAAGGCTCCCCTCGCCCATCACGATGACATCACTTATATCCGCCGCGTCCACTGTAATATCAGAGAGGCTGCGTGTTGGATCCATGGTCTGGGCCGCCCGGGTCGAAACGCCGGACATGCCTCTCGGCAGTCCGATAAGCTGAATGCCGTCGCCGCTGCGAAGGGTCATGAGGATGAGATCCGCTTGGGCGGCGTAGAGGACGTTATTGACGCGGCCAGATAGCGACCCGCCCTCCATAGTAAGGGCATCATGGCCGTCCGTATAGGCGGCGATAATCTCGCCTGCCGCAATTTTGGGCAGCCAATATTCTTTCATCTCATCTGTGGCTAGAGCCGCGATCATATCTGCCGCAATCGTGCAGGACGGCGAAAACGGAATGCTACATAGAGACGCGCCGAGTTCTTCAAGAACCACAACCCGGCCTAAATCGCCCAGCCCGGCTCCGCCATATTGTTCTTCAATTGCGATGCCCGCCATACCCAGATCCGCCGCAAAGCTCTGCCATGCAACAGCGTCATAGCCTATACCGGAATCCGAGACTCGCTTTGGCCCCATGCCGCCGCCGTACCAGTCTTGCAGGAAGCCGCGCGCGGCCTCCCGGATCATGTCGTGATCTTCGGAGAACGGAAACGCCATTTATGTGCCGTAAACTTTCTGGGCGGACGGCGTAATTTTCATAAGCTGCTCAATAACATCGCCAATTTCAGACGGCTCATACCGGGCACCTTTATCATTCACCGGGCCGGTTTTCCAGCCTTGCGCGATGGAGAGCTTTCCGCCCCAGCTTTCAAAACAATGGCCCGTAATGTCTGATGATGCTTCGGAGCACAAATAGAAGATTAGCGGAGCAACATTGGCTGGGTCCATAACGTCAAAACTGCCATCCTCAGGCGCTTTCATCATCTCGGCGAAGACTTTTTCGGTCATCCCCGTGCGGCCCTGCGGCGCGACAGCGTTGGCCGTAATGCCGTAGCGTGCTAGTTCAGCGGCTTGGTTTAACGTCAGCCCTAAAATTCCGGCCTTGGCGGCGACGTAATTTGACTGCCCGACAGAGCCTTGCAGGCCTGCGCCTGAACTTGTGTTGATAATGCGCGCATTGACGGGTTTGCCCTCTTTACTTTGCTGACGCCAATATTTGGACGCGTGGGAGCTTATGCAAAAATGCCCTTTCAGGTGCACCCGCATCACCAGATCCCAATCCTCTTCGGACAGGCTGGTGAACATGCGGTCACGGTTATTACCTGCATTATTGACCACGGCATGAAGATCGCCAAACGCATCAATGGCCGATTTGACAATATCAAAGGCGCTATCATAGCTGGTGATGTCGCCGAGATTAAGAATAGCGTTTCCGCCTGCCGCCGTAATCACGTCGACTGTTGACTGTCCGGTTTCCGGGTTAATATCGTTGACTACAACATTGGCCCCGTTTGCGCCGAGCGCGATGGCATAAGCCCGGCCCAACCCCCCGCCGGACCCCGTCACAATCACGGTTCTATCTTTGCATAAGTGTGTCACTTATTTCTCCATATCCATAAATGTGGTGCCCGCGCCAAGCGGCGCGCTTCCGTCCAAAATTAGGGTTTCCAGTTGTCTCATATGATAATTACGGTCGCCCCATTCTCCGCACAAAGCCCACGCGCGCTTCATAAAGAGATGCAGGTCAACCTCGAACGTGTATCCCATGCCGCCGTGAACCTGTATCGCCGTTTCTGCCGCCAACATCGCCGTATCAATCGCAGCGATTTTCGCCGTATGTACAGCCCGCCCGCCTTGCAGGGCGGCGAGATGCACCATGGGCCGCGTAAACTCGATTTGCGTATAGACGCTTGCCAAATGATGTTTGATGGCCTGAAAAGACCCAATGGGCTTACCGAATTGCTGCCGGTCTTTGGCGTAGTCCACTGACATATCGACCATACGCTGCGAAAGCCCCAAAAGCTGGGCAGCGGTGAGGACAGCGCCGTGATATTTCGCTAAGTCACTACCTTCACCTGACGGCTCTATCCTGAATAAACGCCGCAGAGGGTCTATAGATTTCAGCGGCGTTAGAGTATGATCTGACGCCGGCCAGCAATCATCTGCGCACAGTAAAAAATCGGCCTTATCAGCACCGGAAACATAGTCGTTCAGATGCGAATGAACCCTTATGATTTCGCGCCCGGACACAATACTGTCAACATCAATCCCCGCCTCTATCATGCAAGGCACCGTAATGCCGGCGACATCGGCCAAAGGTTCAGGCAGGCCAGAATAACCTGCAGCTTCGGCAACGCCTGCCATAACCACAAGATCCTGCTCCAAGCCGCCAGAACTCTCCGGGGCCATAATGCCAATCAATCCCAACTCCGCTAATTGCGGCCAAAGATCAGAGACCGCCTCACCTGCTGCGATAGCCCGCATGCGTCCCACGGTGTTCTCGCCGTCAAATACGACCTTGGCCGCATCGATTAAATCTTGCTCATCGTCTGTAAAACGGAAATCCATACTAAATCCTTCTCCCCGCTTGCGGGGGGAAGTCCCCGAAGCGTAGCGAAGGGGGATGGGGGGTGACGCTCCAAGGGGAAAGACACGCAAACAAACGCTGCATATCCCCCCATCGACCTACGCCCTTACGGGCTCCGGCCACTTCCCCCCATAAATGGGGAGAAGGATTTTTTAGCCCGCTCATCGCGGAAGCCCCAACACGCGCTCTGCCAGAATATTGCGCTGTATCTCATTCGTGCCCGCATAGATCGGCCCAGCAAGCGAGAACATATAGCCGTCCAGCCAGCGGCCATTATCAATAGAATCAAGACCGTCTTCAAGCTCGGCGCGCGCGCCCATTATCGTCATGGCGGTTCGGTGCATATGCCTGTCCATCTCGGACCAGAAAATTTTGTTGGCGCTGGATTCCGATGAAATCGACGCGCCTGCTTCTACCCGCGAAACGAGCTGGTAAGTTGCCGCGCAGAACCGCTCTGTGTGCATCCACGCTTGCAGAACCTGCTCGCCAATACCGGATGAGAGCTTGTCTTTATGAGCGCGGTAAAGTTCAACCAGCCGTTTTGCCGCCGCTTGGAAGCGCGCCGGGGACCGCAATAAAAGGCCGCGCTCAAATCCGGCCGTCGCCATCGCCACGCCCCAGCCGCCATGTTCAGGCCCCAAAAGGTTTTCACGCGGCACGCGGACCTCATCAAAGAAAAGCTCCGCAAACCCCGGATCGCCGTCAAGTTGCGCGATAGGCCGGCGCGTGAGGCCCGGACTATCCAGCGGCACCAGAATTTTCGACAGGCCTTTATGGCGCTGGCTCCCCTCTTCTGTCCGGACAAGCGCGAAGCACCAATCCGCAAAGACGGCGCGTGATGACCAGGTTTTCTGGCCCGTAATCACATAATCATCGCCGTCGCGAACCGCTTTGGTGCGAATGGCCGCCATATCGGACCCCGCCCCCGGCTCGCTCCAAGCCTGTGCCCAAATTTCATCTCCCGATGCCATGGACGGTAGGAACCGCGCCTTTTGCGCGTCCGTGCCATACTCCATAATTGTCGGGGCGAGCAGGAAAATACCGTTTTGCGAGACCCGCAAAGGCGCATCAGCGCGGTAATATTCTTCTTCAAATATAAGCCATGAAATCAGATCAAGCCCGCGTCCGCCATACGCTTTAGGCCAATTGACATTGCCCCATTTATCTTTGGCGAGCGTGCGCTCCCACTCCCGGTGTAAATCAAACCCCTCTTGCGTATCAAAAGAGGGAAGCCTTTTCGGCGGGACATGTTCCGCGAGCCATTCGCGCACATCCGCGCGAAATGCTATTTGTTGTTTTGTGTAAGCAATATCCATTTAGGGTTTGCTCTTAAATTCAGCCGCTTTCCCGGTTTCAACGAAGGCGTCACGGGATTTTTGGCTGTCTTCATGCATATACATTTCAAAGGTAAACCCCTGCTCCCAGCGGTAACTGGCGTCCACATCGAACGGTTCAATGCCGTTGAGCGCTTGTTTGGCAATACGCAGCGCATCGCGCGATTTTGCGGCAAGGGTCCGCGCATAGCCCATCGCCGTCTCTAAAAGTTCGTCCCTAGGCACAACGGCCTCAATCCCGCCCAGACGCCACGCTTCCTGCGCCGATATTTTGCCGCCCGTCATGAACGCTGCGCGTACTTTGGCAACGCCGAGCATTCTTTGCAGATGCGCCGCGCCGCCCATCGCCCCCCGGTCAATTTCCGGCAGCGAGAAATAAGCATCATCAGAGGCAATCACAATATCAGCCGCGCCGCACATGATCACGCCGCCGCCTATGATAAATTTATGCGCGGCCACAATCACCGGGATTTCGCACTGGTGAATGGCCTTTCCAGTCAGGTAATTGCCCTTATTGACGCCGACAATTGCCGAGCCGTCATCAGCCAGTTCCTTAATATCGACGCCCGCGCAAAACCCTTTACCCTCTGAGCGGATCAGAATGACTTTAACATCCTCGCGCCTGCCCAGCTCACTGATAATTTTTGGAATTTCATTCCAGGTTTCGCCGTTAAACGCATTGACCGGCGGGAAATCAAACACGACTTCGGCGATATGATCTTTGACCTGTGTGTGAATTGGCATCCCTACGCCCCTACTCTTTTTAAGCTGGCTTCAGCGCCTTCGACGATAGCGCTGATAATATCAGCGCAGCTTGGCAGATCGTCAATCAGCCCGGCAATTTGTCCGCTCGGAAGGACGCCTTCATCGGGCCTGCCTTCAACCATCGCTTTTTGAATAATCATCGGCGCGTTGCCCGCCATCATGGTTTGGCCCAATGTCATATCGGTTTTGCTCGCCATGCCCCATGCCGTTTTGACAGTTTGCGCCAGGGACATGCCGGTTTGGGCTTTATATTTCATACCGTTTTGCGCGGCCCGCATGAGCATGCCAAGCTTGGAGCTTTTCTCAAGATCGGCAAGAACGTCATTCATCACCATACGCTGCGGCAGGCCGTCGAGCTTTGTTGATACCGGTATGTTCAGCACATTGGACTTTAAATATTCAGCCTTGGTCGCATCCGGCGTCGGGCTGTCCGCGCTCATCATAAAGCGGGTGCCCATCGCGATACCATCAGCGCCAAACGTCAAAGCGGCCGCAAGCCCGCGCCCATCCTTAAATCCGCCGCAAGCCATGACCGGGACGCCAAGGTTTTGATCCAGCACTTGCGCCAGCAATAGCCATGTCGGCGTTGCGCCTGTGTGTCCGCCGCCTTCCTGGCCCTGACAGACCAGAATATCCGCGCCCATTTTGACGGCTTTGGCAGCATGTTTACTCGCGCCAATCGTGGGAACGCATTTCAGGCCAGCAGCTTTGACTTTCTCGACTATCTTGGGCGACGGCCCGCGCCCGTAAGACAAAGCGGCAATATCATAATCAATACACATATCAATGATGCGCTCGATCCCGTTTTGAAAGGCGTGAATATTGACGCCGAAAGGCCTGTCCGTTGCAGCTTTGACGGCTTTGATTTCCGTCTCGCATTCCTCCGGGCTCATCACGGCAGCCGCGAGAAAGCCGAACGCGCCCGCGTTCACACTTGCGCTCACAAGCCGCGACGTCGAGACCCAGCCCATCGCCGTTTGTATAATGGGATAATCACACCCCAAAGCCTGCGTGAGCGGCGTATTGAGAGCCCTAAGCACCTAGCTCTCTTTGGCTTTATTGGATTGCGCCATGCTTTTTGCGTCAAAACCGGCGATGTAATCGCCTTTGACAATCGTGTTATTGGCGTGGGCAAAGTGATGGTAGCCAAAAGCAGAATCCATGGCGGCGCGTTTGCCTTGTAAATCCTCGGCCTGATTACAGGCAATTTTCGTCAGGTGTAATGCCATGCGCGGCTGCTGCGCGATCTTATCGGCCCAGTCTTTGACGGCGGCTTCCAGATCTTCGCGCGGCACGACTTTATTGATCATGCCCGCATCGCAAACCCGCTGCGCGCTCCAGCGCTCGCCGAGCATTAAAAACTCTTTCGCGCGCCTCACGTTAAGCTCAAACGGGTGGGCGAAATACTCAACACCCGGAAAGCCCATTTGCACAACCGGGTCTTGGAAAAAGGCATCATCGGATGCGATAATCAGATCACACACCCACGCCAGCATCAACCCGCCCGCAATACAGCCTTTATGGACTTGGCATATTGTGGGTTTTGGTATGCTGCGCCAACGGCGGCAGAGCTCGAGATACACTTCCTGTTCGCGGACAAAGGCAAGCTCGGCGCCGGGTTTGTTGGCATGATCATAATTCATGGAGCGGCGGTCGGGGCGGCCAACATGGTAATCCCGTCCCGGCGTGCCAATATCGTGGCCCGCAGAAAAATGTTTGCCGTTGGCGCGCAAGACAATCACCTTTACATCGTCATCGCCTGTTGCCTTATAAAAGGCATCATCCAGCGCATAGAGCAGATGCGCATTTTGCGCGTTATGATATTTAACCCGGTTCAGGGTCAGGTAAGCAATCCCGTCTTCAACCGCGTATAAAACGGGCGCTTCATCTTCATAAATCGGATCAGATTTTTGCATTAGGGCCGAACTCCCGGAGGGTTATCTTTGAAAATATAGGCGCGCATATTATGCGGATCATATTTGGCGATGATGGCGAGTTGCTCCGGGGTGGGCGCATTGGTTTCAGCAATAGTATCAGGCCGCACAAGATCAAAACCTGTATTATCCTGCACTTCCTCAAAGCTCACACCGGGGTGGAGCGAGCGCACCCGAATTGCATGGTCCGGCCCTTCAAAATCAAGAACGCAGAGATTTGTGATAATTTGGCGATGATCCAGCCCAACCGGGTATCGCCCGTCTGGATAGCGCGCCAGATTATATCCCGCGCCGCTGACCATATCCACTTCACCGGCCACCAATGCGCGCTTATTATGGCTCGCGAAAAACATCGATGTGCGGTTGTTGACCGTATTTCCCGGCAGGCCGCGAACGCCCAGCATAGTGACTTTCGGCGCTGCGTAATCACCAATGCAGGACAGGTTCATTTGTCCAAATTTATCGACTTGTACAGGGCCGACAAAGGCATGGCGGTCTCCCTTGGCGACAATCGTAAAGACGCGCTCATAGCCGATATGCCCTTCCCGCTGGGTTTCATAATCACCGCGCGGGCCCAAGGGCACAGGCTCGGCGGCCAGATAATAGACACCGTCGCTCATCATCATGCCGGGTAAAAACGTATCGCGGGCGAGATAACCGGCTAGTTTTGGCAATGTGCCAATCAGCGTTGCAAAAACTTCAGGCGTTTCATCCCGGAATATTTCCGATGCGGCGACAATAGCGAGTTCAGCGAGAGAATAATCAGACATCATTATCTCCTAAAATGCCGGCAGCGGAAGACTGCGAATATAATCCGCGCCGCCGACTTTTTCAGTATAATTTTCCGCCTCGACAAATTCCGAGACATAGCCGCTCCATCCGCCTTTAGCCGCGCCGTTATAGGCCTTTAAATGCGCGAGATCGAACCCGTAATCCGGCCCGCTTGATGTGGGGTGCGCGCCAAACGGAACTTCGGCGACGCCCGCAACCAAGCTACGCTCAATCGGCATGCGTAAAATTTTATGATCATCATTAAAGGCGCTGGTCTCAACCAATCGTTCACAGGTCAAATAGGACTTTTTGGCGGCGCGGCAAAACCACTCGTCAAAGAATAAATCCGGGCCGCCAATATAGCTATTGCCGCGTTGGTCGGCCTCGCTCACATGGCAGAGCGC
>CAYGRF010000080.1:0-13270 GCA_964352275.1 uncultured Caulobacterales bacterium
TATTTAACGCATATAACGATATTTATTCGGATGATATTCCATGATTGACGCCATTGACCGTAAAATACTGATCGCCTTGCAAGATAATTGCCGCCGCCCGATTTCTGAAATCGCAGACAAGGCCGGCTTGTCGACCTCCGCCTGCCACCGGCGCATCGGCCTTTTAGAAGAACGCGGCATTATTGAGCGCTACGCCGCGCGGCTGAACGGCGAACGGCTGGGATATAATATGACATTCTATGTCGAAGTCACGCTAGAGGGACAATCCGAGGCGATTTTATCAGCGTTTGAAAAAGCGGCCCTCGCCCGCCCCGAAGTGCTGGAATGCCACCTCATGACTGGCAGCGCGGATTACATGATTAAAGTGGCCGCGCCGAACACGAAAGATTATGAACGGCTTTACCGCCGCACGATCGCAGCGCTGCCGCATGTTAGCCGCATTCAATCATCACTGGTTATGAAAACCGTGAAACGCTGGAACGGCTATCCCCCAAACCCGCTGTAAAATTACCGGGCGCGGCGACGCCTGCGGCGGCTGCCATAGCGCATACGCCCCAATATTTCAGCCGGGTTGGGCATGTTTTCTGTCCGCTTTTTAAAGTCCCATTTGGCTTTTTCAAATTGCATGACATTGCCGATACGCGCATCCAGAAAAGCGCGGGCCTTGGCTTTGTCCGGGTCAGCATCCGACAGCCATGACAGCATGCTCGACGCGATCACGCCGGATAATATCACACGTTTGGAGTAAAAATTTGCGTCAGTGCTGGTGTCGCCAATCGCGCGCCAAATTGTATCAGCGCTGTCCCATAATTGCGCCGCGGCCTGCCCGGCCCCGTCCGGCAGCGAAAGCCGGGCCAGCGCGCGGCGGGCGGCTTCTTCGTGCGGGCCTATCGCCTGGAGGCGCAGCAATACGCCTTGCGTGACCTTATCGCGGATGCGCATAGCGGCCAAATCCATGGATGTAAGCCCGGCCTGTGTTTGCGCGTCAGATTGCTCTGACCAATAGCAGATCATCTCCAGCGCGCCGCCGGGAAAGTAAAGTTCTTCTGCGCCCTCAGGCTGGCCGCAATCCCGCGCGGCTTGGCGTAAAGATTTTGATGTCCACCCATCAAACGGCACATGTTTCAGCGCGGCTTTGAACAGGGATTCGCGGGCTATATCCGAAGGATTATGATCAGCGTTCATAGCGTCAATATAGAACGCAACAGCCTATTTGTCACTAAGCGGACTTGCGGCGAAAAATCACGCGCATAAACCAAGACTTTACGCCCTTGACGCCCGCCCCGGATAAGACGCCGTACTGGAATATGCGGCTTGCGGCCCACACTACGCCAATGGTTAAGATGAACAGGAATAAAGCTGACAGCGATAATTCCCACCACGGCGGATCAGACGGTAGCTTCACAATGGCTGCAAAAGGCGCACTCAGTGGGAACCACGCGGCAAAATCAATAATCGGGGAATCCGGTGAATTGATTGATAGTGGCACCACCATAATGCAGGATGTGAGGATCAACATGATCGGCGTTGTTAAAGTCTGCGCGTCTTGCATCGACTCGGCCAAAGCCCCCACAGCAATGAAAAACGCACCGTAAAACACATAGCCGAGCACCAAGAATATGACGAAGAAGATCATCAATTTTGGCGTGAAAGCTTTAGACAAACCTGCCGCGACTTCCGGGTCGCCGTAGAATATTAACCAAATGAGGAACGCTATACCGATCAGGATATAGGGCGCCATAGCCGTAATGGTCAGCGCCGCAACGCCAATCAGTTTCCCAAACATGATTTCCGAAAACCGGGTCGAGGCCAGCATCATTTCCATGAGCTTGTTAAGTTTTTCCTCCAGCATTGATGTCAGCAGCATGTAAGAGCCTGAGAACACAGTCAGCCACAGCACCCCCGCGAGAATGGCCGCAACAATATATGGGAGCCGGTCTGTAAAGGTGACAGCTTGGCTATCCGCACCTGCGCTGGCGTCTTTTGTCGGGTCAAACGATGATATCCCAATGTTCTCGGCACGCGCGCGTGACAATCCTTCTGGCGTTAGCCCGCCAGTTGATAGGTAATTGCGCTCTGACTGCGCGCGAAAATATCTGCGAGCTTGCGATTTAACGCGGTCGCTGTTGATTTTTGGCGACCAGTAATTGATCCCCAAACTGCCGCTATCGTCATAGATATGCAGAACACCATCAATGCGGAGATCACGATCACCCACCCGCACTAAATTTTCACCTTTTAAATAAGGCTGCAGCCCATCAATCGAATTGGCCGGGGGATCAATAAAGATGACCTTACGGGACGGCGCTTTTAAGCGTTTTCCCGCGCCGGGATATTTATCATCCAAAAAGGCGCGAGCGGCTTCAAATCCGCCTTGCTTATAGGCCTGTTTGAACGCGTCGCCGTCTTTATCGCCGAGGATTGTATCAGCGGCCAGATCAATCATTTTTTGTTCTTGGCGCAGATAGGACTTTTCAAACTCCGCGACAATATTGGGCCCGTGACTGCCTGTTTCATCGAGGATCGTTTCATAGCGTGGCGGCTCGACATTGATGTCCAATTGAGACAGAAAAAAGCCGAAGGCCCCAAAAATAAACGGCAGGAAGAACGATATCCAAAACCCCCATGTCTTGACATAACCTAAAAAATCTCGGCGCGCGATCAGGTATACGCGGCGCATATTCATCGCAGGAAAAGTCATGCGGCCTGCTCCAATTTACGCGCCTCATCGTCGCCGACCATGGCGACGAAGGCTTCGTGCAAAGTCGGGTTTTTCGGCTCAAACCGGGTCAATTTGATTTTTTGTAAAACGCAGGCTTCAAGAACCGATTGTGTTTCAACCGCATCTTTCATAATCAGCGACAATGTTCCGTCCTTTTGCTCAATCATCGCTTTTGCAAACGGCGTCATTATCTCACTCAGGCGTTCATGATCTGCACCGACAAGCAGGCGGCGCGGGGCGCGCGATAGAGCTTCATCAGTACTACCATCAAACACTTTTTGCCCATTTGACATCAGGATAATCCGGTCGCAAAGACGCTCGGCATGCTCCATGACATGGGTTGAGAAAATAATCGTGCGACCGCGATCTGCGATCTCTCTCACCATATTTTCCAGCACTTGCTGGTTAACCGGGTCAAGGCCAGAAAACGGCTCATCTAAAATATAAAATTCAGGGTCGTGCGCAATCGCGGCTAAAAGCTGAACCTTCTGCGCCATGCCTTTCGACATGTCTTTATTCTTTTTCTTGCGCGCATCGCCAAGGCCGTAAGTCACAAGCAATTCATCCGCGAGTTTGAACGCCTCTCGCCCGCTTATACCGTTAAGCCTCGCCATATGGGCAATCGACTCGCGCGCCGTTTGTTTTTTATACAATCCGCGTTCCTCGGGCAAAAACCCGATCCGTCCAAAGGCTGACGGCCCCGGCGTTTGCCCGAATAATGTGACAGCCCCGCTATCGGGCCGAATAAGCCCCAGCGCCATCCGCAGCGTGGTTGTCTTTCCCGCCCCATTTGGCCCCAAAAAGCCGATTATTTCGCCCGGCTTTACTGTGAACGAGACGTCCTTAACGGCGGGTTTGCCGCCAAAGGTTTTGGAAATATTCTGAAGAGAAAGCGGAGATGTCATAGGATGGTCTTAACGTAGTTACTGGGCAGCGATAGTGTAAATTCTCTAGAGATTAGTAAAGATAGCGAAATTTACCTCCATCTCAAATTATGTCCCGCAATAGGTTTGGGTCACAACATCTTCGGGCTGCGGGGGCTGCTGCAAATCCTCATATTCAGGGGTGTTTGCAAACGGCGTTTTATAGGCCTCACTCAGGCGCTGAAATATCGCCATATCCCCAGCATCGGCGGCTTCTATGGCTTCCGCGATGCGGTGATTACGCGGGATAATCACGGGATTGGCCGCTTGCATAGCCTCTTGCTGAGCGCGTGGTAAGGCTCCGTCAAATCCGGTTCCCACCTTCCACATCTCCAGCCAAGATTTGCCAATATCCGCGTCACTAAACTGGCTTAATAATGCGGTCTCGTCTTGGCCCTCGGCAAGATCCGTTAAAGCCCTAAAAAACACAGTATAATCGACCTCACCAAGCGTCATTGCCTTGACGCTCTCGGCCATAAAATCATCAATATTGCCACCGCTTAAGAGTCCAAATTTTGCGCGCATAACGCGGCCAAAAGCGGCTTGGAAGGCGGTGATAAACCCGTTTAAGTCGGCTTCAGCGGCCTGTTGCTGCGTCTCGTCTGTATCCCCTAATAGCGGCAGGAGCGCTTGGGCGAGCTGCGCGAGGTTCCAATGGGCCATTTCAGGCTGCCGGTTCCACGCATAGCGCCCGCGCCGGTCAATTGAGCTAAACACCATGCCGGGATGAAATGTATCGATAAAGGCGCACGGGCCATAATCAATCGTCTCGCCGGAGACGCACATATTATCCGTATTCATAACGCCGTGAATAAACCCTAATCCCATCCAGCGGGCGACCAATTCGCTTTGCGCGCTGATCACGGCTCGCAAGAAAAACCGGTACCGCTCAGGGCCGTCTTTTGGTGCGCTTGGGTAAAGCCGCTCAATGGCAAAATCAGCCAACGCTTTGACCTTATCGGCATCACTGCCCGCGTGTTGAAAAGTCCCCACGCGAATGTGGCTTTTGGCGGTTCGGCACAGCACAGCGCCGGGCTCAGGGCGCTCGCGGAAAATATCCTCGCCCGTGGTCACAATCGACAATGCGCGCGTTGTCGGCACGCCAAGATGGTGCATGGCTTCGCTGACAAGATATTCCCGCACGGCAGACCCCAGAGACGCTTTACCGTCACCGCGCCGGGAAAACGGCGTCGGGCCGGAGCCCTTCAGGTGTAGTTCCCGCAAAACACCATCCAGACCTGGCCGCTCGGCGATCAAGCGCGCGCGTCCATCGCCAAGCTGCCCGGCCCAATGACCGAATTGGTGCCCGCTATAGGCCATCGCGATAGAGCCGCTTGTCTGGCCGGACAAAAACGCCGTGCCCTCAGGCCCGCGCAGCCTTGCCAAATCAAACCCCAGCGAGTTTGCCACATCATCGTTGAGCGCCAACAACCGCACATCCGGAAAGATTTCCGGCGGCACATCTTTGTAAAAAAACTCCGGGAGGTTTCGAAATGTTAGATCAGCCATGAGATAACCCTAATTACTGGATACATCGAAATCATCCCAAATCGGAGTTTTCATGCGGCGTTTATATTCCAGAGCGCTGCCCGGCCAATTATTGACGATACGTCCATCATGAATGTACCAGCTCTTGTCAACTTTGGCCCACGCCGTTTGCGACAAACGGGATTGCATTTCCGCGTCATAGCGCGTCTCGGCGCTCGCTTTCACAGCGATAGATCCATCCCCCGCCCGCGCAATCAATTGCAAGATATAATTTACCTGATTTTCGATCTTGAACACAATGGACGTGTGCCCGGAATTGGTATTGGGGCCGTATAGCATAAACATATTCGGGAAATTATGGGTCATCACGCCGTGATAGGCTTTCGCGCCGCCTTGCCAGTCATCAGACAATAAAGTCCCGTTCACGCCCTTAACCGACAGGCCTGAGTAGAACGGGTGAGACTTGAAGCCCGTTGCGTAAACAATAATATCATGCGCCCGCACGGTTCCGCCGCCGGACGCTATGCCTATATCGGTTAATTGTGCAATCGGCTGCGTGACAAGCTCGACATTACCGCGTGCAAGCGCCGGGTAATATTTATCCGACAATAAAATCCGTTTCGCCCCGATGGGATAATCGGGAACCAGCGAACGTCTTATCTGCGGATCGTCTATGTGGCGTTTAATCTCCCGCTTGCACAGCCATACCCCTATAGCAGATCTGACTTTTCGCCGCTTAATCATAGCGTAAAGTCCGTACTCACCCACGGCAAACCACGCCGCTCGGTAAAGCTTCGTCAGGCTCGGAATGCGGCGCGCCAGTGCTTTTTCAAAAACCGAATACGGCCTGTCTCCTTTGGGGATAACCCAATTAGCACTGCGTTGATATACCGTGACCTGCGCAGCCTCCTTGGCGACTTCAGGGATAAGCTGAATGGCGCTGGCTGCGTTCCCGATGACAGCAACATGACGCCCGGCCACATCCATATCGTCCGGGCACTCGGCAGAATGAAATTGAGGCCCGGTAAAAACATCCTGGCCCTCAAATTGCGGCGTGCTCGGGTGGTGCAATTGTCCTAAAGCCGGGATAAAAAACTGAGCGTCATACGTCTTCCCGCACGCAGTCTCGATTGTCCACCGGCCCGTGTCATCATTATAAACCGCGGTTTTGACTGCCTGCCTAAAGCGAAAATGCTCTGTCAGCCCCATGTCTTTAGCAAATTGCTCAAGGTAAGAGAGTATCTGTTTTTGCTTGGCCCATTTAAAGTCCCATGTCGGATTGGGATAAAAAGAATAGCTGTAATAAACCGATGCCACATCGCATTCCGCGCCCGGATAGCGGTTGTCCCGCCACGTCCCGCCAAGGCTTGCCGCTTTTTCTAAAATGATAAAATCATCTCGGCCGGATTGTCTGAGCCTCGCGGCCATACAGAGACCGCCAAAACCAGACCCGGCGATAATAATAGTGGGAGAATGTGCGTTCATAAGGGGTGATAATCCCCTCGCCGCCAGTTTGTCACTGATAAATTGTGTTAGACGTTGAACTTAAACAGGATGATGTCGCCGTCTTTGACAATATAGTCTTTGCCTTCTTGGCGGACTTTGCCGGCTTCCTTTGCCGCTTGCTCTCCGCCCAGCGCGACAAAGTCGTCATAGGCGGTCGTTTCAGCTTTAATGAACCCGCGTTCAAAATCGCCGTGGATGACGCCGGCGCATTTCGGCGCGGTCCAGCCTTCATGGAATGTCCATGCCCGGGCTTCTTTTGGGCCGACCGTAAAATAGGTTTTCAGGCCTAACAGGTCATAACCTGCACGGATCAGGCGGTTTAACCCCGGCTCTGTCAGGCCAATCGCGTCCAGATATTCTGCGCGCTCTGCGCCGTCTAATAATGCAAGCTCAGATTCGATTTGCGCGGAAATGACAACAGCTTGCGCGCCGTCATTTTTCGCATATTCCATAACGCTGGCAGAATATTCATTGCCGTCTGCGGCGCTGTCTTCATCAACATTGGCCACATAAAGGACAGGTTTTGAGGTCAATAATTGCAGCATTCGCCACGCTTTTTTATCATCATCAGCAATCTCAGCCGCGCGTGCCGGTTTGCCTTGTTCGAGCAGCGCAATCGCAACCTCAATCAAAGCCATAGTTTGCTTAGCGTCTTTGTCATTTTGCTTGAGCTTTTTCTCAAGGCCCGATTTGCGCTTTTCCAGGCTCTCAAGATCTGCCAGCATCAACTCCGTCTCAACCGTTTCAGAATCGGCGAGCGGGTCAATTTTACCGTCAACATGGGTGATGTCGTCATCATCAAAACAGCGCAGCACATAGATAATCGCGTCAGTCTCGCGGATATTGGCTAAGAACTGGTTGCCCAGACCTTCGCCTTTGGACGCGCCGCGCACGAGGCCTGCAATATCAACAAAATTCATCCGCGCCGGGACTTTTTGCGCAGAGCCGCCAATCTCCGCAATGATGTCAAGGCGCGACTCGGGCACAGCAACATCGCCGACATTGGGCTCGATGGTGCAAAATGGATAGTTTGCAGCTTGGGCGCTCGCCGTTTGCGTCAGCGCATTAAACAGTGTTGATTTTCCGACATTGGGAAGACCGACAATTCCGCATTTAAACCCCATGACCCGAAGCCCTTCTTATTATGTGCGTCTGGGTTTGCTGCCCGGCGGGGGCGCTAGCAAATCCACTTTGGATTGATATTTATCCGCTTGGCCCGCGGCGAGATATTCTCCCGCGCGTGCCAGCGCGTCCATCATAGCCGCGACCCAGTCTTTTTCAGACTTAGCAAAATCAGACAGAACATAAGGGTGGACTTTGTCTTTGTGACCGGGATGGCCGATGCCAAGACGCGCGCGGTGGAAATTCTCGCCCGCATGCTGCCGGATCGAGCGAAGACCGTTATGACCGGCAATACCGCCGCCAAGCTTCATGCGAAACTTACCCGCTGCCAGATCAAGTTCATCGTGGAACACAGTGACCTTATCCAGCGGAATTTTATAAAATTGCATGGCTTGCTGCACCGCGCGGCCAGATTCGTTCATAAATGTCATGGGTTTTAGCAAAATCACTTTCACAGGATTGCCATCACTCATGATAGAGCCTTCACGGATCAGACCTTTGAACTTGGATTTTTCAGGCGAAAAACCATGAAAATCGCCAATTTCATCAATAGCCATGAAGCCAATATTATGACGATTCCCGGCATATTTCTCGCCCGGATTTCCAAGACCAACCCAAAGCAGCATATCCGTCTCCTTTGCTCTGGGGTCAGAGCGAGACCGGAACCAAGACAAAAAGCCTATGATTAGTCTTCTGTTGTCTGTGCTGTCGCCGGAACGTCAGTTACAGCAACATCTTCGCTGTCCTCATCACTCGCTTCTGTGGATGCGCGTGAGTTGATCATTGTCGCGATCGTAAAGTCACGATCATCAATAGACGGCGTCACATTGTCAGGCAGTGTAATTTTTGAAATGTGAAGGCTATCACCAATATCCATCGCAGAAATGTCTACTGATATATTGTCGGGAATAGAGCCCGCCGGGCATTTGACTTCAATGGAATAACGAACAACATTAAGTGTACCGCCGCGCTTGATGCCTGGAGACACATCTTCACCGACAAAAACAACGGGAACTTCAACTTCAATGATACTGCTTTCATTGACGCGGTAGAAATCCACATGCATCGGGAAATCTGTCACAGGGTGAAATTGCACGTCCTTGGTCAGAACTTTTTGTTTCTTACCATCGTGGGAAATTTCGATCATGTTTGCCAAGAACTGACCGGAGTTGATCGCCTTAAGCAATTCGTTCCGGCGCACAGAAACAGCCACAGGGTCAAGTCCGCCGCCGTACAGTACAGCGGGTACGCCGCCAGTATTACGATCAGCGCGCGCTGAACCGGTTCCAGTGTTATCTCTAACAATCACATCAAGACAAATATCAGCCATGGCCTACATCCTCTAATTTCTAGCAGCCAGCGCTTTTACCGGCGTTTATCCTGTCGTTTTTTACGAAAATCGCCGCCAAACGGCGGCGCTGTCAGGAATCTGTTAAAATCCAAGCGGCTCTTTAGGCTAGAGCCGGACAAAACGCAAGGGGCATTCCGCGCAATTATATCCCAATCAAAGGCTGAACGACACGGGGTAAAAACCCTTTCATTTTGAGAGGCCCCTGCGTCATGACAAGGCAAATGCAGTCTTCACCGTCATCAATGACGGGCGCATGGACTGTAGAATCATCCTCAATGTGAAGGTCCCCGGCTTTATATTGCTGGCCGTCAACATGGTAGCTGCCACGTAAAATGAGCGCCCATTCTTCACCGGTGTGAGAATGTTCGGGCATTTTTTGTCCGCCTTTAACGCGTAGCAAATAAAGCCGCTCGTCTTTGTAATGGCGGTCACCCATGACATCATAAAGCGCAACGCCGGGCATGACCTTTTTCCACTGAATAGAGTCCATGTCGCCACCTAAAAGCTCATGCAGCGTTGACGGGGTCGAGGGCGACAGGTTGACGTGCTCGGGGGTACTTGGAAAATCAGAATCAGACGTGATTTTTGATAGCACATCCCCTAAAAAATGAGAGCTAAGGGCACGGGGCCGCTCATCTTCCATAAATGCGGACGCAATCGATTCCTGAAAGGCGATGCGAGAGGCCACAGCGTCTGACATTTCGCTTTGACAGGCGACCACATAGTGACGCGCAGGCGGCAAAGTCCCGGCTGCATATTCCGTTAAAATATCATCCGAGGTGATGACAGTATATGAATGTTCACTGCTCATAATGGTGTCTTTTCCATGTGTGATTTTAAATTTTGTATCGCTGCGCGTATGCGAGTTTTGACAGTACCGAGAGGAATTCCCGTTTGATCTGAAATTTCCTGATGGGTTTTATGTTCCATAAAGGCCATATGAATAACAGCGCGCTGCGCATCGGGCAGACGGGCGACCAATACGCGTAAATGTTCAGATTGCTCAGTTTGAGCAAATGTATCTTCCGCTGATGGCACTTCATCATCAGCCAGAGTTTTCATCAACTCAGGATCGCGAACATCAACACGGCCATGCTTGCGTTGATGGTCGATCCATCGGTTGCGGGTCATGCGGTAAACCCATGTCGCAAATGAGGCTTTAGTCGAGTCAAACGTACTGGCGCGAGTCCAGACTTTTATCATAACGTCTTGGACAACATCTTCAGCATTTCCGGATCCGGCGCCCCTCGCCATCAGCCAGCCTTTAAGGCTTGGGCCATACGCCGTGAATAGCGCCTCAAGCGCGCGGACATCGCGGCTCTCAGAAACTGCGAGCATCCATGCCGCGTCTCTTTGCGCACTATTTTCAGGTTTGGAGCGATTGTGCACCATAGGTCTGTTTGTCCCGCGCAATGCCCGATGAGCCGGTGCCGTGCGCCGCGTCTTTAGCATTGTTTGAGCATCAAATGTCATGTTCATTCCAGCATTGTTGTGGTTTTCTTACGCAGAGCCTACGGTGCTGGATGTGGAGAATAGTTTCTTTGCTCAAAAATAACTGGCTTTTCTTTCTTAAACAGTAAGCCCGCAACATGCCATAGCAATGCGTCAGTTTGGCATATTGCGTCGATTTTCCTTTTGCCACATATTTCTGTTATGACAGAAATTACAAACATAACCAAACTTGAGAGTATGCCCGACGCCGCGCAGCGCTTTATCCTGCACTGGGGCGATATGGGCAGCACATGGGGCGTTAACCGCACAGTCGCGCAAATCCATGCGTTGCTCTATTTGTCCGAGCGGCCGCTAACGGCTGAGGATATAACCCTCGTTCTCGGTGTTGCCCGCTCTAATGTATCCAATTCCTTAAAGGAACTGCTCCTGATTAAAACCATATACCGGGTGCCGATTGCGGGCGACCGCCGCGATCATTTTGCGGCTGAAACCGATGTGTGGGAAATTGCCAAGCGGGTCGGCGCAGAGCGTAAAAAGCGCGAGATTGACCCGGCTCTGGAGACCCTCAATTTATGTTTGGCATCTGCAAAGGACGACCCGAAAGTCAGTATTGAACAACGCCGCCGTCTGCAAGATATGCAATCTTTCACCGCCTCGATGGACAGATGGTACACCCAAATGCAGTCGATCCCGACCGGGACCCTGCACCGCTTAATCATGATGGGCGATAAAATTGTGAGCCTGCTTAGCTTTGCCAGCCGCAAGACAGACAAACCGCCGGAATAATTACAGCCCGGGAAGAGGAACAATCATGCCCGAAAATGTCACTAAACATCCAGCCGGAGCCGCGGCGCAGCCTCCCTACCCGCCCAGCAATGATAATGACGGACAGGACGGGCCTTATGCAGCGCTGCTTGGCAGCGCCGCATGGCATAGCTTACCGCCCACTGTCAAAGCCCGGTTCTTTGGTCTTCGCCCCGCAAACGCTGTCACCGTTTACCGCGGCTATGTTGCATCCACACACTATAGCCGCATTGGGCAGGCCCTCGCTCAATGCCTGCGGCTCATTGGCGGGCCATTGCCGACTGCTACCACAAAAACCGATACACTTGCCGCCGTCATTGTGAGCGATGATCCCAGCGGCAAAGCCCAGTATTGGACACGGCGCTATGGCCGCCCCGGCCACTTTCCGCATGTCATCCAGAGTGCGAAACAATTTTCAGGGCCAACAGGGCTTGAAGAAAATATCGGCTTTGGCATCGGCATGACGTTGAATATTTCGGCGAAGGACGGCGCATTGCAGTTCACTAGTGACCGCTATTTTGTGAAAGTGTTTGGCCGCAGGGTTTTTCTGCCCCGTGCTCTATGCCCCGGCCTTATGCAGGTCTCGCATACTGATTTCGGCGAAGGCTGGTTCGAGTTTCGGCTGACCCTAAGCCACCCGCTTGTTGGGCGATTGCTCGACCAGCGGGCCATGTTTTGTGATGAAGGAACATTGTAGTGTTACTCGTCGCAGCGATTTTAACCGTAATTTTAGGCACAGCGCATTCTTATCTCGGGGAGAGATGGATCATCTCGCCGCTTTTGCGTCAAACGCAGCTCCCGGTGATTATGGGAAGCCAAACGGCGACGCGGCAAACCCTGCGGGCTGCATGGCATATCACAAGCCTGACATGGTGGGGAATTGCCGGACTGCTCGCTTTCTTACAGTTTAACACGGGCAGCGAAAAATTTGCCATTCTCTGGATGGTTGCCATCACGTTCGTCCTCTTCGGTCTCATCCCGATTATATTCGGCAAAGGCCGCCACAAATCCTGGATCCTATTTTTCGCTGTATCGGCCATATGTGCGTATTCTGGAGTAGCTTCATGAGACACATAACCGACAGAATCAATGATGACAGCAACGCAGACTTACTGCGGGTCAATGTGCGATGGGCCCCGTTAAAGTCACTGTTTTGGACAAGCGCAACATTAGGCTGGATTATTGGCGGGACTGTCTATTTTAGCTGGGCAGCGGTCTGGGTCTTTTTAATCTTATCCGTTGTTACATTGTGCGGAGGGCACTCCATTGGAATGCACAGAAAGCTTATCCATGATAGTTTTGACTGTTCGAAACCCTTAGAACGTCTCGGCGCCTATCTTGGAACGCTGGTCGGGCTTGGCGGGCCATTTACAATGATGAGAACCCATGACATTCGCGATTGGGCACAAAGACAAGCCGAGTGCCATGCCTATTATAGTCATGCCAGTCCGCCGCTGAAAGACTTTTGGTGGCAAGTCCATTGCCGCGCGCAGTGTGACGCAGAAGAAAAATTTCAATTCCCCGAAAAACTCACACACGATGCCTTCATGGTTTGGCTTCAACGCACAGCCTACTTACAGCATGTGGTTTTAGGTATAGGGCTTTGGGCGCTCGGAGGATGGGGGTTTGTTTTCTGGGGGCTGTGCGGACGGGTCAGTATTTCAATTTTTGGTCACTGGATTATTGGCCATATCGCTCATAATCAAGGTCATCAAGATTGGATCGTGACGGACGCGGCTGTGCAAGGGCATAATGTTCGCTTTTGCGGTCTCATCACCTTCGGGGAATGTTGGCATAATAATCATCACGCCTTTCCCGAAAGCGCTAAACTGGGACTTTACAGCGGCCAGTTTGACCCGGGATGGTGGACGCTTCGCGTTTTTGAACGGCTCGGCTTAGTTT
>CAYGRF010000081.1:0-13204 GCA_964352275.1 uncultured Caulobacterales bacterium
CCGCTCGCCATCAACGATAACATCGACCGTCCCCCCGCTGTCATAATCCACGGCCCTCGCCAGCGCGACCGCTTCCGCGCCCATAGCTTTGCGGGTGACTTCGTCAATGAAGGGCGACGGGGCCTCTTCGATGACTTTTTGATTGCGGCGCTGTATTGAGCATTCCCGCTCGCCGAGATAAATAATATTGCCGTGCTTATCGCCTAATACCTGAATTTCGATATGGCGCGGGGATGTGACGAATTTTTCTATAAAGATGCGGTCATCGCCGAAACTGCTGGCCGCTTCATTCTTGGACGACTGGAACCCTTCGCGGGCTTCCTCATCATCCCACGCAATCCGCATGCCCTTGCCGCCGCCCCCGGCAGAGGCTTTGATCATTACGGGATAGCCGATTTGCGTCGCGATTTTCACCGCTTCTTCCGCGTCTTCAATCAATCCCATATGGCCGGGAACGGTTGTGACGCCTGCCTCTTGCGCCAATTTTTTTGAGGTGATTTTATCACCCATAGAGACAATCGCGTGCGGGTTGGGGCCGATAAATGTTACTCCTTCCGCCTTAAGGCGGTCGGCAAATTCCGCATTTTCCGACAGGAACCCATAACCGGGATGGACAGCATCCGCGCCGCTTTCCTTAATCGCCGCCATGATTTTATCAATGACGATATAAGATTGGTTGGCGGGCGGTGGGCCTATATGAATAGCTTCATCCGCCATCTCAACATGGAGCGCGTTTTTATCCGCGTCCGAATACACCGCCACAGTTTTGATGCCCATCTTGCGGGCCGTTTTAATCACCCGGCAAGCAATCTCGCCCCGGTTAGCTATGAGTATTTTTTTGATCATGGTCGTCTCTCTTTAATATCACTCATATTGTGTTTGCCCGCGCAATACCGCCCCATCATAGCCACTCCTTGGGGAGAGAGGCCCGCGCGGCAAAGCCGCGGCGGGGTGAGGGGAAATATCGCCGATACTCGCTTCAATCTCCGCCCAAACAAACTCCATATGTTTGAACACGTCTTCATTCCAAAATCTCAACACGCGGTAACCATGCCGTTCCAGCGCTTGCGTTCGCACTTCGTCGTAATTCTGCGTATCCATATGTTGCGACCCATCAAGCTCGACAATCAGCTTTTCGCTCTCGCAGACAAAGTCCGCTATATAATTATCAATCGGCACCTGCCGCCGCCATTTCAGCCCCCTAAATAGCCGCCCGCGCACCTCGGCCCAGAACCTGTCCTCAGCTTCTGTCTGCTCCCGCCGGAGCTTGCGCACAATATCAACCCTGCTCATATCCCCTCACCCGAAAGTTCGCTGACGCGAACCGCGACCTCTCCCGAGGGAGAGGTTATGAAATTGGCACCCCCGCGCCCCAAATCCCCAGCCTCTCCTCGGGGAGAGGCCGGCCCGCCAAAGGCGGAATAGCCGGGTGAGGGGAAATAAATCATCCCCATAAACGTCTTAGTAAAAGAATGAAAAGGCCAGCATAACCAAGTAACAAGCTTACCATTGCCGTAATATTTAGCTTTTTCCAATGGCCGCGAGGAAAAATATCCCATTCAATTTCACGAATAAGCTTTAGTTGAAGCCCCTCCAGCAAAATCCGCCTAAAGGTTATCAAAATCATATTATAACAAGCATAATAAAAACCTGAAAATCCTAGAAAAACAACGATCAGGGTTATTAACCAATCAGTGAATAAATCATCAACTTCATCATAAAACTGCAAAGTGCTCAGTAACAACAAAATTGGAGCGAAAGAAGACGCAGCATATCGGAATGTATTGTGTTCTGACCTTACGTACGCGTCTATCGCATTAGAAACTCGTGACTCTGTATCAGCTTCAGAGAGAGAAAGTGAAAGGTTGTCTACTGCCAGAGGTCGTCCTAGCAAACAGTCTTCATCAATGATAATTTTTCGCAAAGACTTTTCCTTTTCCATCACAACGGCAAATTCCCATGTTTCTTCCACGGGTTATCAAGTTGCTTATCCTCCAAGAGTGCCAGCGCGCGAGTAACCCTGCGTCTTGTGCTTCTGGGCTGAATTACTTCGTCGATATAGCCGCGTTCGGCCGCGCGGAACGGGCTTAGGAATTTGGTCTCATAGTCCGCGATATGGGCGGCGGTTTTCTCCGCGTCGCTAAGGTCTTTACGGTGCAGGATCTCAGTAGCGCCTTTTGCGCCCATCACCGCAATCTGCGCAGTAGGCCACGCGTAATTGATATCGCCGCGTAAGTGCTTCGGGGCCATCACGCAATAGGCGCCGCCGTAGGCTTTGCGGGTAATCACGGTCACTTTGGGCACGGTGGCTTCGCCGTACGCATAGAGCAATTTCGCGCCGTGTTTGATGACGCCGCCAAATTCCTGGCTTGTACCCGGCAAAAAGCCCGGCACGTCAACGAACGTCAAAATCGGAATATCGAAACAATCACAGAACCGGACAAACCGCGCCGCTTTGCGGGACGCGTCACTGTCGAGGCAACCGGCGAGCACCATAGGCTGGTTGCCAACCACGCCGACGGTTTTGCCTTCAAGGCGGATAAATCCAACCAGAATATTTTTCGCAAAGTCTTTTTGGATTTCGTAAAAGTCGCCTTCATCGGCGACCTTAGTGATAAGCTCATGCATATCATAAGGCAGGTTCGGATTGTCCGGCACCAGCGTATCCAGGCTTGTATCAATACGGTCACGCTTGTCGTAAAACGGACGAACCGGAACGCCGGATCGGTTATTGAGCGGGAGGAAATCAAACAAGCGGCGGATTTCTGCAATCGCTTCCATATCATTATCAAACGCGCCGTCCGCGACCGATGATTTCGTTGTATGGGTTTTCGCCCCGCCAAGCTCTTCGGCGGTAACAATTTCATTGGTTACAGTTTTAAGAACATCCGGCCCGGTCAGGAACATGTAGGAGCTGTCGCGCACCATGAATATAAAATCGGTCAGCGCCGGGGAATAGACCGCCCCGCCCGCGCTTGGCCCCATAATCACAGAAATTTGCGGAACAACGCCGGAGGCGAGAATATTGTTCTGGAACACATCCGTATATCCGGCCAGCGCCGCGACGCCTTCCTGAATGCGCGCGCCGCCGCTATCGTTCAGACCGATAATGGGCGCGCCTTGTTTCATCGCCATTTCTTGTACTTTGCAGATTTTCTGCGCGTGGGTTTCCGACAGAGACCCGCCAAACACGGTGAAATCCTGCGCAAACACAAAGGTCTTGCGGCCATTGATCGTACCCCATCCGGTGACAACGCCGTCCCCTGGAATATGGGCTTTCTCCATCCCGAAATCGGTGGAGCGGTGTTTGACGAACATGTCAAATTCTTCGAATGATCCGGGGTCAAGAAGCAATTCGAGCCGTTCTCTTGCGGTTAATTTGCCTTTGGCGTGCTGCGCGTCGATCCGCTTTTGTCCGCCGCCTAGCCGGGCCTCTGCCCTGCGCGTTTCCAACTGCTCGAGAATATCGCTCAAAGTCCCACTCCTCAATGACCGCCCGGTTTGTGCCGGAATCTATTCGCCTAAACTCCGTAGCCTACTAATGCGGGCTTTCAAAAACAAGCCTGATGTGAATCAAACATGTGCGCGCAAACCGCGCTGTAAAAACATCCAGCCTTACCGCCTTTTTAGGTGCATTGACGCGCAATATCCGCCATGGAGAGATACGGCGCGAAAAGGATTGTTATGCCCACATTGAAATTCATCCTCACCCTGCCCGTTTTGCTTGCCTTTACCATGAGCGCGCAGGCGCAATCCGACCCCGTCGAAACAATTTCGGTCAAAAAACCCGAACAGTCGCGCGCGCAATCTTTTGGCTTGATGACAACGATCCGCCCGGCCAGCCTCTGGCTCGCGGGGCTGGATACTGATCAGAACTATATCATCACGCGGGCGGAATATGAGGCCGGTCGCGACGCCGCCTTTACCCGCGAAGACACGTCCAATAGCGGATCAATTGGATTGTTCCAGCTAGAGAACTGGCGCGCCCGCGCGCTTGGTGCCAAAGATGCGAAACCGCAAACCCTGCATTTTGACAGTAATTATGATAGCCGTATTACCCGCGCGGAATTTAACGAAACTCTCGATTTTTTGTTTAAAACCGCCGACGATAATGATGATGATGCGGTAAGTTTTAGCGAGCTTGTGAAAGTGATCGACATGCCGTCCCGCCCCCGGCGCGGCGCGCAAGACGGCCAAGAGGCGGAACGCGGCGAGCGGCCACAGCGCCGTCAACGCCGATAGGTCAGCACCCTTCAAAGAGATCGCCCTGCCCCGTTATCGTGCTGGGAACCCGGAATTGCGAGATGTCGAGCGGAATACGGTCGCGCCCCTCCGCTAGCCCCAGCCGTTCGCGCGATTTCCGGTACCGCATGGCAATCAATTGCGCAAAAGTGCCCTTGACCTCGGCTCCGCGCGACCACTGCGGATCATAATCTTTACCGCCATTCATCTCGCGAATATGGCGCATAATCCGTCCGGCCCGGTCAGGCGTAAACACGTCAAGCCACTCTTGGAACAATGGCGAAACCTCCAGCGGCAGTCGCAAAATCGTATAGGCCGAATAGGACGCGCCAATCTCCACGGCTCGCTCCATAATCGCTTCCATTTCAGAATCGTTGAGGCCCGGTATCATCGGCCCGAGCATAATGCCGGTGCGTATGCCCTCGCCGACTAACCGTTTCAGCGCCTCGAACCTGCGCTCCGGGGTCGGTGCGCGCGGCTCCATGGCGCGGGCCAGTTTGCGGTCTTGGGTCGTGATGGAGATCATACAGCGTGTCAGGTTTTTCACGGCCATACCGCTCAAAATATCAAGGTCGCGCACAATCAAATCCGACTTGGTCAGAATGGATACAGGGTGATGGAACGTAGACAGAGTCATCAAAATCCCGCGCATAACCCGGAGCTGCCGTTCGATCGGTTGATAGGCGTCCGTATTCGTCCCGATCGCGATAGAGCGCACCCGGTAACGCGGATTGGAGAGTTCTTTGGCGAGCAATTTTGACGCGTCTGGCTTAGCATAAAGTTTGGTTTCAAAATCCAGCCCCGGCGAGAGGCCGAGATAAGCGTGGGTGGGCCGCGCGAAACAATAAATGCAGCCATGCTCGCAGCCCCGGTACGGATTGATCGAGCGGTCAAAACCAACATAGGGCGAGGTCACGCGGTTGATAATCGTACGCGGGGTTTCCATTGTAACGGAAGTTTTGGTGCCGCTGCGGCGCTGCTCTTCCAGACTGTTCCACCCATCATTGACCGCCTCCCGTCGCTGGCTTTCATAACGGCCGGAAGCGTTGGTGCGCGCGCCGCGTCCTTTTTCCACCGCCGCTTTGACGGGTTTAAATGATAGAGGGGTTGGTTTGGCCATAAAGGAATATTGTCCTAATAAAAGAACATTACAAGAACTTATGCCTATTCATCTGTGGATAAAAGCGGCAGCGGTAAACCGCTGCCGCCAAGAGTAAACCGCCAAGAGAGAGACGGTTTATTCTTAGGGTTTAGAGCTCGCTTACAGCGCCGTCCGCAGCCGCCATATCATCCATACGCGTCAGGCCTTCGATCATGACCTGCGCACGGTCGGCAAGCTCTCCGATATTAAACTCGATATTATCCGCCGTGACCGCGCCGAGTACGTGGCCGGAATAGGCATCGACCAAGAGCGCTTTGGCTTTTGCCGCTTCCCACGCAGCGCAGTCAGGCTTCACAGTCAGCCCTGTTTCGGACAAGGCTTTGCCGCCAAAGCTTGCCCAATTCGCGTCCGGGCCAACGCCGTAGAGCAGGACATAGTCAAAGCCTGCGCCCACGGCTTTCAGGCGGATTTCGTCGATTTTATTGTCGGGTGACGTACCGTTTTCAGATATTTCAGGAACATAGGCAATCTCGGCTGTGTCGCCGAGTTGCGTCAGTGTATGATCAATTCTCCGGGACAGGAATGTCCAATCTTGCAGCTCCCCTTTGGGCGTATGGACAAACCGGCCGCCGTCAAGCCGGGCGACAGCAATCTCAGCGCTACGAGGCAGAGCCGATTGAAATGCGGGGAGAGGACTGTTTACTGTGCTATCGTCAAGGCTAGCGTAAAGCGGCATGGGCTGGGTGGTTTGCGGCGCGTCATCCGCGTAGGCTGGCAAGGCGCTGGTGAGGGTCAGGGCGGCGGCGGTTAGAGCGAAAATCGTTTTCATAAGGGTCTCCATCGGTTGATAATGATGAATTGCCACGCGAAAACGGCCAGCATGAGCCGGATTTAAGGTTTATTAAAGACGATTGTGTGCCAAAATGGCAAAGCTGCGGCGGAAATATGGCGGGTACGCAAACCCGCCAACATCCTTATGCATCAAACCCTGCCGAAACGATGAACTCAGTGAATCACAAAACACAATCTTTTGCAAATATCTCCACAGGACAAGGGTATTTTTTCTTACCCAACTACCGCAAATCCGCCTCTCCTCACCCTCAGGCGATGCGCAGCATCGGGACTCGAAGGGTGGCAACGCAATACACTCCCTCACAACTTATCCTTGACGGTCTTGCTACGTTTAACGCATCATCAAAGGCGTGAATATCCTAACGTCATATCTAGGGTTTACCGGAGCGCTTGCCGCCGCGCTTTACGGCTTTCTGACATGGTATGAACGCAGCCATATGTCAGACGGTTCCAAAGAAACGCTGTCGCTTTGGTTGATGGGGGCCAGCAAAGAGACGTGGACGACGCAATTTTGCCTCCTATTTGATTCTATATTTTGCCACAGGCATACCAGCCTGAAATGTATCAGCCGCTCGGTGATCGCCTCGCTGATTGCCGTGGCTGTGCTCACCATATTATTGGGGCCTGTTTTGGGCCTGACTGAACGGATGCCGGGGGAGCAGTCATTCATTGGCGTCTTGGCGCTTGGCGCGGTGATTAACCTGCTCCCGGATTACGCGTCTTTGTTCCAGACCCGCTGGATTTTGCAAAAGTTTAAAACCCTCCCATCCTTTTTCGGCCAAGCATTGGTACTGCTGCTTGATCTGCTAATGACAGGCGCAATCATCTGGGGCGGCATCCTTGCCTATCACGTTATTCGCGGGATCGCCCCGCCTGACTTTTTCGAAGTCATTGGCGGCTTTACCGTCTATTCGATCTTCTTTTACTCGACTTTCCTGACCTCAATCTGGGCATGGCTCTATTGCCTCTCATCATGGATTATGCGCCTGTTCTCCGGCAAACTGTCGAGCATTCTTGACGTCGAAAAACGCCCGCTCCAACAACTCGCGCTCATCAGTTCGCTCTTACTGGCCGCACTCATGCTCGCCCCCCGCGCCCTCCCGGGTGGCAGTTTGGAAAATGCCATTTGCCAGCTCCCCGGCGATCAAATCACCTTTCACTGCATCCGCACCGCTCCGGATGCGGAAACACAGGCGGACTATTTGGAGCGGTTAATCGATGACGGCACCATTAACGAAACTATGGCGCAATTTGAGAGGTTTTTCAAAGACAAGAAAGAAAGCCAAGCCTTAACTGATGTCGTTTCCCGGCAAGTCGCGGCGTGTGACATGATTGCCGCTAAAAGCTGCTATTATGCCGCTTTATTTAGCTATACCGGACTCGGCACCAAAAAATCCTATGAAAAAGCCATGAGCCTTTTTGACCAAGCCTGCAGCGGCGGAGACATGTACGCATGTTACAATTTGGGGGTCCTGTATAGTAGCGGCCAAGGCGCGGCGCAATCCTATGAAAAAGCCGTAAGCCTTTATGACCAAGCCTGCAGCGGCGGAGAAATGAAAGGATGTTACAATTTGGGGCTCATATACTATCAAGGCAGAGACGGTATTCCTGCCTACCAAGATTTAGGCCTGACCTATTTTCGCCGCGCCTGTGATGGCGGGCTCGCTCATGAAAGTTGCGAAAATGATGTCGTCAAAAATCGGGACTAAGGTTTGATGGCGGCAACGCAACGCTTTCAGATGTTATAGTGCAATTCCTGTTAAGTCGGAGTCGGAAATTGGGCCTTTCTTGCCCATTTTTTGAGGTTTCAACGATCTCAATTAAAGGCACATTGCACTTGTGATGCCTTGCAAAGCAAGTCCGCCCCCCACCCTTAATCCCTCCCCGCGAGGGGGAGGGAAAACCTTGTGAGGCATTCATTTCCCGTTCCCCAAAACCGTCATTGCCGGTTTTATACCGGCAATCTACCAATCTCATCAGGCGCGGAGCCGCACAAGATTTCTTGGGGTGAGAGGTAGATTACCGGGACGTAGCCCGGTCATGACGAATATGGGAATGTGTACCTTACCGTTTGCATTTAATTATAATGAAACGTGATATACATAATCTGAGTTAAACTGAACGTCCATACACCGCATCCCTGAATTTAATTCAGGGTCTCGTGCAGTTTGGCACCTAACATCAAAGAGACCCTGACTTTCGTCAGGGATACGGTTAGGGCGGAGTATTTCACTCACAATGCCAGCACGTCTCGTATTGTCCAAACCCGCTCACGCTTCCCGAGCCAATCGGGCTTCCGGGCGGAAGGGCTTGCTCGGGCGTGACCGCTTTGACGGCCTCGGCGGGGCGGGCGTTAAAGCGCTGGATTTCTGCGGCCATAAAAGCAGCGTGATCGGAGCTATGCCGGGCGGCGCTTTTCTGGATGGCGGCAAGCTCGGCGCTGGCGCGGGTTTTTACCGGCGGCGTGGCAGACCCGCTGATCAAATCCATCAGACCGTAAGCATAGCGCATTTGCACGGCCTTTGCGATTTCGCCTTCACGCCCGGACGGCGGCGCCTGCATAACCTTGCGGGTGATTGTGTCCAGAACCTCGCCAAAGCCTAAATTCGCGCTATCCCGGCGATGAAACTCCACAAGCCTCGCCGCGCGCACGGGATTAAGTAGCGCGTCCAGCGTCAAGCCCGCCGCCGTATCGGCAGCCGAGACCGGATCAAACGCCGGATAGGCCGTACGTTTGAAAAGCTCTCGCTGGCTATCCGCGATGGAGTAGCTCACCAAAGACGGCGTTAGGTGCGAGAGCACATCATCAGACAGGTCGAGCGCGGACGGGTCTAGGGTCTCCAGAACCGCGCTTAAAGCGGCGCGCTGCTGCGCGGCGGGGACAATCGCCGCTGCCGGCGCGCCGTCGCCTGCAAGATTATAACCGAAATCCATCCCGCCAATGAGCTTGGCTGCTGCTGCGGTTTGGTAACGGTGATAGAGGTAAATCGGGACGATCACTGTGTTGAGATCAGAGATCGGTTGTCCTTTGCGCAGCGACCCGGGGCCAAAGTTTGACAGCGCAATCCGGCGTACTTCCATGACCTCGGACAAGGTCTTGGCCGCGTCCGAACCATTATCCCACACCGCCCCTTGCGGGTGGCCTGTGGCGATGCTGCGGCCCTCCGCGTCTGCAACGTATAACAAACCATCTTTGCGGGCCTTTGCAATCAGAGCTTCGCGTTCAGACGCGGTTA
The DNA here is from genome assembly GCA_964352275.1 of uncultured Caulobacterales bacterium. GTDB lineage: Bacteria > Pseudomonadota > Alphaproteobacteria > Caulobacterales > Maricaulaceae > JACOMS01. The sequence continues at coordinate 9,433 of CAYGRF010000081.1, forward strand.
AATCCGCATAGAGCAAGATGGCCGCATGTTTGTCCCACGCGCCAATACCGACGCCGTATGTATGGGTGAAATCGAGCTTTCCGGATTTCACGCGCACATCCGGCGCAGGGTAATCCATCACGGAGCCTTTATTATAGCTGCTAGCCGCGAAATTATGGGCAAAGCCAAGCGAGTGCCCAATTTCGTGTGCCGACAATTGGCGAATGCGGGCAAGCGCGAGCTCAGAAGGATCATCCGCTGCGCCAGTGCCTGTTTTAGCCGTACCGGCCAAACCTTCAAAAATCATGCGGTCTTGGCGCACTCTAAGAGAGCCGAGATTGACGTGACCTTTGAGCATTTCGCCTGTGCGCGGGTCTGAAACGCCGCCGCCATAGGACCAGCCGCGTGTTTGGCGGTGAACCCATTGCACCACATTATAGCGCACATCCAGCGGGTGGTAATCGGCGGGCAAAAGCTCCGCGTGGTATCCATCCGGGAAGCCCGCCGCCGCAAATGCCTCTTTCCACCAATTCGCGCCGTCGAGTAAAGCCGAGCGCACAGGTTCCGGCGCGCCGCTATCGATATAAAACACAATCGGTTTTATGGTTTTGCCGTTCGCGTCTTTTTCGAGCCGGTAACGCCGCGCGATTTTTTGGACAATGTCTGCGTTCAAAGCCGCGCTGTAATCATAATGCACTTCCTCAATCGCGCCCATGCGCGGATCGGATTTCAGAGACTTAAATCCGGGCTTTGGCAGGCGCACAAATGAGTGGTGCTGTATCAAAGTGGCGTCTTGTCCGTTCGCCGCTGTGGTCGCAACTTCGCGCCCGGCGTCCTTGGTCGAGAGCGTTAAAAATACGTCGAGCTCCACATTATCCGGGAAGGCAAAGACGGCTTGTGTATCGACAAATGTGCGGTCTTTGGAGACAGAAAAACTGCCCTGCCCGCGATCTTTCAAGTGCTGCACAATGCCCAAAACATCGCTGGTCAAAAAATCTGTGACATCAATCAGAACAGACCCGTCGGCGCGCTGGCTGATGACTTTGGCGCTTGCGAGGAATGACGGAGCAAAACTCTCGCGCACGGCTTTTTGCTCTAAGGGGTTAGAGCTGCTCGCGCGGTATTGCAGGTTCTCGGCCTCGATAATCACCGTATCGCCAAAGCGTTTAAACGCAATAATCCGGCCAGAATCTCCCCAGCCGCGATCAAGCCCGACTGGGTTTGATCCTAATCCCGCCGTTAGCCTTGCCGTGTAAATCGCCCGCAAAAGCGTGCGTCCTTCTTCGGCATTGGGGATACGGGCCAGAACCGTGTTAGCGTTCGTGTCGACATACAAATCAATGAACCCGGCCCGAAGATCTTTGCCCGCAACCGCACCGTTAAATTCCGCTGTTTTGGCCATCGCTAATGGAGCGAGTGCCGTCATCAAAACTGCTGTAATAAAAAGACAAATTATCCGCATAATGCTCCCCTGTTTGTTTATAAGTAACGCGGCTTTTCCCGCCTGTCGAGACCGGTTTAGAATCTATGCCTCTCTTGTTTATGCCCTTTAGGATGAGGATTCTCCTTGCGCGCTGGCAGCGGCGGTCTAAGCTAATCAGTGCAATTCCAGTTAAGCTGGAAATGCACGAAAACATAGGATTTCATATGCGCCCATTCATCATAGCTCTCAGCACAGCCACACTTTTCATGAGCGCCTGCGCCACTATACCGTATGATCCGGTGAAAGTTTGCAGCGCCGAATGGATTAAACCGCGCGCCGAGCGGGCGGTCGGCTTGATTGAACAAGACGCGCGCTCTGTGATTAAGGCCCTACGAAAAAACAGCGAGAGCTACGCGGAGGGCAAAACGCCAGGGCCGTTTCAACTTTTGGCTTTGACTCTGGCCGTCAATAATCTTGAGAAAGAGATCAAAAACGGACGGGGCATCAAAGATTTGCGTATTTTGCAAAACACCTGTGATGATCCCAATGTCATATCGGACGCCCTGACTGAATTCATGCAGGATCAAGGCCTGCCCAGCGGATTGATCAACTTCATTCAAAGCTTTGATGCCTATCAGGACTTGCTGAAAAGCGCTCCTGAAACAACCACCTAGCCAATGTTGACGCAAACGGGCTGGGCCGTTAAACCCCCGCCCATGACTTACTGCGTCGCTGCTCTCTATCATTTCTCGCGCCTGACCAATTACGCTGCCCTCCGCGCGCCGCTGCAAACCCTGTGCGATAAGCTCGGTATTAAGGGTACAATCCTGCTCGCGTCCGAGGGTATAAACGGCACGGTTGCCGGCACTGATCCAGCCATTTCTGAGCTGCTCGAATTTTTACGCTCTGATCCGCGCCTGTCCGGTCTTGACCATAAAGAAAGCCGCGCGGGGACCATGCCGTTTTACCGCATGAAAGTCCGGCTCAAGAAAGAGATCGTGACCATGGGCGTTGACGGTATTGACCCCAATGATGTGGTCGGCACTTATGTAGAGCCCAAAGATTGGAACGATTTGATTTCCGACCCGGATGTTATCCTGATTGACACGCGCAATGATTATGAGGTCGAAATCGGCACGTTCAAAGGCGCAGTTAATCCCGATACGCAGACATTTCGCGAATTTCCTGAGTGGGTCGAAAACAACCGCGAGGCCATTACCAAACCCAAAGTTGCCATGTTTTGCACTGGCGGCATACGCTGCGAAAAGGCCAGCGCGTTTATGAAGCAAAACGGCTTTGATGATGTTTACCACCTGAAAGGCGGCATTTTAAAATATCTAGAAACCCAGCCCGAAGAGCAAAGCCTGTGGGAGGGCGATTGTTTTGTCTTTGACCAGCGCGTCGCGGTCACACACGGACTCAAAGAAAGCGATTACGACCAGTGCTACGCCTGCCGTTACCCGATTACTGAGGCCGATAAAAACTCTCCGCTCTATATTAAAGGCGTTGCCTGTCACCGCTGCCACGAGAGCATGACGGATGAGCAAAAAGCCCGGTTTAAAGAACGCCAAAAGCAAATCGAGCTCGCCAAGAAACGCGGCGAGGTGCATATTGGGCGCGAGGCGTGAGCGGGGCTATCCTCTATTCCTTTCGGCGTTGCCCCTATGCGATGCGAGCGCGTATGGCGCTCTATGTGAGCGCCGCCGCTTATGAGCACCGCGAAGTTTTACTCCGCGATAAACCCGCCGCCATGCTTGCCGCCTCGCCCAAAGGCACCGTGCCCGTTTTTATCACGGAGAGCGGCGAGGTTATTGATGAAAGCCTTGATCTCATGCATTGGGCGCTGCGCAGTTCCGATCCGCATGGCTGGCTCTTGGGCAATACAGCGAAAACCAAAGCGCTTATCACGGCTAATGACGGGCCGTTTAAACATCATCTTGACCGTTATAAATATGCCAGCCGCTATAGCGACACAGCCGAGCGCGGGGATGTCGATCTGTCTCATAGGCACGCCGCAGAAGACTTTATAGGGACGCTCGAAGATCATTTATCCAGCTCGAATTTCTTGCTGGGCGAGAGCCAAACGCTTGCTGACATCGCCATTTTTCCGTTCATTCGGCAATTTGCCAATACTGATCGAGAATGGTGGGATACTTCGCCCTATACTAAAATACGGGACTGGCTGTCCCGCCATGTTGAGTCGAGCCTGTTTAAAACCATCATGAAAAAACATCCGGTTTGGGCGAAAGGTTAATACGGTATCAATGGCTTAGCACCGCGAACCCGTTCCGTACCTCAGACGAAAGTCAGGGTCTCTTAGAGCGTAATGATTGAACGTAGAATCGTTTTTTTGGATTCCCTTTTGGTTTG
>CAYGRF010000082.1:0-13135 GCA_964352275.1 uncultured Caulobacterales bacterium
CTAGATTAGGCTGGGTTAAGTTTTTTAAAGGCCTCTGTCGGTATTAAGCGTCTCTGTGTTTAGGCGCTTTGCCGATACGGTCGTGATGGCCTTGCACTCTCTTGACGGCATGCAAACGCAATAGCGTCATAAAGGTCATCGCCGCGTATGGGCTTCGTCAGGAAGACATTTACGCCTGCTGCGAGGCACTTGGCGTTGGTTTCCTTAGCGGTATCGGCTGTCAAAGCAATAATGGGAATATGGCTGTGGGCTGAAATGCCTTCGCGAATACGCCGGATGGTTGTCACGCCGTCCATTCCCGGCATACGCACATCCATAATAACAATATCAAATGTGCTTAAAGATAAGGCTTGCAATGCCTCCTGCCCGCAATGGGCGAAAGCGAGTCTGAAGCCTTTGGGCTCAAGTAAGGAGCGAGCAACCGCTTGGCACGATACATCATCGTCAACAACCAGCACGCGCTGTGCCGCTGCCGGAGTCAATTGATCATCATCCTTTGCGTCTTGCATGGCCCAGTCGGCGGTATTTTTGAGCGTCTTATTGGGAACCTGATTCGCGGTTTGCGGACTCTGTATCATATTTTCGCTACTTACTGCGGCGCGTACGATTAACGAAAATTCAGATCCCCGTCCCTGGCGGCTATTAGCGATTACATCGCCTCCCATCATTTGCGCTAGGCTTCGTGTTATAGCGAGCCCGAGTCCAGCACCGTCATAATGGCGCGTCGTTGAGGAATCTGCTTGAACAAAAGGCTTAAATAGGCGGACTTGGGCATCACTCGAAATACCGACGCCAGTGTCAGCGACGATGATGGAAAGCTCACATATTGATCCGGGTCCGTTATGGCGACCCGTAACATGCAAATGTACACGGCCTGCCATTGTAAATTTAGCGGCGTTAGAAAGCAGGTTGCTGACACATTGGGACAGGCGTTTAGGATCAATATTGAGTTTGTTGGGGATAGACTTATCAATATGTGCGGTAAAAATAATGTTTTTGGCCTCAATGTCGCTGCGCCAATGGTTGATTTGTTTTTCAATCAGAGCGGCAATGTCTGTATCTACCGGATAGAGGGTGATGTCCTCGCCTTCGATAAGGGTCATATCTAAGATATTCTCAACGAGGCCTAAAAGCGCATGACCTGACTTTAATATAATCGCATTTTTTTCACGCAAATCATCGGTTGGTGCCGCGCGGGATAAATGGTCTGCCATACCCATAATGCCGTTGAGGGGTGTTCGGAGCTCGTGGCTCATCACAGCCAAAAATTCAGATTTTGCTTTTTCTCCGGCCTGGGCTTTTTTTGCAGCTCTTGCCATATCCCGCGCGGCGACCGACCTATACCGAGCAAAGAAAGCCGCGCCTATGGCCATTACGCCTAAAAACGCTGCCGAAACAAACAGAAGAATGATGACTCTTTTTTGCCTCTGTAGAGATACTTCCTTAAGCGCGGCTTCCCGTAACAGGGCACTTTCACGTTCGTCCTGCCGTTCTTTGGTATTTTGTAGGGCCGCCAGCATATTGGCTGTTTGGCCATTATTTGCATTGAGAATATATTGAACATTGGCGTCAAGACGCTGATTCATAAGCCGTTGTGACGTCAGATTATCACCCTTCGCCATAGCAATGAGGGCGCGCGCGTGTAGAATTTTTTGCGGCGCAATGATACTGGCTTGATCCTCCTCAGGTATATTCGTGAGAAACATCGAGAGTGCTGTTTCAGCTTCCTGTACACGTTTGAGGCCAGCCAAGGCGACAATCCGGCTCAGCTTGGCTGATTCTTGAATAGAAGCAATTTGTGAGCGTTTTATCGCTTCTTCAGAATAGGTAAGAGCATCCTCATATTCACTCAGTTCATTATGAATGCGTGCGGCCCGCATGTGCGTGAGCCCGGGAACCCCCGTGTTGATACGGTCCTCGATGCGCAATAAAATATTGACCAAGGCCATGGTGGTCTGATGGTCGCGCCATATGCTGAACGAAAAAATTAAATTATTGATCAAGCTGACTCCGTCAACCGGCTCGCCAGCTTGTATCTGTAAGGCAATTTGATCGACTGACGCTAATACGGCGAGTTCAGGGTTTCGCAACAGATTGTGAAGTTGGGCAATGTTTTCGGTCGAAAGGATCCGCGCCTCAAGCGCATATGCGCTTCCGTCATCCGGGACAAGATCAAGCGCCTGCTGTACAGACTGCAGTGCAAGGTGGGCGGTTTTTGAATTAGTTTCGAATTGGCTAACGAGATATAGCGCCCGGTGCTGTGTGAACCAATCGTCAACCGCCATAAAGGGTTCCATAGCAGATTTTATGTTTGCATAATTTTCCTCGCTGAAACTTCCGTCAAAAGTATCCGAGAAGACCGATTGTACCGTGCCAATGTTTTGATCTTGAAAGTTTCCACTCGCCCGTGCCTGTTCAGCATAGGCTTCGGCCAAGACTTTCAGGTCTTTGGGTTTGGATGTCCATAGGGATGATACAAAAATCTTTCGCGCGACGCGCAGGCGTTCAGCGTTTGATATGTCGGGGGATTGCAGCGCTTTTTTGGCCCATTGCCCATCAGTGATAAGGTTGTCACGGTCAATGCGCTCAGCCAGTTCTACGGCCTTTAGCCCAACCTCTGGAGCCAAGTCAGAAGCCCTCGCCGGACCGTAGGCCGTAAGCGCTGACAGAGTCAGCAGGGCCAAAATGCCCCTAAAAACATATGTGAAATATGTCGTCACAATATTCCAATCCAGTGGGACGTTACTGTGACTCGATAATCTTAATAAATCATGTGGATATTAACCCAAAAAAAACCCGCCAAAAGGCGGGTCCCACATATAAAATTTGAAGTATTTTTAGCCTTCGATGATCGGGCCGGCTTCGATAATGGGACCGGCTTCAATGATAGGTCCACCTTCAATGATAGGACCAGCTTCAATGATGGGTCCGCCTTCGATGATGGGGCCACCGCCAACGACGACGTCTAATTCAGTATGAGTAAGTTCACGCATTTAACGTCTCCATAGTGTTGTGACGACACAATTGCCGTCTTTTATAGTTAACATCGTGTAATGAGCCTGAGGTCAAGCGTAATCATCCAAAATTAGTCATAAAACACGTATTTAGTAGAAATTTCAAATAACTCTCCGAAAATTCAACAAAAACATTCATTTATATGGTTAATATTTTCGTTGAAGCTTCAAGGAATGCTGGCCTGTGTGCCACAATGATTCGCGTAATCGTCATGGCGCTGATGACATCGACGATATTCTTTTCCGTCTCGACATCTAAATTGGCTGTGCCCTCATCCAAGAATAAAACCTGTGGATCGCGGTACAGCGCGCGCGCGAGCAGGATCCGTTGCTTCTGACCTCCCGAAAGGATTGATCCCATATCCCCAACCATGGAAAGGTACTGCATAGGCATGGCCATGATTTCTGCGTCAACTCTCGCCGCTTTGGACGCTTTGACAACGGCGTCCATATCCATAGCCGGATCAAACATGCTGATATTATCAGCGATTGTGCCGGATAATAATGTGTCATCTTGCATGACAACACCGATGGATTGCCGCCACGGATAGATCCCAAAATCCATTAAGGCGTGGCCGTCAATGCGAATGTCACCGGAGACGGGCGCATAAAGCCCCAGCATTATTTTGAGCAAAGTGGTCTTACCTCCGCCTGACCGTCCCGTTATTGTGATCATACTACCAGCGGGAATATCCAGAGAAAGATCTTTGAGCACCCACGGGTCTTCATCACTATAACGAAACCAGATTTTATTCATTGCGATATGTCCGGATACACGGTTCGGTAACGCTTCGGAAACGCGGTTCATGATCCCGTTTCTTTCACCCTCCGCAAAGATAATGTCAGATAATCGATCCAGATGAAGGCTCAGCAAGCGGAACTCCATGGCCTTTTTGACCAATTGCGCCGCGCTGCCGGTGAAGTATTGGCGGTAAGCAAGAAACGCAAACAGCATCCCGATGGTAAAATTGTTCCCGTCTGTGCTCATCATATCAGCTGCCGCAAACACAACTAACACAAGCTGTAAGCCTGTGATCAAGGTCTCGGCGAAACGCTGTAAGATAACGAAGCGCCCATAGGTCACATTGGCGTTGATAACATCAGTGTACAGATTGCGCCATGCGGCCTCGCGTTCAGCTTCGCGGCCAAAGAGTTTTATGGCGGTGCTGGCGCGGATACTTTCAATCATATGGGTGTTTTCAGCCGCGCGGGTCGTAATGGCTTCTTCCTGGCTTTGCCGAATATGCGGATAGATCAGAATTGTTGCTAACGCCAATAGTGCCACCGAAGCGAGCACAATGCCCGCCAATACGGGTGCGTAGAGCCACATGACAATAATCATGAGGCTGGCCATAACGCCGTCAATTAAAACAGCGGTCAATGATTGCGTTAAGGCCTGCTGGATGGGGCGGGTTGATCCCATCCGGGAAATAAGGTCGCCAATATTCCGCTTTTCAAAATATGCGACCGGTAGCCTTAATAAATGCCGGAACACATTTCCCGTCATTTGCGCGCTCATTTGATTTCCATACACTAAAATTGCCCAGCTCCGAACGGCCTCAGACACGGCTTGCAGTATGGCCAGCGCGCCAAACCCCAGCATGACAGTCCATAATAACCCTAAATCACCGGCCGGCAGAACGCCGTCCACAACAATTTGGAGATAAAACGGGGCAGCCAGAATAATAATTTGCAAAATCAACGAAAGTGTCAGTGTTTGGAATAATGCGCGTTTAAGCCCCACAAGCCGCTGCCATAAAAGCGAGAGATGGGTTTTAAGTTGAGCCTTAATCGGGGAAAACTCTGCGCAGGGCGTCAGCTCCAAGGCGACGCCCGTGAAATGATCCGATAGTTTCCGCATGGGCACTAAGCGGCGCCCCAAAGCCGGATCCAGAATTTCTGCCCTGCCGCGCTTGATGGATTTAAGAACAACAAAATGGTTCATGTCCCAATGCAGAATTGCCGGGAGCTGTAATTTCGGAATTTCCTCCAGCTCTAGCCGCAGCGGGCGGGATGAGAGGTGCAGCGTGTCTGCGATCCTGATGATCGATTGCATTGAAGACCCCGTGAGCGAGATCAGAAATTTCTGCCGCATAACATTCAAATCCACCTCATGGCCCCAATAGCGCGCAATCATCGCTAGGCATGCGAGGCCGCATTCGGCGGCCTCGGTTTGCAAAATAACGGGTAGGGAACGTGTCATGGCTGGCTTTGCCGCATAAGCCATTGCAGCAATGACAGAGAGCCGTCATCTGTGATAACGCGGCCCCAGACCAAAAGCGCGGTAAGACCGAACACAACAATAATGAGTAAAAACAGCGTTACCCACAATCCCGGCGGGCTTTGCAAGATAATATTACCGTAAAGACTGCGGCGGCGGTGCTCAATTGCTTCTTTGCGAAATAAATCGTTTGTCATAGATATGTGCTAAGACGCATGGCGGCTTACGGCAAGGTGGTTTCAATGTCCGAGAGTAAAAGGTTCAAGGCTGGTTCCGGCTCAAACCGCAATGGGGGCTCTGATACGGGTAAGCGCGAGGCGGGCATTGCCTCTGTGTGTGCCGCCATCATATCATGCCATATAGAGGCCGGGATGGTTCCGCCGGTCACACGCTTCATCGGCGCGTTATCATCAGACCCGACCCAGACACCTGTCACGCGGTCGGGTACATATCCGACAAACCACGCATCGCGGTAATCATTGGTTGTGCCGGTTTTGCCGCCTACGTCTCGCCCCGGAAGGGCCGCGCGCCGTGCTGTGCCGGAGCGAACCGTTTCCATCATGACCCGGTTCATATGACCGAGGGATTGTGCATCGACGACTTTTACGGCTGCCTCCGAGCTGCGATCATATATGGGCGTGCCGTCAGCGGATGATATAGACAGAATTCCGTGAGCGGACGCGGCATTGCCCCAACTCGCAAACGGGAGATAGGCGGATGTAAGCGCCAGCGGCGTTGTGGTTTGCGCGCCCAGCGGCAAGCTGCGGAGCGGCTCCAGCCCGTTCAGGCCCATAATGCCCGCGGCCTCGGCAATGCGTTTGCGCCCAAGCTCTTCTGATAGTGTGACGGCCACAGTATTGACCGATTTAGCAAAGGCTGTTTCGAGCGTCATATCGCCTTGAAATGTATTCGTGAAATTTCCCGGTTGCCAGCCGTCAATGTCAATAGGCTCATCAGTGCGGATGTCCCATGGGGTGAGCCCGGCGTTAAAGGCGGCGAGATAAACAAAAGGCTTAAAGGCTGACCCCGGTTGCCGCTCCGCTTGCACGGCTCGGTTAAACTGGCTCTCTGTATAGGAGCGGCCACCGATCATGGCGCGTACGCCCCCCGTACCATCGAGTGTTATGAGTGCCGCCTGATTGGCACCGCGCTCCGGATCGAGATGAGCCTTAATGGCGGTCGTGCCTTGCCTTTGTGCTGCGATGTCAAGCGTTGTGCGGACAACAATATCTGTGCTGGGCGTGCCGATTAAATCCACCATTTCATCCCAGATCCAATCCACGAAATAATGCGCACTATCGTCATTATTCTCAGGCTGAAAAACATGTATAGGAGTGGTAAGCGCTTTTTGCCGTTGGCTGCGTGTGATAAACTGTGCGCGCTCCATGGCGGCGAGGACAATCGCTGTACGGCCGGCGGCGCGCTCGGGACTGGCAACCGGGTTGTACCGTGTTGGGCCTTTTAAAAGTGCTGCTATCATCGCTGCTTCGCCAAGATTCAACTCGGCTGTGGATTTGCGAAAATATTGCTGCGAAGCCGCTTCAAGGCCCCACGCGCTGCCGCCAAAATAAACCCGGCTGAGGTATTTTTCGAAAATTTCATCCTTGGAAAATGTGCGCTCCAGCCAAATAGCCAAAAGCGTTTCTTGAAGTTTTCGGCTAAGGGTTCGCTCAGAGCTTAAAAAGACGTTTTTGGCGAGTTGCTGTGTTAAGGTGGAGCCGCCTTGAACGACCCGGCCCGCGCGCCAGTTCGCGTGGGCGGCCCGGGCTAGTCCTTTTGGGTCAATCCCGATATGATTATAAAATCGGCGATCTTCAATGGCGAGCACAGCCTGCTGCATCGGCAGAGACACATGTGATAACCGTACGGGATTGGCTTCATTGGCACCCCGCACAACAATGTCGCGCCCATTTCGGTCAATGATCTGGACGCTAATCGGGCGGCTCTGATCCCAAAAACTATGCGTGGATGGCAAGTCTTTTGCGGCATAGGCGACCAAGCAAAGCCCGGCCATGCCCGCATAATAAGCGGGCCAAAAACCTGCCCACCAAAGACGGGCACCCGCGCGCCGTATCCATTGCGGGAAAGCCTGAAATATTCGGCTCTTTTGAAAGGCCATTACCATAGCCCGGATTGTGAAGGAATATGGTTAAGCGGCGATGAATCCTATTGCGGCAAAGGGGCTACAGGTCCGGCAAGGCCTTCGCTGCCAGCGCCTTGTCCGCGCTTGTTTTCCGTATCATCAACTGCGGGGCAAAAGCTCAGAACGATGCCCTTGTCAACGCGGCCTTGCTGGCCGGGTTGGATAAAATCAATAGTACCGTCCGGGCGTTTGACGAGCAATAAATCCATATCATCGCCACGGTCAGTGTATAAATCGTCCAGCTTATATTCTTCAGAGATATTAGTGGCTCGGAACCGCCAGCCATTCCACCAATCCCGCGTGAGCATATCAAAACTCCGGCCGCGCGATGACAATGTCCGCCCGCGTGAGGTAAACGCAATCCCGTCGGCGTCGCTTTCATCTTTGTCTTGTCCGGCGACTTGAAACACCCGGTGTCGCCCAAGTTCCGGCGCAAATTCCACGCAAACAAGCGCATTGTAAGCATCATTGGGCGTTGCCGCGATGAGATGATTAAAAGCGGAGTGATCAAGTCTGTAGTCGGCATTTTCTGACAACACCTCGCCGTAAAATGTCGCATGCCCTTCAAGCCGCGCGCCGCGTAGACGCCGCCAATTTGTATCCGCGACTAAAACGCCAATATCCATGGCTTTAAGTGCTTTGGCGAGGCCTAGTGACCACGGATTGGCGCCTACAATTAACACACCCGTGCCGCCGCCGGACGCAAGGCCAAGCGCTTTGGACAAGGGGCCGATGGAAAAGCCTGAAAATAGAACCGTGGCGAAAACCAGGGCAAAGGCTAGCGGGACAAAAATGTCGCCGTCGGCCTGGCCTTCGATAATGCCGTCAGCGCGTCCGATGACGAGCAGTTCTGCCGCAAACAAGCCCGCCACAGCGACAGCTACAATACCGCGCGGGGCGATCAAACTAACTAATAGGCTCTCGCGCCACGTCACGCCCGACCATAGGGTCGATAGCATCACGGCGGCCGGGCGAACGACCAGCATCATGGCGAGAACAAATGCGGGAATGCGCCAGTCTGTGACCATTTCTTTGAGGATTTCCGGCGTCAGAGTTGCTGTCAAGACAACGAAAATACCGGACACAAGAATAATCGCGATGTTTTCTTTAAAACGGCGCATTTCCACCATTGAGGCAAATTTTGTGTTGGCCATGGTCATGCCAAGGGCGGTTACGGCGAGTAGCCCGGTCTCATTGGCGAGATTGTTGGCTAAAACATAGATAGCCAAAACCCACGCCAGAACCACAGGGGCTTTGAGGTATTCAGGGATGTGGCCGCGGCGGAACGCCCAGGCCAAACCGTAACCAGAGATAATGCCGACGACTGTTCCGAGGGCGGCAGCAAAGATCAATTTACCAAACACAAGGCCCATATTCGCTTCTTGGATACTAAAGCGGATAAATTCATAGCCGCCAACGGCAAACAAAGCGCCGAGCGGGTCATTGACGATACCCTCCCATTTCAAAATATTGGCTGGACGTGATTTCAGATGCGCTTGGCGGAGCAAAGGCATGATGACCGTTGGCCCGGTTACGACAAACAGGCCGCCGACCATGGCGGCAATATCCCACGGCAGGCCAACAATATATTTCGCTGCCAACGTACCGAGACCCCATGCGATGGGCGCTGCGCAAAAGACCATACGGCCAACGGCGCGGGCGGAATCGCCTAAGTCTTTGAACCGTAAGTTCAGCCCGCCTTCAAACAGGATAATAGCCACTGCAATCCCGATCATAGGCCGGTAAAGATCATCAAAATCATTCACGGGATCCAGCCAGAGCGCCTCCATCAAATCTTGAGGCGCGCCGGTCATCCCAAAGGTTAAAAGCCAGCCAATGAGCGGCCCAAAAATCAGACCAGCGATTGACATTAAAACAATCGCCGGGCGCTGTAATCGCCAAGCGAGCCATTGTGCACCGATACCCAATGTGCCGATCAAAGCGATTTTGAATGGCAGCATATTCACGGCGTGATGGACGGCATCAGACATTGGTAATCCTTAGGTGAAGTAAACCAGCGCTCTTTATTTAGGCGCGCTGAATATCGAATCCGATATCGGCAGAGCCGTAGCTGCCATGATCGTAGTTTTCCACGCGCTCATTAAACCACCCGATAAGGTGATCATACAGGGCTTCGCACATCGCGGCCCGGTCATGATCGTCGATGGGCAGGTCAATTGTATGAGACGCATGATTTTCAACCATGATAAACATCCGCCGCCCTTCTTTGCGGCAGGTTATCACGAGCCGCATATAGTCGCCTTCCGTAGATACTTTGACCGCGAGGCCAAAGCTAATCGGCTCTAGAGGTAAAAACCCTTTGCCGGAGACGGAAAAAGCGGCGGATTGGTAGTTTTGTGCCTGAAACGGGCCCTGAGGGGGGACGAGAAACACGCATTCTTTTTCATTGTCTAAAAAGGCGCACAGACTGTTGCGAATGTGTTCGGCGACAGACCGGATTTGCGCGTAATTGTCAAAGCTCCGGCTTCCATATATTTCCGCCGCTTTTTCAATAGCTTGTAATTTTGTGCCTGTCACAGGCCCTCCAATAGATGGCTATTTGTTAGGTTGTGATAGCCGCTTGGCGCGGTATTACCAAGCCAAAAAATATCGGCATAAGAACAGGTCTTAGGCCTGATTATCAAAGAGGATACGGACCGTGCGTAACTTAATTTTGCAAACGCCGTTCTCTATGGCAAATGTGTCCTCATAATCACCGATAATACGCCGCGTTGACGCAGACGGTGCAGGGTGGGGGCCTGTGTCAATAATAAAACGGCTTACGCCCGAGGCCCCGTCCAAGACCGGGGTTATGCGAATGTCTGTCATAGTATGCCGCCAAAGCGCGTTGTCATTAGCGGATGTGTGCCGCGCTATCAGCGCCGCATGCCCAGTTGTTTGCGCGCCGCCCAGCACAAATGTTCCGTCCGGCGTAAAAAGGTTAGCATAGGCCTCTGCCGGGCCTTCATCGCGCAGCACAGCATAATCGCGCACTGTCTGGGTGCATAAATCTACGATCGTGTCCTGCGGTGCAGACGCGGTGCAGGCCGATAAAAATGCGCCTAAAGATACGCTAACTATTGTTAAAGTCCGCATATATTTACCCTCCTGCGTCCAAAATTGCCTTCAAACCGGATCTGTAATCCGGATATTGTGGCCGCCATCCCAGCTCGTCTCTCGCGCGGTCATTGGCAATGCGTTTACATTCGCCATAAAAAGAGCGCGCCATATCGGATAGGCTGGCGTCATTATAATCGATTTGCGGCGGGCGCGGCATGTCCAAAATATCGGCGGCATAATTGATCACATCTTGCGGTGGTGCGGGCACGCCGTCGGCGCCGTTATAAATGCTCACCGGGTTCGGGCGGTCTATTGATGCCAGTACGAGGCTGGCAATATCGTCGACATGGATGCGGTTGACCACATGGCCGGGTTTAATGACCGCGCGCGCCGCGCCGCTTTGCAGCCGTTTGAACGGGTTTCGCGCCATCCCGCCAAGGGTGGGCCCATATATACCGGCAAGCCGAAAAACATGCACAGGTGCGCCGGACTCGAGCCAGTCCATTTCCGCTGCCATGCGCTGATGACCGCGCGGAGTTGCGGGCCGCAAAAGCTCATCTTCAAACGCCCATTGACCAGCCCTGTCGCCGTAAACGCTGGTTGCCGATAGATAGCCCGCCCAGCTTACATGCGGAGCATACCGGGTAAAATCATGATTGATGTCAGCCATGAACGGATCGCCGCCTTCATGCGGCGGGATAGAGGAGAGCAGCATCGTGGCTTGCTGCAAGGTGTGTGCGAGCTCATCTTCGACGCCGCCATTATAGACCACCACATCAATGCCAAGCTGCGCCGCCGTTTCGGCTGCGCGCGTTTTTTCGCGGCTCGTGCCAATGACCCTGTATCCACGGGCATGTAGCGGCGCAATCAAGGCGCGCGCAGAATATCCGGTGCCTAAAAGCAGCGCGGTCTCGGCCCGGTGATTTGCGGAGTGACCTGTCGTAAGTTTAACTGTTCCTGCCATTGCCGAGGGGCGCGTCCCTTTGTAAAGCTGCATTTATGATGAAAAAATACCTTCTATATGGTTTTGCCGCGCTTGGCACCGTTTTTCTTGCACCGGCTATCAGCGCCGGGGATTTAACCGAGCGTTTTGACCAGAAGCATAAAACCTGCCTTGAACGCATCGCGGTTGATGCCGACCTTGCCTTTGAAGAGGCGATGATCTGGCAAACGGATGGCGGCGGGCGGCGGGCCCGGCACTGCGTGGCTATGGCTCTGTTTGCTCTGGGTCACAAAGAAGAGGCCGCGCGCCGTCTCGATACACTTGCGCAATCCGTTGACGCAGGTAACCCGGCGATGCGCGCAGACTTTTACGCCGAGGCGGCGGACTTTTGGTTAATGTCCAATGCGCCGGATGCGGCCTATACATCGGCGAGCGCCGGGCTGGATTTGAAAAAAGACCATACGGCGCTGCGTATCGCGCGCGCCCGGGCTTACGCTCTGCAGGGCCGCTATGATTTTGCCGAGATTGATTTGACATCAGCGCTGGCCTTTGAGCCCGATCATTCCGGCGCGCTGCGTTACCGCGCCGACGCCCGCTTGGAGCAAGGCAAAATTTACAATGCGCTCGCCGATATTGAACGTGCTTTGGATATTGACCCGGAAAGTATTGAAACAGCGCTACTGCGGGGCAAAATCCGGGAAAAAATCCGTCTTGCGGAAAGCGATAAAACGCCAGCGTCTGCGGAGCCATCAGAACCTGAATAGGCGGCATACACAATAAAGGATTGAATTTTGGGGCGCGTGACGCTCTGATGCCATATTAAAATAAAAGGAGACACCCATGATTTCATATACAACGCTCGGCACCAATGATTTGGAAACATCCAAAGCCTTTTATGATGCCATATTTGGCGAAATGGGAGTCGGCGTGATGTGGGCCACGGAAACCTTTGTCGGCTATGGCACCTCCATGGACACGCCTATGTTTGGAATTTGCAAACCCCATAATGGCGCTCCGGCCAGCGCAGGCAATGGCACGATGATTTCGCTGGCATGCCGCGACAAAGACACGGTGCACAAAGTCTATGACAAAGCCATAGCGCTTGGCGCGCAAGACGAAGGCCCGGCAGGCCCGCGCGGCGATACCGGATTTTACTGCGGCTATTTCCGCGACCCCGACGGCAATAAAATCAACGCGTTTGCCATGGTTCCGCCTACAGGGTAGGGGCGAATGTCTTCCATGACTTTTTTTAGAAATTTTTGCATGGGTTATTATCCATGCTCCGCTTTGGAGCCTGTTAGGCTACTTTTTTATTTTCAAAAGATAAGGTCGAAGGCAAAGCGCCTTTGTGGACGGTCGATCAGACTTCCATACGCGGATTGGATACCGCATGAACGCGTTTCGTCTTGGGGCTAACTCTAACTAAGTTCGGGCGTCGGTTGTAGCAGCCTGCCCAAGGGGCGATTCGAGTATTCCCCACCGGTGGGCCTTGCCTCCGGCCTTATCTTTCGCTGCGCGGGCTATTCAATCTGCACAGGTGTCAACTCTTGGGACAACGCCCAGATAAACCCTGAAAGCTCCCGCGCAATTGCGGTGACAACAACGGTTGATTTTTTGCCGCGCCGCATCAGCTTGCGATAGCGTTTGCAAAGCCGCTCTTGTGCTTTCCAAGCAATATCACGCGCAGCTTTGGGCTGTTTGAGGTGGTCCCCATTATTCGGACAGTTTGAGACTATTTTTAAGCTACAGTTTGT
>CAYGRF010000083.1:0-12872 GCA_964352275.1 uncultured Caulobacterales bacterium
GATCCACCATGTGGCATAGGTCGAGAACTTATACCCCCGGCGATATTCAAATTTATCCACCGCCTTCATCAAGCCAATGTTGCCTTCTTGGATAAGATCCAAGAACTGTAAGCCGCGATTTGTATATTTTTTAGCAATTGAAATCACGAGGCGGAGATTGGCTTCGACCATTTCTTTCTTGGCTTGACGGGCTTCGCGCTCGCCTTTTTGTACGGTTTGCACAATCCGGCGAAACTCATCGACCGGAACGCCGGTTTCCTGGGCAAGCGTGCCGATTTCGTCGCGAATACGCGTGATAGAGCGGCTTTCGCGTTTGATAAACCGGTCCCAAGCATCGGACTGCCCGGCCATTTCCTCAAGCCAGTTTGGACGAAGCTCTGCGCCGAGATAGCTCTCCAAGAACTCATGACGGGGAACGCCGTTACCATCGGCAAGGCGCATCAAGCGGCCCTCCAAAGAGATAAAGCGCTTGTTAATCGCGTAAAGCTGCTCGATGAGCGCGTCAATCCGGGCATTGTTGAGCTGCAGCGACTTAATCTGTTCAATGATACGCTTTTGAATATCTTCATATTCTTCGAGCTGCGGGGCGCGCATTTTTCGGCCAGAAAGGCGTGCGCGGATGAGCATTTGCTGGAGCGCCTGAAAACGCGCAAAATCTGTGGAAATCAAATCCAGCGTAGCCATGACGTCTTCGCGCAGCGCCGCTTCCATATTGGCCATAGAGAGATTGGTTTTATCCTCTTCCTCGTCCTCATCATCATCGATGGGTTTCTGGCCTTCTTCGTAATCGCGCTCAATTTTAATTTTGCGCTCATCGTCGCGGGGCTTGAGATCATCTTCCGTGGCTTCAATCTCGCCTTTTTCGATTTTCTCGCGGCGCACAGCCGCGCCGGAGCGGTCTTCTTGGATATTGCCGATCGCCTTATTATAGGTCGTGTCGAGATCAATAATATCCCGTAGCAGAATGCGGCCTTCTTCGAGCTCTTCCCGCCAGACCATAATCGCCTCAAAAGTGAGCGCGCTTTCGCAGAGCCCTTTGATCATAGTGTCGCGGCCGGCCTCAATCCGTTTCGCAATCGCGATTTCGCCTTCGCGCGAGAGCAGCTCAACCGTGCCCATTTCGCGCAGATACATGCGAACAGGGTCGTCGGTGCGGTCAAGCTCTTCTTTGGAGTTACCACCCTTAACAGCCGTCGTCGTCGACCGTGCGAGGGTCTTGGATCCGATGGTTGGCTCTTCATTGTCATCAATGACAGAAATGCCCAGATCGGATAGCTGCGCGAGGGTCACTTCAATATCATCAGCCGTGATGCCTTGCAGGTCGATATGTTTGTTAAGCTCCGTTGTCGATAAAAGACCGCTTTTACGGGCCTTTGTCAGCATCAACTTCACATCTTTGTGGTCCATATCCAAACGGCTGGTGCCCGGAGCGGCGCGCTGCGGCTCTACGTTTTCTGTCGGAATTTTTGCACCAGTTTCAGGGGTCGTTGCGGCGGTATCAGCCATGTATTGTCACTCCAGCACAGGGCGCGCATGTAACGACGCCCTCACAATAGGTTAAGCCCCCTGCCCGCCTATGGCTGCAACGGGTTTATTGTTCTACTCCCGGCGTCCCCGCGAAGCCCGCATGAGGCGATTCAGGCCCTCTGCATTATCTTCACGGATAGAATCCGCCAAACGGGATCGGGTGTCGTCTCTGGCGCGCTCATCCTGGTAAGTCCCGGTCAGGGCGTCGGCCTCTGCTTTCCAGAGTGCCAGTCGTGTTTCCAGTGTCGCGTCTTGCCCCCCCATTGCCGCGAGAATCAGTTTGCGGTCACGGCGAAGCCTATTGAGAGTATCTTCCAATCCTTGCAAGCCTATATGGGCAAGCAATCCAGACTTTTCAACAGCTTTTGTTGCCAGTGTGTAAGATAAAAGCACAGATTGTAGCTGCTTCAGCTCTCCATCAGCAAAGCGAAGGGCAAAAAAGGCCTGATCGACATGTTCAAGCATCTCCGGATGCTCTATTATAGCACCGATAAGACGCCGCTCACGCTCGGCCTGCATGGCATCCGGCTGCATACCCGATTTCATCGAAGGATTGACAAACCGGGGAGCATTTGCACGTTTCTGCTGGTTCCATTTTCGGCCAAACTCGGCATCAAACCGCGCGAGCAGGTTTGTTTGATATTGTTTTCGAACTTCATCATGCTGTATTTCGCGAAGCGCCGCGAAAATACGGTCTTTCAACCCGGCCCGCGCTTCGGGCGAGTCCAGAGCTTCCGCGCCGACCTCACGCTGCCACAGCATATCAACAAGCGGTAAGGCATTTTCCAAAACGCCGCGCATCGCCTGCGCGCCTTTATCGCGGATCAAATCGTCCGGGTCTTGCCCCTTGGGCATCATAGCAAATTTGACAGTCTGCCCGGGCCGGATCAGGGGTAGCGCCCGCTCAATGGAGCGAAAGGCGGCGCGCAAGCCCGCCTTATCACCATCGAAACACAAAATGGGTTCCGGTCCGGCGCGCCACAAAAGCTCAAGCTGATCTTCGGTTAAGGCTGTGCCGAGCGGCGCGACAGCGTGCTCGAATCCAGCCCGCGCGAGCGCAATCACATCCATGTAACCTTCGGCGACAATCAATCCGCGCGCGCCATTTTGCGGCGCTGATAAAGCCCGGCGGGCTTCGGGGTAATAATAAAGCACGCGGCCTTTATGAAACAGGTTGGTCTCAGGCGAATTTAGATATTTCGCTTTAGCATCTTTTTCCATGGCCCTCCCGCCAAAGGCGACAAGGCGCCCGCGCGGGTCGCGGATCGGAAACATGATACGATTACGAAACCTGTCCCACGGCGCGCGCGATGCATCATCAGGCTCAACCACAAGCCCGGCCTCAATCAAAACATCCACGCTCGCGCCTTGTTGCAGCATTTCATCTTTCAGAGCAGAAAAACTATCCGGCGCAAAACCGATCCCAAAGCGCTCTGCTGCCTCGCCGTCCAGCCCCCGTCCTTTCAAATAATCCCGTGCCTCGCGCCCGACATCGCGCCTTAAGGAGCGTTCAAAAAAAAGCTGCGCGGCGTCCATCCAATTGATAGCGACCTTATTGCGCGCGGCGCGGCGCTCCGCCTCAGGGTCCGCTTTGGGAAGTTCCATACCCGCCATTTCTGCAAGACGCTCGACAGATTCCGGGAAACTCAGACCTTCGACTTCCATTAAAAATGAAATCGCATCGCCATGTTTGCCCGATGAAAAACAATGGTAAAACCCTTTATCATCATTGACGAAAAAACTGGGCGTTTTCTCATTGGTGAAAGGCGATAGCCCCGCAAACTCCCGGCCTTGCCGTTTCAGCTTCACATGCCGGCCTACGACATCCGAGGGGCGGATTCGGGCTTTAAGCTCTGTCAAAAAGTTCTCACCGAAGTTCATAGCCTCAAAGTAAGGCTCCCGCCGCCCAATTGCGAGTCATATCGAAAAATATCACCTACTGAGGGCCAATTTCACTTTACAAATACTGCACATAATTTATGCAGCTCAAAATCATCTTTAAAGAGTGGGGACTTGGACGATGACATTGGGGGGGGACACGTTGACAACCGAAGGATTGCTTGCGGCTGTCGACCACCTTGAAAACGGTTTTGCGATTTACCGCCCTGATTTCAGCCTTATATTCGTCAATAAAACTCTCCGAAATTATTTTCCGGATTTGTATAGCGCCCTAGATAGGGGCGAACCCTTTGATAAAAGCGTCCGGGCGCAAGTGGATGCAATTTTTCCAAACTTACCGGAAGATGAGCGCGTGAAAATGGCACATGCCGTCGTCGCAGGTATGAAATCTTCAAAGCCCATTGATATTATGGCTGCGGAAAAACGGCTCGTTAGAACTTTCCATTCCGGCACAGAAGACGGTAACATTGTTGGTATATGCGTTGACATCACTCAGCGCCGGAAAAAAGAACTAGATCTTGAGAATGCCCGAAAAGCGGCTGACAAAGCCAATCAAGCTAAATCCGATTTCCTAGCCTCGATGACACATGAAATCCGTACTCCGCTTAATGGCATTTCCGGTATGGCTCAGGCACTGGATATTTTAGCCCAAAACCTCGGTCATACTAAGATGAAAGAAATGGTCGATGTTCTGTCGGACAGCACAGAAACGCTCATCAACTTGGTAAACGACATTCTGGACATATCGAAAATTGAAGCGGGGCAGATGGACCTCAACCCCCACAATGAAAATTTACGGGGCTTCATGACCCGGCTTCATAAGTCATTCCTTCATACCGCAGAGAATAAGGGACTAAAGCTCACACTTCTCGTCGATAGCCGCGTTCCGGATACGCTCATTTTTGATCCCCTGCGGGTTCGTCAATGTGTCTCTAACCTCTTATCCAATGCTTTGAAATTCACGCATAAAGGCGAGATAAAAATAGCTGTAGGTTATGAAACCATAGAGCCGGGCACGATCGGCGAAGTCACGATCTATGTATCTGATACAGGCATTGGTATATCCCCAGAGCAGCAAAGCCGCCTGTTCCAGAAATTCAGCCAAGCAGACAGATCAACTAGCCAGATTTACGGCGGAACCGGATTGGGTCTGGTTATATCCCGGCGGCTCGCTCGCTTGATGGGCGGCGACATTACCCTCGCCAGCAAGCTTGGCGAAGGGACGATCTTCACTCTGAAGTTTTCCAGTGCGGAAAGTATTCAATCCGAACAAAAGCCTCTCACAAAGCGCCGATCTCACTACGGATAGGCGCATAAAGAAAGAGCCAGTAAACCTAACCCATTGTGTGCATGGGCTTCCCGCTATGCTCAAGGCTGTGCGCGACAATATCCATCCCGGTTTTCAGCACGATCAATAATAGCAATGCCGCAATTGGCGCGCCCAATATCAGTGCGAGAAATCCGCCAAAAATGATGACAATATGCATGACGACAATGCGGCCGTAGGGGAAGAACATTTGCTCATTGGGCTGCCGTCCCTCATATTCACGTTTGGCGAAAAAATTGATCATCATCGAGAATGTATGGCTGATCAATAGCGATAAGGCCGTCCATGTGAGCGGCCCGCCGTCAAAAGCAGTCGCCAATACCGCATTCGTATTGAATGTTGCATTTAGGAATATCAGATGCCCTGCGCAAAACATGCCGAAATGCACCATAAAAAAGACCGTGATAAAGACTTTACTGCCAATGCCGCCCTCGCAAGCCCACATTTTTGGAATGTTCAAAGCGCCAATAATAATCGTTTCAAGCCAGTAGAGCGCCAATATGGTCGCAATATCCCAGCCAAAGACAAACACGCCCACAACCGGCAACAGATTAACCAAGACCAGAAAAACAAGCGCAGGCGTCCAGCGCAATTTGATGCCCTTAACATCCTGATCCATTAAAATGGTCTCCGGCTTTTAAGCGCGGCGGATATTGTGCCGTCATCCAGATAATCAAGCTCGCCGCCGACGGGAACTCCGTGCGCAAGACGGGTGATGCTGACATCCTGTTTTTCGAGGTGATCTGTGATATAATGCGCGGTCGTCTGGCCATCCACCGTTGCGTTCATCGCTAAAATGACCTCGCGAATGCCCGGTACGCTCGCCCGCTCAATCAGGCCCGCGATGCGCAGGTCTTCGGGACGGATGCCGTCAATCGCCGATAATGTGCCGCCGAGCACATGATATTGCCCGCGAAACGCGCCTGCGCGCTCCATCGCCCAGAGGTCGCCCACATCCTGTACAACGCAAATGACGGTTTTATCCCGTCCGGGCGCAGCGCAAATCATGCACGGGTCGCGCGCATCCACATTGCCACAGATTGTGCATGTCTTGATACGTTCGACAGCCACAGCCATGGCTTCGGCGAGTGGCCGCATAACCCCGTCGCGCTTACGAATTAAATCTAGAGCCGCACGCCGGGCCGAACGCGGGCCGAGCCCCGGCAGTTTTGCCAGCAAGCTAATCAGCCTTTCAATTTCCGGGGACGCTGTATTTTGGCTCATAAATGACGTACTCTAATATCCGGACGCAGCAGAATCCGGCCCGCGCGTATCAGCGGCGCCGTAAAACACGCCGTTTTTATAGGCTACAGAGTTAACCCGGCCTAAGACGGTGTGTGCGTAATCACCGGTCTCGTCTTTGGGCAGAATGAAACCCCGGCTTTCCAATAGCCTCAGCGTATCTTTGCTTACGCCCGGTTCGGTCACCACAATATCCGGCAGCCATTGATGATGGATACGCGGCGCGCTGGTCGCTTGGGCGGCGTTCATGTCAAAAACTGTCACGTTCAGCACCATCTGCATGACCGCCGTGATAATGGTGCTTCCGCCCGGGCTGCCTGTCACCAAGACAGGCTTTCCGTCTTTGCGCAAAATAAGCGGCGTCATAGACGATAAAGGCCGCTTGCCCGGCTCAATCTGGTTGGCCGTACCGCCGATCAAACCATATCCGTTTGGCGAACCCGGTTTGGCGGAAAAATCATCCATTTCATTGTTTAACAAAAACCCCGCGCCGTCGACCGAAAAGCCGCTGCCATAGGAGAAATTCAGCGTATAGGTCACGGCGACCGCATTGCCGTCTTTGTCCATGACGGAATAATGGGTTGTGTCCTGACTTTCATAGGGGAGCGATTTCGCCGGGCCAATATCCGAGGACAGGCTGGCTTTGGTGAGGTCAATCGTGCTGCGAAGATAATCCCCATAAGAAGCGTCAATCAGCGCTTCAACAGGAACATCGACAAAATCCGGATCGCCCAAATATTTCGACCGGTCCGCATAGGCCCGGCGCATGGATTCTGTGAGTTTGTGAATATAGTCTGCGCTGTTATGGCCATCGGCGGCCAAATCATATCCGGACAATATATTGAGCATTTGAATGATATGAACCCCGCCGGATGACGGCGGCGGCATGGAGGCAATCTCATAGCCCTTATAGGTTCCAGTAACCGCTGTCCGCGTAACAGTCTTATACCCGTCAAGATCAGCTTGGGTCATAATCCCCCCGCCGGCGTTAATTTCAGCCAGCAAAAGCTCTGCGGTTCTGCCCTTATAAAACCCGCCCCGCCCGTCTTTCATAATCCGGCGCAATGTTGCGGCAAGGTCTTTTTGCGCCAAAGTTGTGCCCGGTTTGGGCGCAGAGTGGTCAGCCGCGTAGAAATACTGAATGGATGACGGGTCGGCTGATAATTGTTCTTTATGGTGTTCAAGCGATGCGCTGAAGCCGTAACTGACCGGAAAACCGCCATAGGCCAGCTTAATCGCCGGGCCGATCACTTGGCGGCGCGTCATTGTGCCGTAAGTCTCCAGCGCGTCCAAAAGCCCCATAACCGTGCCGGGTACGCCCGCGGACAAATGTGAGTATTGCGCGCGCTGATTATCCACCTCGCCGTCTGCGCCGAGATACATGTCCCGGGTTGCTGCCGCAGGCGCGATTTCGCGAAAATCAATCGCGATAACCTCGTCTTGCCCTGCAAGCGAGACCAGCATAAAGCCGCCGCCGCCAAGATTGCCCGCTTGGGGATGCGTAACCGCCAGAGCGAACCCTGTTGCCACAGCCGCGTCAACAGCATTGCCGCCCCGCATCAGAATATCGCGTCCGACGTCTGCGGCGATCCGGTCTTGCGCCGAAACCATGCCGTTTTCGGCAATCACAGGATGAAAACGCGAATCAAAGCTCATCAGCGCCCGCGCGCCCGGCGCGTCGCTCGCGGGTTCTTTGGCAGCGGCTGCGCCCATAAGGCAAACCACAGCCGCACCGATCATCACTATACGCCCCAACATACATCACTCCCTAATGTTTGCCGCATGGTGCCCGATTTTCACAAAAGGTCAAATTGGAAATGCGTATGATTAACTTCGGTAATCCGCGTTAATATCAATATAGGCGTGGGTTAAATCGCAGGTCCAAGCGGTAAAATGCGCCTTCCCCTGCCCCAAATCCGTGCGGATGAGCAGCTCACTTTGCTTCATATAGGCCGCGCCGTGTTCTTCGCGGTAATCCTCCGCCAGCGTGCCTTTGCGGGCTAGTAAATGCGGGCCAATCCAGATCGAGAGCTTATCACGGTCAACGGGCACCCCCGCCTTGCCAACCGCCATGACAATGCGGCCCCAATTGGCATCTTCCCCTGCGATGGCGGTTTTAACCAGAGGAGAATTGGCGATGCTCATCGCCACAGTTTTTGCCGCGGCGATTGAAGCTGCGCCAGAAACATGAATTTCGACAAATTTACTCGCGCCCTCTCCGTCCTTGACGATTTGGTGCGCGAGATCTTGCATCAGATCGCCCAGAGCTGCTTTGAAAGGCCCAAGCTCCGGATCGTAAATATCGGTGATCATCGCGTTCCCGGCAGCCCCGCTCGCGGCGAGCAAGACCGTATCAGAGGTGGATGTATCGCTATCAACCGTAATCGCGTTAAAACTGCTCTCGCACAGTTCGGTCAAAAGACTTTGTAACACCGGCTGATCAATCGCGGCGTCAGTCGCGATATATCCGAGCATTGTCGCCATATCCGGCGCAATCATGCCGGAGCCCTTGGCAATGCCGTTAATGGTCACTTTGGTGCCCCTGATGCTCGCAGTTCGGCTCGCGCCTTTAGGATAGGTATCCGTTGTCATGATCGCGCGGGCGGCAGCTTCCCAGCCATCAGCCTGCATAGCCGATTTCATAGCGGGAATACAGGCGGTGACTTTGCCGGCGTCTAGCGGCTGGCCGATAACTCCCGTTGACGAGAGGAAAACCGCTTCGGGCGCACCGCCAAAATGCGCGGCAAAACCCTGTGCGGTCTCAATGACAGCCTGCTGCCCTTTTGCACCGGCAAAAACATTCGCCGTGCCAGAATTGACCACAATCAAGCGCGGCGCATCCGCTGCGGCCGCTGCGACAAGCGCTTTGCGTGACCAATCCACCGGCGCGCCCGGCGCTTGGTTTTTCGTAAATACACCGGCAATCTGCGTGCCGCGCTGTCCGCGCAATACCCATAAATCTGTGCGCCCCTTATAGCGAATACCCGCTTCGGCTGTGGCCATATCAAATCCGGAAATCGCAGGCAGCACCGGGAACGTGCCGGGCGCAAAAGGTGAAGGTTTCATAGTCTTTATTCCGTTTTTGGCTTTGGCTTTGGCGTAGACCCCGGCTTAATAGGCAAGCGTTTAACTCGGCTCGCCGCCCGCAAATCACCAAGCAGACCGTCGATAGCCTCATAGGTCATCAAGTTCATAATGTCCTCGCGCATATCGTCGAATGTGGGCTCAGGCGCGTCGCGGCGACCCATAACCTCGACAATGTGCCACCCCATCTCAGATTTAAAGGGACCAATCCGCTCACCTACGGCGGCAGCAAATGCTTTTTGAGTCAACACAGGGCCGAGCATGTCATCGGTAAAAAACCCTAAATCACCCGCGTTTTCCCGGCTGGCACGGTCCATTGAAAACGCCAGAGCGAGCGCTGCAAAGCTTTCGCCTTTTTCGAGGCGGGCCCACACTTCATCCGCAGACGGTTGATCCGGCAGTACAATTTGACGCGCGCGGACTTCTATCCCGCGCTCACGAAGGCTGGCTTGGGCATCAAATATTTGCCGCGCATCGTCCTCGGTTACGATTTGCCGCAAATGCGCTTCTACCAAAAGGCTACTTAATATTTGCTCACGAGCCTGCGCTAGCCGTTGCTGCGCGCCCCGGTTTTGGTCGAGCGATCTCTGCATGGCTTCAAGCGCCATCAAGCGCTGATCGATAAGCTCGCTTAAGACTTGCTGGAACGCCAGATCTGACGGCATAACGAAAGTGCCCTTGGGGACTATTTTTTGCGCAATCGCAGCATTTTGGACATCACTGAGGTAAATTTGCGTACCGTTGACCTGAGCTACAGGAGAATCGCCCAAACGACCGACGCCCTCCCCTAAGGCCGTGTCAGTATGAGCATTGTCCCGGCTTTGGCAGGTTGTCACAGACACGAGAATAATAGCGCAAACACACAATAGGGCAAAAATGAGTGTGCGATTTCGTTGTTCTTGTGTGGCCATCCCTATTCCTTATCAAAAATACATGCGCTCAACACGGCCCTTTCATTGACTTAATGCACTGCCGTCACTAAGTCACCACAAACAATTACAAAAGGCACGATGTTGCCCAAAACCCGCCAGGAGTCCCGATGTTAGGCATCGCTCAAAAACTATTCGGATCTGAAAATGACCGAAAGCTCAAAAAACTGCGGCCCCTCGTTGCTCAGATCAATGGTCTCGAACCTGATTTTGAAAAACTGACGGACGAGCAACTTACCGAAAAAACCGAAGAATTCAAAAAACGACATCAAGACGGCGAAAGCCTTGATGACCTGCTGCCCGAAGCCTTTGCCACTGTGCGCGAGGCGGCCAAGCGGACGCTGGGACAGCGCCATTACGATGTTCAGTTAATAGGCGGCATTACGCTCCACCGCGGCGAAATTGCCGAAATGCGCACCGGCGAGGGTAAAACCCTCGTCTCGACATTAGCCGCCTATTTGAATGCGCTCACCGAGCGCGGCGTTCATATCGTGACAGTCAATGATTACTTGGCACAACGCGATGCAGAGTGGATGGGAAAGGTCTATAATTTCCTTGGTATGACCGTTGGTTGTATCAACAATTTCGAAGCCTATGAGCCGGGCCGCAAAGAGGCCTATAATTGTGATATTACCTACGGTACGAATAATGAATACGGCTTTGACTATCTGCGCGATAATATGAAATATTCAGTGGCAGAAATGTCGCAGCGCGATCATGTCTACGCCATCATTGACGAAATTGATTCGATCCTGATTGATGAAGCGCGGACCCCGCTGATCATCTCCGGCCCAACGGATGATAAATCCGATTTTTACCGTTCTATTGACGAAATTATCCCGCTCATTGACCCTGAAGGCTATGAGGTTGACGAAAAGGCGCGGTCTGCAAGCTTTAACGAAGCCGGTAACGAGCAGATCGAAAATATTTTACGCGAACGCGGCATGCTCGAAGGGGAAAGCCTTTACGACGTTGAGAACGTCACCATTGTCCACCACATCAACCAAGCACTTGTTGCCCATAAAACGCAAATTATCGATAAAAACTACATCGTCAAAGACGGTAAAGTGATTTTGGTCGATGAGTTTACAGGCCGCTTGATGGATGGACGGCGTCTCTCCCAAGGCCTGCACCAAGCGATTGAAGCCAAAGAGAATGTCGAAATTCTACCGGAAAATGTCACGCTTGCCTCTGTGACCCTGCAAAATTATTTCCGCCTGTATGAAAAGCTCTCCGGCATGACCGGTACGGCTTTGACTGAAGCCTCGGAATTTTACGATATTTACAAGCTCCATGTTTTGGAAATTCCAACCAACAGACCGATCCAGCGCATTGATGATGAAGACGAAATTTACCGCACAGAGCGCGAAAAATACAATGCTATCGTGTCGGAAATCAATGAATGCCAGAAAAACGGACAGCCTATCCTTGTCGGGACGGTCTCGATTGAAAAGTCTGAGCAATTATCACAGTTCCTAGCCGAGAGCGGCATTACGCACCAAGTTCTCAATGCCCGTTTCCATGAACAGGAAGCCCAAATCATTGCGCAAGCCGGCGGTCCGTCTACCGTCACCATTGCCACCAACATGGCCGGACGCGGAACAGATATTCAGCTCGGCGGCAATCTTGAGATGCGCATCGAGCAGGAAGTCCCCGCAGACTTACCGGAAGCTGAGCGTAAAAAGCTGACAGAGAGCATCACAGAAGACGTCGCGGTTCTTAAGAAACAGGCGCTTGACGCTGGCGGACTGTATGTTCTCGCCACTGAGCGCCACGAATCCCGCCGTATTGACAACCAATTGCGCGGCCGCACCGGCCGGCAGGGGGATCCGGGACGCTCAAAGTTCTATCTCTCAACCGAGGATGATCTCATGCGTATTTTTGGCGGTGACCGCCTGAAGAATATGATGGGCAAAATCGGCTGGGAAGAAGGCGAGAACCTGACCAACCGGTTCATGACCAAAGCCGTTGAGCGCGCGCAAGTTCGCGTCGAGCAGCGCAACTTTGATATTCGTAAAAACCTTCTCAAATATGATGATGTCATGAATGACCAGCGTAAGACGATCTTCGTCCAGCGAATGGAATTCATGACCGATGATGATGTCTCCGATGTGATTGAAGACTTCCGCCACCAAGTTTGCGAAGATCTGATCAATACCTATGTACCGAAAAAAGCCTATGCGGAACAGTGGGATATTGATGGCCTGACCGAGAAAACCAAAGAAGTTCTCGCAATGGAACTGCCTTTCGCCGATTGGGCCAAAGAAGAAGGTATTGCCGACGAGGAAATGCTGCAACGTCTCAAAGACACGACAGACGGGGCGTTTAGTCAGCTCTCCAACGACATCGACACCAGCGAGATGTTGCGGGTTGAAAAACAAATCCTGCTGCAAGTCATCGACACGAATTGGCGTGAACACCTCCAGCAGCTCGATAGCCTCAAGAACGTGATTGGCTTGCGAGGTTACGGACAACGCGACCCGCTCAATGAGTATAAATCCGAAGCGTTCACACTCTTTGACCGTCTCCTAACGGATCTCCGCGAAGGCGTGACCAAAGCGATGAACCGCCTCTTGATCAATGTGCAAATGCAGCGCCAAGAGCAACTTGCACAAATGGCGCCGGCAGCGCCTCCCGTGCCGTCTGTGCTTGCCGGGCGCGCGCCCATGGACGCCGTCAGCACAGCGCCTAAGGCAAAAGATGTCAAACCCGAAGAGTTGATAGGTGTATCCCGCAATAGCCAGTGCCCGTGCGGCTCCGGCAAAAAAGTCAAACATTGCCACGGCAAGGTTTAGGTTTTGGATTCACATTGACGTAAAATTGGCTGTACGCTAAGGGGTGCCATCTTAAAATGGAACAATAAC
>CAYGRF010000084.1:0-6931 GCA_964352275.1 uncultured Caulobacterales bacterium
GCACTTCTTGGAGTGTTTGTTGGCGCTTTGTGGCTGTAACAATAATTTCGTCTTCAAAGTCTTGAGCGACTGCGGGCACAGCAAGGCTGAGCGCGAGAGCAACGGACGTGCTGAGCATAATGGATTTTTTGAGCATGGTTCCCCTATTCCTTATTATAAAGGGTTGATTTATATGAGGGCGCGATATGATTGGAACTGCCTCGCACAACGCGTATCATAATATATCAGCTACAAGGTTGCTGATGCAGTTTCAAGCACCTATGCACAGAATTTACGCGCCTGTTGCTATTTCGCAACATATTTGCCACAGGAAGCGAGAATTGAGGACTAAGACCTTGACAGAAAAACTCCATATTCGCGAAGCCGCCGCAGAGGATGCCGGACAACGACTCGACAAATGGCTATCGGGCTGGACAGATCTGTCCCGAAGCCGCACCCGCGCCTTGATCGAAACCGAGGCCGTGCGCGCCGATGGTGACTTGCTCACCAATCCCTCTGCGAAAGTCCGCGCCGGGATTGAATATGCGGTCTTTGTCCCGCCGCCCGTAGACGATACGCCGCGCCCGGAAAACATCCCGCTGGACATCCTGTTCGAGGACGAGCACCTCATTGTTGTCAATAAACCGGCGGGCATGACCGTTCATCCCGCCCCGGGATCGCGCTCAGGCACTCTGGTTCATGCTCTGCTCTATCACGCTAAAGACAGCCTGTCGGGCATTGGCGGCGTCTTGCGGCCCGGCATTGTCCACCGCATTGACAAAGACACATCAGGGATTTTGGTTGTCGCGAAATCTGACACCGCGCATCAGCGGCTATCCAAACAATTTGCGAAACACAGCGTCGAGCGGGTCTATCGCTGCTTTGCCCGGGGCGCGCCCAAACCCCGCGAAGGACGCATCGAGAGCCGCCTTGCCCGTTCGCCCCATGACCGCAAAAAACAAGCCATTGTTCGCGGCACATTCGGCGAGATGGAAGCCTCTGAACATGGTCGCCACGCCGTCACCAATTATACATTTATCAAACGCTACGGCCAAGCCCCTAACGGCGCCATTGGCACGCCGCAAGTCAGCCAAATTGAATGCCGTCTTGAGACTGGGCGAACCCACCAAATCCGGGTTCACATGGCTCATATCGGCTGCCCGCTTTTGGGCGACCCGCTCTACGGCAAACAGCGCGCGTTTAATAATGCGACAAATCCCGGCGAGATTGCCGTCAAGGAGGCGCTGGCCACGTTTAAACGCCAAGCGCTACACGCGGCCGTTCTCGGCTTTATCCATCCGATCACCAAAGAGGCGATGCGGTTTGAAGCCCCCTTCCCGCCCGAAATGCAAGTCCTAGAGACCGCCCTTGAGAGGCTCAACACGGATGCGTGAACAATAATTTAGGTCTATTTTGCTTTAAATTGGGCTATGCTGTCCTATATTCATCCTTCTGGAGGATTCTATGACAAATACGACAACCGCATTACCGGCGAAAAAGACTGCGCTGACCCCCTCGAAGGATGCGTCCTATTCCGGCAATATGAGCCTGTCGGTCAAACTCTCCCCGGAGCAAGGGCTAAACAGCTACCTCTCAGAGGTACGCAAATTCCCCATGCTGGAAAAAGACGAAGAATTTATGCTGGCCAAACGCTGGCGCGAAGACGGCAATACCGAAGCCGCCGAACGTATGGTGACATCGCATCTGCGCCTCGTGGCCAAGATCGCGATGGGCTACCGGGGTTACGGCCTGCCTATCGGCGAGGTTATTTCTGAGGGCAATGTCGGCTTAATGCAGGCCGTCAAGAAATTCGATCCTGACAAAGGCTTCCGCCTCTCGACCTATGCTATGTGGTGGATCCGGGCCGCTATTCAGGAATATGTGCTGCGCTCTTGGTCGCTCGTGAAAATGGGCACAACAGCGGCTCAGAAGAAATTATTTTTCAACCTGCGCCGGATGAAAGGCGAAATGAAAGCCATTGAAGATGGCGATTTGAAACCGGATCAGGTTAAAAAAATAGCCACCAAGCTCAACGTCAAAGAAGACGAAGTTACCTCCATGAACCGGCGCATGTCGCATGGCGGCGATGCGTCTCTTAACGTCACCATTGGCGGCGATGACGGCAGCGCCGAGTGGCAGGATTGGTTGCAGGACG
The DNA here is from genome assembly GCA_964352275.1 of uncultured Caulobacterales bacterium. Taxonomy (GTDB): domain Bacteria; phylum Pseudomonadota; class Alphaproteobacteria; order Caulobacterales; family Maricaulaceae; genus JACOMS01. The sequence goes on from CAYGRF010000084.1 coordinate 2,135, forward strand.
ATACAGACAGCCAAGAAGACACCCTCGCCGATACCCAAGAGCATGATGCCCGTATGGACCTCCTTCAAGACGCCATGGCGGATTTGAATGACCGCGAGCGCCATATTCTGGCGGAGCGGCGTCTCTCGGATAAGCCCAAAACCCTCGAAGACCTCGCAGAAGTTTACGGCGTCTCGCGGGAGCGCATTCGCCAGATTGAAGCCCGCGCTTTTGAAAAACTCCAAGAGGCCATGCTAAAAGCCGCGGGATCAGCGGGGCTGATTGAAGCGGATCCGGCGTAGTCATTATGCTAATTACTATTTCCCATATCTTGAGGGGAGTAGTGATATTTTGCTGTTTATTTTTTGTAGGGGTTACAACTGCCAATGCATGCAGTTGCGTTGGTCATGAAAGTGTAAAAGCTCAAATTGAAAGCACTGATATCATATTTTCAGGGGAAGCTATCTCCAGTGTTTCTCGCAACACTTTTGATGGCTTTTCACTCGACTCAACTCTGACAACTTTCAGATTAAAGACATCGTTCAAGGGAGATTTAGAGCCAAGTGTGGAGGTGTTGCATTATGCTGGCAGCGGCGCAGCGTGCGGAGTTGAGTTTAAACAGGGTCGAAAATATTTAGTCCTTGCTCACAAAACTGACGATGGCGACTACATCACTAGTCTCTGCAGCAAGGATGGCGTTTTTTCTGATCGTGACTACTATGCCTACCTTTACTTTAAATGGAACAAAAAGAGTCCTTGGTTCCTCAAAGCCATAACAGATGAAAAACAACGCAAAGAAACTTTTGAATGGGAACAGCAAGATTATTTTTCAAATTGCAAAAAACCAAACCGTCAAGCCTTAGAAAAATTCAAGACAGTTGATCCGGCATTAGTGGAAACACTCGGAACATCTCTCGCTGATAAATCGTCAGAACAACTTTTTGATATTGGCCTTGAAGCTTTTAATGCAACCAATAACTTTACGACAAAAACAGACCGAAATTCACTCGGTCTACATATTCTGCTTTTGGGTGCGACCAAAGGCAATGCCGCAGCCATGAATGAAATAGGCGCATCCCTTGCTTATTGTTCAAATGGTGTTCAGCAGAATCTTGTAGAATCTAGATTATGGCTCGACAGAGCCGCCGAGCTTGGAAATGAGCTTGCCATGCTAAATATCGGCATGCTGTCGCTTCAAAACATTCCCGAGTTCCAAGACAGAAAACGCGGCATTGCCTATATTGAGAAATGTGTGATTGACGGTGAAGAGGATTGCCGCGATGTTTTGAATATTCACACAATACAGACGTGTAATTCTCCATTGAAATATTTCGAATGTCGCCGTCTACGAAATGTGCTTAAACACAATTGAATATCCGAAGCGGATCCGGCGTAGTCCCTCCCGCGCTCTTTATCGGCTATCAACTCTTTTGCGTTATCCTCCCGGTTTATGAAAGCCTGCCGGGACTGTACTCATGCACTACATTTTTATCGATTATGAAAATGTTCAACCGAAATCGCTGAGCGGACTAAGCGGCAAGCCCTGCAAAATTTATGTTTTTGTCGGCGCGGCCCAAAGCAAACTCTCCTTTGACCTTGCAGCGGCACTGCAAAAAATGGGGAGTGATGCCGTTTATATCAAACTCTCGGAGTCGAAACCGAACGCTCTGGATTTCCACATTGCTTTTTATATAGGCGAGCTTTCCGCCGCCGATAAAACCGCAAGCTTTCACATTATTTCCAAAGATACTGGATATGACCCGCTCATCAAACATTTAAAAAACCGAAACATAAAGAGTGAACGCGTACCGTCTCTCCAAGACATGAGCCTCTTTCGCGTATCCAATGGGGTGAATTTCGAGGGAAAAATCGCAACTATAGCTGAAAATTTAAGAGGGCGCGGTCAATCGAGACCCCGCAAACTCGGGACGTTGACAAATACTATTAACAGCCTTTTCACAAAAAAATTAAAACCCACAGACATTTCAAACCTTATAAACCACCTCAAAACAAAGGCCTTATCACCATCGACGGCAATAAGGTGAGCTATAATTTCCCCAAAAACAAAAAAGGCTGCCTAAGCCCGCTCAAACCGAACAGGAATGCCCCCTTCGGGCCGTAATGTCACCGTCATGAGCGGCCTTGGGAAACAGTCTTTGGGCACGATAATATCATATTCTCGCACCAAAGTTGCCTGCGCCATCATCGCCTCCATCACGGCAAACGCCGCAGCAACGCAATTCCGGGGCCCGGCACCTAAAGGCATATACGGCTCGCCTTTGGACTTGAGCTCCGGCGCGCGCAGAAACCGATCCGGATCAAATGCCAGCGGTTTATCCCAGAGCCGCTCGGCGCGGTGCATGATATAATTATTCAAAATCAGATGATCGCCCGCAAGAATATCGCGCCCTAAAATATGCGTATCCATTTGGCATTGCCGGTTTAAGATCGGCGCGGGCGGGAACAGGCGCATGGTCTCATCAATCACGGCGCGGGTGAAAACCAGCTTATCCACATCTGTATAGGCAACGTCCCCGCCGCCGCAGATTTGGGTCACTTCGCTGCGGATTCGCTTCGCCGTGCCCGCATGCATCGCGCATAAATATAGTGCCCATGTCAGAGTCAAAGCGGTGGTTTCATGGCCCGCAATAAAGAACCCAATGAGGTTATCCCGCCGCTCAGAGGGAGACAAAGCCTGCCCGGTTTTGGGGTCGACCGCCGAGATTAAAAGCCCAACCAAATCATCCCCCGGATTGTCTGCGTCGCGGCTGGCCAGCAAATCATCTGCCGCGCGTTTGAGCTGCCGCAAGGCCCGCATACCGCTCGGCATAATCGGCCGCGGGACCCAGCGCGGAAGCGGCAAGAGATCATCCGGCCGGAGCGTCCCGGCGGAGGTCACAACTTTGCGCGTGGCCGTTTTCAGCCGGTCTTTGTCCAGCCCTTTCGGATCGCCCAGCAGCGCGCGGGCGAGCACGTCAAAGGTCAAATCCGCCATCGCGCCGTTCAGCTCAGTCTCGGGACTTGCCGTCAAGGCCGTTTTAAAATCATCAATAGCCTGCGTGATGACGGGCGCAAGATCGGCCATATGCCGATGCCGGAAAATGGGCGCGACGCCGCGCCTTTGCCGCCGCCATTGTTCCCCGTGAACCGACAAGAGGCCTTCTTTGGTGGCCGGGCCCAATATGCGGTGGTCAATCGCAGTTTTGGTGAAGGTCTCCGCTTCCTTCGCCAGAACCGCCATCATCCCTTCCGGGTCGGAAATCACATGGGTTTTATAGCCGAATGTCGGCAGGCTAACGATGGGCTGTTTATAGGCTAGCGGGCCGAACCCTTCGAGCGGGTTACGCAGAAATTTCCACGTCGAGCGGACAAAGCCTTCATCGCCCTTTAGCGGCGGCGCATGGGGCGGAATAAAAAGGTCAGGCGCAGCAGAGGTCATACGCTTTCCTATCAGCTTTCCAGATTTAAGACATGGCGAATTTTGCCGCGCAGGCGCTAGCGCGCGCAGGAGATGGATAACGGACATGTAAAGGCTTAAGTGGGACTTGGCGGAATTTAATCCGGATGGGTGATTTTATGATTTGCGCGCGCATCATCCGGGCCGGGAAGGTCTTTCCCGTCATCGGGCATATCATCATCACCGCACGGACGCACAGGGTTTTCGATAGCGGCCTCCAGCGCATCCAGTTTGGCGGCGACGTCCATTAACGGCGCTTGCAAGGCGTCCCAAACCACGTGCGGATCGGCGGGTATATCCGCGGGCTCCACTGGCGCGAAATCATGCTGTCCGCGCAGCTCATCCGGAGTCAGGCCCACGGGCTTGAAATCCGGGAGCGAAAAGCCGGAGCGTATTGTAACTGTATTGCTGCTAAATCCAGAGTTGCCCGCAGCAGCCTCACACGACTTGCGTTTGATCACGGCAAGCCGGAAGAACCCGGACGCATCGGTCTTAATCTTTGATCGGCCCGGCGCGGCATGGCCTTTTTGGGGCGCGCTCACGCCGCCGCCAGGGCGGGCCGAAAGCTTGCCGGATTTATGCCTATGCGTGTTTCGGCGCTCCCACCGGCGAAGCGCCCGCTCCCCGCCCAAATCGCACAGGACAGAGGCGCGCCAAGCGGCACTGCCTGCCAAAGCACGGCGCAGCCACAGCGAAAAATTATGCCGCTCCAACCGAAATAACACGCGCAGATTTTGCCGCAAAGCCCGCAATAATTTGCCCGCATCGCGCCGGTGTTTATTACCGCGCCTGTGTTGATTATGGGCCAGCCAATTCACGCCGCGAGAGAGCGTGGCAAACACCAAATGGGTGCCCACAGCGCCCGGCAGCGCATTGATCAAAGGGTGTCGGTGGTGTTTGGTATCATTTACGTCATAAGTCATGATGCCACTATACGGGCATAGGGATCAGCGAGGATTATTTTTCTTGTTTTTGACGTAAGGTGTTGAAAGTGTTGAATTTTTGTAAATTATAAACGGGGAATATTATGGCGCGGCAGCGCATTCAGTCCCCAACAAAACCATAATCGCGTCCAAGAAAACCCTTCCGGCGGTTCCCAAATGCGCCATGGAGTCTATTCCCCTCACCCCGCAGCGTTTTCAACGCGCGGGCCTCTCCCCAAGGAGAGACGTTAGTTCTTTGCCTTTACATCGGTGTTTGTTTTAAGAAAACCGGTGCCGAGCGAAACGAATGCAAGCATTTCGCGCCCCCGGCGCATTCAACGCACATTCTCGTTTTTTGAAACTATACCTATCCATTTACCCTTCGCGAAATTACGCGCTATTGACCGCCTCTCCTTGGGGAGAGGCCGGCCCGGCGCA
>CAYGRF010000084.1:7031-12657 GCA_964352275.1 uncultured Caulobacterales bacterium
CGCGAAATTACGCGCTATTGACCGCCTCTCCTTGGGGAGAGGCCGGCCCGGCGCAGTGCGCCGGAATAGCCGGGTGAGGGGAAATATGGCTCGTGATTTGAGGAGAATATGTATTGTGATGGGGTGGAGCGCAGCGGCTACGCCGCGCGGGCCTCTCCCCGAGGAGAGGCTTTGGAGTTTGTCTTATAAACGTGCATAGTTTACAAAATTTGCGAGACTGCAAGCCGCTCAGGCCTAATCCCCCGCCGGAAACATATCTATAAATTCGCCGGGTTTGGAGCCCCATAGAAACTCGCCGTCCTCATCAAAGCCGCGCTCTGTGGTTTGGTAGAGATCACCAGAGAGACGGGATTCGGATTCGATACGGATATGCGCGCCCCGGCGCTGTGAGAATATTTTACAGGTTTTGGGATCGACATAGCCCGTCCATACGGCGCCGGAGCGGCTCCAGCGCTGCTCGCACCCGTTGGGGAAATAGGGCTCAATCGCGTCCGCGCCGAACGCAGCCAACACATCCGGTTTATCCCATACATCTTCATACGCTTCGGACGTTTTGATACGGTGCGTTATTTGAATAATCGCAGATTTATCATCGGAAAGGCCGAATTCAACGACCCGCTGCCGGTAAAGCTTTGTCTCCAGCCCAGTATTCATCTGCATGTAATACCACTGCGACTGCGGTGCCCCCACACCCGGCATCAACCGCACGCGCCGGTCGCGAATTATCGTCTCTGTGTTGCTCGCGGGGGTCTCAAAGGTTTGCTCGTAAAGCGCGCCAAAAGCGGCCAGATCGCTCTGTGTCAACGCAGCGCTCTGCATCAACACCTCGCTCTGCGGCGTTTGGCTGTCGCCGCCGCTGCATGCCGTTACGAGGGCGGCTATGATAAAGAGCGCCGCGCGTTTATAATGTGTCTTTATTGCGGGCATTAGTTTTGATTGTAGCTGATGCGGTCGAGGATCTTATTCAGTTCCATAAAATATCCGTCCCGGTCAAAGAGGTAACAGGTGCGCACCACAATCGGATCACCGCCCGCGCGGCCCGGATAGGTCGTATTGCCCGCCTCCGCTGTCACTTTAATGCCCGGTAATTTGGCCGCCTCGTCGCAATGCTCATCGACTTTTTCCGTGTTGAACACCAAAACCGGCTCGCCGATGCCCATGCGGGCATATGTGTCTTCGCGCGGCGGCAATTTCGGTTCGAGCCATTGCAGCATGCCGAGCCAGCCGACCCAGCTATCATTAGACGAGAGCAGCACCAGCCGCGCCTTTGCGCCCGGCTCGCCGGCTGGTAAGGCCTTGCCGCTCATGGTGACTTCGGTGTCGTAATTGACGGTAAATTCTAAAACGTCGCGGTAAAGCTTGAGGCTTTCGTCAATATCATCGACGATTAAAGACAGCCGCCGAAAATCCGTCGGAAATTCCTGCGTTGCCGCGTCCGGCGCAGCAATGGCCGCTTTTGGCGTCTCTATTGCGCCCGTTGACGCGCAAGCCGACAGGCCCAAGACCATGCCGCTCACGATGATATATTTAAACATTCCAGATCCCCTTATAGTAAAAAACCCAGCGTACAGAACGCTGGGTTTTAAGGTTTTAATGTGTATCAATAGATTTAGAAATCCATTGATGCCCGAACGCCAAGTTGCGTGCCACGGCGGAAGGATAGGAACGTACCGCGCGGCCCGACAGGGCTCCGGTCAATACTGCCCCGCCCAGCGCCCGCATAAGCATCGCTCACCGTATTAAAGCCTTCCATTACGTCAAACCAACGTGTTGAGATCGGCGGTGTGCGCTCATTGAGGATATTGCGCGCAAACAGCTCAACCCGCGCGCCGCCGCGGCGCAGTCCGACTTTACCGCCGAGCATGTTCGTGTCGCCTGTTTCCATCAGGTTGTGAACCTGAATGAACTTTGAGCTCTCATGCGTGAAGTCCAAATTCGCGAAAATGTTCGTTGTCGCGGAAATCGGCGCTTCAAAACTACCGTAAGCGCTAAATTGATGTTTTGAAGTCATCGGTATCTTGTTGCCCGCAATACTACAGCTCAAATTTCCTGTAAAGTAACCAGCCGGGTCAGTCAGCGGCGTGCTCAGGCCAGCGCCAACACTCGCGTCAAGCGGGTTCCGAATAAAGCCTTGTGTTGACGGGTCGTCAATATCAAAGGCTTGGATCAGGAAACCACCGGAATTGATCGTAAACTGGAAATCATCGCAACCAGACGTAAATTCTGCGTCGGTATAAGCATAAGAGCCGCCGATGCTCAGATAATCCGTAAGGTCATAATTGCCTTGGAATTCAAAGCCCATGATCTCGGCGTCACCTTGGTTAGTCGCCACAGAGTTAACCGCAGTCGACCCGGCAACCGCCACAGGTGTTGTGAGCTGATATTTGGCGATGTCGTTATAGTATGCCGCCAGCGTTATAGAGCCCTTTCCGTCCCATGTGCGGGTTTTGAAACCGACTTCGAAAGCGTCTGACTCTTCAGGCTCGTAAAACTCGTCACCAGTGGGAATACCGATGGGGCCGTTAACGCCGCCCGGCTTCACGCCGCGCGCATAGCTGAGATAGGCTGATGATTGATCGTTGATATCATAGCTTAAAATCGCTTTGGGAATAAAGTCCGTGAACGATTGCGGCTCGAGGTTCGGCGCAACAGGATATGTCGGCGCGGCGCCAAGGCCGTTGTCGAACTCTACTAAGCCTTTGACTTCTTCTTGGTAACGCGCCTCGAGAGAGAGCTCAAGAGCGTCCGTAATATCGAAATCAAGGCTCGCAAAAACGGCTTTATTTTCTACGGTGCGAGTTGTATCGAACGGGCCTTCAAAATCAGGTCCAGCAAAACCGAGACTCAGCGCCGCAGTCTCGTCGTCTTGATGATAATAGAACGCGCCGACAGACCAGCGAACGCGCTGCTCTACGGGGGATGCGAGGCGGATTTCAGCAGAATAGTCAAAGCTTTCCGAAATGCCGCCATTATAGAAGTTACCGTCAGCTTGCGCGATCGAGAAAAACGGGCTGATGGCAAAGAACCGGCTTGTTCCAACTTGGTGATCCGAATCAGAGCCGGTTTTGAGGCGCTGATCACGAAGGCCCGCTTGGAATAAAAGCTCATGGCCGCTGCCAAAGTCGTAATCGGCCTTGAACGTACCAAAGATCATGTCCCGCTCAACGCCATTATAAGGGCCGCTATCCAGATCCTGCGTTGGCGGCAGATCCTCGAATTGGCTTAAATCGCCGCAGAAATACTGGAAGTTACTATCCGTTGTCGGCGTGCTCGGGAAGATCCCTCCAAACGGCGCGAATGGCAATAGGAAAGCCGGCAATCCGCCGTCTACCGCGTAAAACTCACCCGAGCGGTAACCTGGCGCGCAATTATTCGCCTCAGTGCCGATCAAGCGGAATGGGCGGGGGCCATCATTGTCTTCCGTGTAACCAAGCCGCGCAATCACAGAGAAATTATCATTCATCTGTACATCTACGACGGCGTTAAGAGAGAATGTCTCTTCGGATCCAAGCTGCGAACCATCCGCCGCATTGATCCATTTGCTGTCGCCATCATACTCATAGAAACGGCCAGACAGGGAGAATCCCAACACGTCATCAATCGAATTGGAAACCCGGGCGTAATATTCACGCTCGCCGTCTTCGGCGGCAACGGCTTCGAGGCTGCCTTCAAATCCGCTTTGGCTGGGGCGTTTTGTAATAAAGTTAATCGCGCCGGAATATGTGTTCCGTCCGTAAAGCGCGGATTGCGCGCCTTTGATAACCTCGACCTGCGAGAGGCCGCGCGTATCAAGCGCCTGCATATCGCCGGAATAATAAACGCCGTCAATAAAGTACGCTGCGCCGGCCTCAACGCCAAACTGAACACCCGCGAGAATATTGGCCGCACCGCGAATAACAGGGCGCTCTGTTGTGCGTCCAAACGCTTGCGAGAAACTAAAGCCTGCTGTGTGGCGCGCAATATCGTCAATGGAGCGCAGACCTAAATCATCAATAGCATCTTCGTTAAACGCGGCCACAGCCACTGGTGTTTCAATCAAAGTCTCCGCAACGCGGCGGGCGCTGACGATGATTTCGTCCTCATCCATCAATGTTGTGTCCTGCGCCATGACGGCGGGAGCGGTGTGTAAGCTACCGAGGATAATGGCGATTGCCGAGACCCGGCTCATAAGTGATGTTTTATTGCGTTGCATGAAATTCCCCTTTCAAAAGCGCGCTGTATTTATATCGCCAGTAAACGGCATATGAATTGTCGCGATTTGATTTAAATCATGCGCTTTGCGCTGCGGCGCTTAGTTCTGATAAATTTACGACAAGTGTGGCGATTTAGTCACAACACGAAAAAACCGCCTCCGCTTTATGCGGAGACGGCCTAGCAAGTCAGCCAATGTCGAAGAATGCCTAGGCCACGTTGGCAAACTGGTTCATGGTGTTGTGGGCGCCTCCGGCTTTGAGAGCGCGCTCGCCGCCGGTCATCTCTTTGAAGCTGTCGCCGATATTGGAGCCGACTTCGTGCTGGTGCTTGACCGCTGAGACGCCGCCGCGAATTTCTTCGCGCTGAATACCGCGCACATAGGCCAGCATTTTGTCGTCGCCGAAATATCCGTTTGACAGATCGTCCATAAACTTGGCCGTCATGTGGAAGGTCGGGAGCGTGATCAAATTGTGGAACACACCGGCCTCGCGGGCAATATCCGTTTGGAAGGCCTTGAGGCGCGCATCGGCCTCAATTCCCAGCGCGTCCGTATCATAGCCTTGGGACATCAGGCGGTTATCATCCGGATAGGCATCTGCGCCCACGCGCCCTTCTGCGATCCAATCTTCGCGCACTTGCTTACGCAGGTTCAGCGTCCAGTTAAAGCTTGGCGAATTATTATAGGTCAACTTGGCATTAGGCACCGCCTCTTTGACCCGGTTCACCATGGCCGCGATTTGCTGCACGTTGGGCGTCGCCGTTTCAATCCAGAGCAAATCCGCACCGCCGTCAACGAGGGAGCTAATGCAATCCTCAACCACGCGGTCTTCACCGGTATCTGCGCGGAACTTATACAGACCATTGGGCAGACGCACAGGCTTGCGAAGCTGCCCGTCAATTTGAATAGCCACATCGCCGTTTTTAAGCGCGTTCAGATCAGACACAGGGGATGTTTCGAGCCATTTAATATATTCATCCGCCATGTCGCCTTTTTCCCGGGAGACCGGAATTTTTTGCGTCAAGCCAGCACCAAGGCTGTCCGTGCGCGCGACAATCACACCGTCATCGACGCCGAGCTCTTCGAACGCCATGCGCACAGCGCGGAGTTTTTCGATAAAGTCTTCGCGCGGCACCGTGACTTTTCCGTCTTGGTGGCCGCATTGTTTGGCGTCAGAGACCTGATTTTCGATCTGGATACAGCACGCACCGGCCTTGATCATTTCTTTGGCCAGCAAATATGTCGCGTGGACGTTACCAAAGCCCGCATCAATATCAGCAATAATTGGGCGGACATAGCTCTCAAATCCGTCAATTTTGGCAATTATCTGTCCTTTGTCATCGGCTGTTTTCAGCTCATCAAACAAATCGTTCATATCCACTTCGTCCGCTTGGCGCAGGCTGGTGTAGATCTGTTGAATGAGGTCAACCACAG
>CAYGRF010000085.1:0-12604 GCA_964352275.1 uncultured Caulobacterales bacterium
AATGCATAGTGCATTGATGATTTTATGTTAATTGCAATTCCTATTAGGCCCTAGATGTCAATCGCCCTGTAATTGCTTCAATTCGTCTCTTAATCTGGCGGCTTCTTCAAATTCTAAATTTTCGGCCGCTTCGAACATGCGTTTTTCCAGATCGGCCAATACGGCCGTAATATTTCCTCCAAGACCCTCCGTCATGATATTGCGTTCGGCTTTACCGCTCTTGCCGATGCGGGTTTTGTGTTTGAACGCCGCTTGCCCGGGTTCTGCCATTTCCATAGCTGATTTTTTGAGCTGTCCGGACGGCGTGTAGCGGGCGGCATCATCCTTGATCGTTTGCGCGGCCTCCGAGTCTCCGACCATATCGATTACACCGCGAGCGACTGTAGTGGGGGTAATGTCGTGCGCTTCATTGTGGGCGATTTGCCGTTCGCGGCGGCGATCCGTCTCGTCCATGGCGCGCTTCATGGAACCAGTAATTTTATCCGCGTAAAGCACAACATTGGCTTCCGAGTTCCGCGCGGCCCGGCCAATGGTTTGCACAAGGCTAGTTTCAGAGCGCAAAAACCCTTCTTTATCAGCGTCTAAAATGCCGACAAATGCACACTCCGGAATATCCAATCCTTCGCGCAACAAATTGATCCCGATGAGCACGTCAAACACGCCCATGCGCAAGTCGCGGATAATTTCAATCCGCTCAAGCGTATCAATATCCGAATGCATATAGCGCACGCGAATGCCTTGGTCGTGCATATATTCGGTGAGGTCTTCCGACATTTTCTTCGTTAAGGTTGTGATAAGAGAGCGGTAGCCCCGGGCTGTGACCTTGCGGACTTCGTCGATCACGTCGTCAACTTGACTTGCACCGTTCAGAGACACAGGCCGGATCTCAACGGGCGGATCAATCAGCCCCGTTGGCCGGATAACTTGTTCCGTGAACACGCCGCCGGTCTGCTCCATTTCCCATTTACCCGGGGTGGCCGAGACAAGAATGGTTTGCGGGCGCATGGCCTTCCATTCCTCGAATTTAAGCGGGCGGTTATCAATACAGGAGGGCAGCCGGAATCCATGTTCGGCCAGTGTGCCTTTACGGTTGGCATCGCCTTTACTCATCGCGCCAATTTGTGAGACCGATACGTGGCTTTCATCCATGAAAAGCAGAGCGTCTTCAGGAAGATATTCAAACAAAGTCGGCGGCGGCTCGCCCGGAGCGCGGCCTGTTAGGTAGCGGGAGTAGTTCTCAATACCTGTGCAAAACCCTTGCGCGGCCATCATTTCCAAATCAAATTCTGTGCGCTGGGTGAGGCGCTGAGCTTCCAGCAGACGGTTAGAGACCTCATACTCTTTTAAGCGCGTGTTGAGTTCAGATTTGATTCCGCGGATGGCGCTTTGAATGGTCGGGCGCGGTGTGACATAGTGAGAATTGGCGTAAATTCTTACCTTTTCAAGCCGCTCCACAGTTCGGCCTGTCAGGGGGTCAAAGGCTGTGATCGAGTCGATTTCGTCGCCGAAAAAATCGATGCGCCAAGCTGTATCATCATAGTGCGCTGGAAAAACTTCGACAGTGTCGCCCCGAACCCTGAACGTACCGCGTGTAAACGCAAGATCATTGCGCGAATATTGCAACTCCACTAGTTTGGCCATGAGCTCACGCGAGTCGATAATCTCGCCCTTGGCCACATCCACAGTCATGGCCGTATAGGTTTCCACGGAACCAATACCGTAAATACAAGACACGGAGGCGACGATGATACAATCATCCCGCTCCAAAATCGCGCGCGTTGCTGCGTGGCGCATGCGGTCAATTTGTTCGTTTACAGATGAGTCTTTTTCAATAAATGTATCAGTACGAGGGACATACGCTTCCGGCTGGTAATAATCATAATAAGAGACAAAATACTCGACCGCATTATGGGGAAAGAAGCTTCTAAATTCGCCGTAAAGCTGCGCGGCGAGCGTTTTATTCGGCGCCATGATCAGCGCCGGGCGTTGAGTTTGCTCAATGATCTTGGCCATAGTAAAAGTTTTACCTGACCCTGTAACGCCCAAGAGCACTTGGTCACGTTCATTGGCCGATAGGCCTTCGCACAGCTCGCGTATCGCATTGGGCTGATCGCCTTTGGGTTCAAATTCCGAGACAAGCTTGAACTTTACGCCGCCTTCGGACTTGTCAGGCCGTGCGGGGCGGTGCGGCGTCCAGAGAACCGGCGCTTCGCGCACGTCGATATTGGCAGAGTTAGGCATGTACCTTATGTAGCCGAGCCTTGCTGGATTACAAGTGCGGGCCGGGCACCAAACCGCGCAAAAATTGCGTGGCTCTCATGACGTTTTCTTGGCGCATGAGGCTTTCACCGATCAGGAACCCATCGGCTCCGTGCTCCGTGAGCGTTGTGATATGATCCGGCGTAAAAATTCCGGACTCGGCAATCAAAACCGCACCATTATCAACGCGCTGTGCCAGTGTTCTGAACGTATCTAAAGAGGTTTTAAATGTGCGTAAGTTGCGATTATTGATCCCGATCAGCGACGCGCCTAGAGCTTTGGCGCGGTTTACCTCATCGATGTTATGGGTTTCGACTAAGGCTTCCATGCCAAGGTCTACCGCTTCCTGCATAAGAGCGTCTGCAAGTTTATCATCAACCATAGAGAGGATGACTAATATAGCATCGGCACCGAGAGCGCGGCTTTCTGCGATCTGAATCGGGTCAATCATGAAGTCTTTACGCAATAGGGGCAGGGCTGTCACCGCGCGGACAGCCGAAAAAATAGCATTGCTCCCCTGAAATCCGGGGCCGTCCGTGAGGACGGATAAACATGCCGCGCCGCCTTGCTCATAGGCCTTTGCTATGTCTGCGGGATTAAAATCTGCACGAATAAGTCCTTTTGACGGGCTGGCTTTTTTGACCTCGGTAATGAGGGCAGGGCCGCTTTTGGCCGCCGCGCGAATAGCCTTTGTAAAGCCGCGTGGAGGCGGACAGCCTTGGGATTTCTCCCTGAGCGCGCCGATTGAGGTTTCGGCTTTCAGGGCTGCGACTTCGCCGCGTTTATAGGCTGCGATTTTGGCTAATATGTCCGGCGCGTCTTTCACAAAACCTAATGCCTAAAGTGCCGCATGCCGGTCATCACCATGGTGAGGCCCGCCGCGTTCGCGGCGTCGATTACGTCTTGATCTTTAATGGAGCCGCCTGGCTGAATGATGGCTGTGGCACCTGCGGCTGCGGCTGACAGCATGCCGTCCGGGAACGGGAAAAAAGCATCGGATGCGCAGGCGCAGCCTTGAGTTTTGGGCGTGTCCCACCCAGCAGACTTTTGAGCGTCTTCGGCTTTGCGCGCGGCAATGCGCGCGCTGTCAATGCGGCTCATTTGTCCTGCGCCAATCCCAGCAGTCGCGCCGTCTTTGACATAGACAATAGCGTTGGATTTGACGTGTTTGGCGATTTTCCATGCCATAAGCATATCCGCCATTTCAGCATCTGTAGGCTGCCGATTGGTCACGACTTTCATATTGCCGGGAGCAACATGTCCATTATCGCGGTCTTGCACGAGGATGCCGCCCGCAACATTTCGCTGGGTTAAACTCGGCTCAGATGGATCCGGCAGGTCTCCGGCGATGAGTAGCCGCAAGTTTTTCTTCTTTGCAAAAGCGGCAATAGCATCAGCGTCCGCGCTCGGCGCAATCACGACTTCTGTAAAGACTTTGATGATCTCTTTGGCTGTTTCGGCATTCAGATTTCCGTTCAGCGCCACAATCCCGCCAAAAGCCGAGACAGGATCGCAGGCGAGAGCGTTTCTATAGGCAGCAATGAAGTTATCGGCAACGGCAACGCCGCAAGGGTTGGCGTGTTTGATAATTGCCACAGCAGGTTTCGCGCCGCTGCTCACAGAGCCGAACTCTGCCACTAATTCATACGCAGCATCGGTGTCGTTGATGTTGTTATAGGAGAGCGCTTTGCCTTGCATTTGCTCTGCTGTTGCCACGCCGGGACGATTGCTGCCGTCAGCATAAAAAGCGGCGGTTTGGTGCGGGTTTTCACCGTAACGCAGAGATTGTTTCAGGGTTCCGGCCTGTGCCCGATAAGCGGGGGCCATATCGCCGAGATGATCCGCAAAATAGTTAGAAATGGCGGTATCGTAGGCTGCTGTACGCGCATAGGATTTATGCGCTAGCTTTTGGCGTAAAGTCCCACTGACTTTTCGGTCATGAGCGTCCATTTCGCCTAAAACAGCGTCTAAATCGTCCGCGTCAACGCATACGGCGACATGTGCATGGTTTTTCGCTGCGGCGCGGATCATCGCCGGGCCGCCTATATCGATATTTTCAACACAGGTTTCATAAGACGCGCCGGAGGCAACAGCCGCCTCAAACGGGTAAAGATTTACAACGAGCAAATCGATGGACAATATACCATGCGCGTGCATCGCATCTTTGTGCGACGTGAGATCACGGTCTCCGAGCAATCCGCCGTGAACCATCGGATGGAGGGTTTTGACTCGCCCGTCCATCATTTCCGGAAATTTGGTAAGCTCTGACACGTCCTTGACCGGGATGCCCATATCAGCAATCGCTTTGCGCGTTCCGCCGGTCGAAACCAATTTCACGCCGCGTTCATGTAAAGCTCTGGCTTGAGCGCCAAGACGCGATTTGTCGGAAACAGAAATCAACGCGCGGCGAATAGGGGTGAGGCGCGCCGGGTCGAATGGCGGAAGGTCTGGATTAGGGGAAGGCATGGTATGTCCGTTTATTTTCGCTTTGGTTCGGCTAGCGGGATGATTTGCGCGCTTTTAACCGCAGGCTTCGCATCCGACAATGGTTCATTGAACATATATGTCGGTACAAGCGCAGCGAGCGTTGTTTTTATCCCGGCTAGATGCCGATCATTCACCGCAGACAATAATCTGTCGATGTGGCGTGAGAGGGAGCGAGGATCAGACATATGTCCAGAAATTCGGCTTATGCCGGCAACATATGTGGTTTCTAGGTTTTCATTATCCGATGTGAGTAATTCTGTGACTTTTTCTCCGGGACGCAAATCTGTATATTCTATCATGATGTCGCGGTCTGGAACCAAGCCTCTCAGGCGGATCAGTTGCCGAGCAAGCCGAGCGATTTTAACGGGTTCACCCATTTCCAGTACATATATTGATGCGAGATCGGGGTGTTGTGTGGCATTGAGCGCGGCGGCTTGCAGAACAAGCGCAGCGGCTTCTTCTGTTGTCATGAAAAACCGATTGACGTCTTTGTGGGTCACAGTGACAGGGCCGCCCCGCGCTATTTGCTCCTCAAATAAAGGCACGACCGACCCTGTGGATGCCAGCACATTGCCAAACCGAACGGCGCATGCCGCCATTCGCGTATCAGCCACGTCGCTCAACATTGTCAGTAATTCTGCGACGCGTTTGCTCGCCCCCATGACGTTTGTTGGGTTAACGGCTTTGTCCGTCGAGATAAGGGTGAAGCTCTCGGCGCCATATTCTGTGGCGAGTTCAAGGAGATTTTGCGTGCCGACAATATTGGTTCGCAGTGTTTCAACAGGATTGCTTTCACCAAGATGTACATGCTTCAACGCAGCGGCATGTAAAATGATCTCTGGGTTTTCCTTTTCAAATATTTCGCGCAATCGTGTTTTGTCACAAATATTGGCCAAGTAAGGGAACCATAGATTGTCTTTCACGTCCGCAAAGTCGCGGCCGAGTTTGCGGTTTATCTCGTAAAGATTAAATTCTGAAACATCGACTAAAATAATGCGTTCAGGTGATAATCCTGCGACTTGGCGTGTGATTTCCGAACCTATTGAACCGCCCGCGCCTGTGATCATAATGCGCCGCCCGGATATAAGCCGCTTTACCGGAGACATATCCAAAGCTTTTACATTGCGTCCAATTAAGTCAGCCGCCTCAAAAGGGGTAAGCGGTTGTGCTGGGTCGCGGCCAACACGCACAAGCGGCGCGCCCAATTCGGATGCAACTTTGACCAAATTATGTGATCGAACCCGGTCTGTGTTCGTATCAGCAGCGATGAGTGTTGGCGGAGCGCCTTCACTGCGTGTAATATCTTGTACGAGTTTTCCAAGGTCATCTATCGAGCCGAGGACAGGGAAGGAGCGTATAGAACGTCCTTTGTGATTGTTCTCCGTATCGACCAGCCCAATAATATTATAACCGAGACGTCCGGCTTTACGGCTCATATCCCTCAGATAATTATGCAATGAGGAGTCGGAGCCGACAATAATTGCGCCGGGTAGATCCGGGTCTTGGCCGCGAAAAACCGCGCGCACATCGCCGTTACGGGCAAATAGAACAGACATGCGCGATAGCGTGAGCGCTAAGAAAAATAAGCCGCCCGCAACAAATGGCACGGAGCGCGGAAAGTCCTGTGCACGGTCAAAGAAAACAAACAGGATCAGCGGCGTGATGATACTCACCAGCAATACACCCTGTAGGAGTTCTTTAATGTCATCAAGGGCGGTAAAGCGCCAAATCGCTTTGTAAATACCGGTTATCAGCCAAACAATGACGCACATCCCGGCAAAAATGAGGGCCGCATTTTCGTCGATATTCGAAGGAATAGGCTTTTTTTCGAAAGCATATCTCGCCTGAACAGCAAAATACATGCAGAGTCCGCCCAGCAACGAGTCAAATATCGTCACAGCGGCTTTGGCGAACAGCGGACGCCGGATAACACGTTCTGATATTGACATTATGAGCGCGCCTCCAACCGCCTGATAGACCATCTTACACGATTTGAGCGCGTTTCGCCATCACTATCCGCAAAAGCCGTTCCTGAGATCACAACTTGCTGGGAGCGCACCGGGCGTTCGCCTTTGCCAAGATAAACAGATTCTTCGATGCGCATCGCTCCGCCATCGGTTCTAAACCGCCAGCCCACATGACCGGGTTGAATCAAAAGCGCGCTTTGCATGTCCTGAGCCAGTGTTGCCCTAACAGAAGGATGGAGATGAAAACGAATGTCGAAAGAGATTTCGTCACGGCTTTTTGGCGCGGCGCCGATGGGCACCAGGAGCCCGTCCTCGCCGCGAATGTCTGAGCCATCATTTTTTATATAGATGCGGCGGCGGTGAGTTAGGCCTGTCCGCGCCATATAGCCATTATGCGATGTTTCCAGCCATGTCCCGGCGGCTTGATCTTTGCGGGATGCCTTAACATCATCGGGCCCGTCCATAATGGCTTTTCCAACTATTCGCCCTTTAATGTCGCTGCCCAAAATTTCTCCGGCTGAACGATCTGAGAGTGTGAGCGTGGAATGGGCGGCGGTCGACCGCATCATAGACCGCCATGCCATGGGTTGCTCATCGTTCCATCCGCAATTGACGATCAGGCGCCCGGCAATAGTTGAAAGCTCGAAAGACAACGGGCCTAAATGTGCTTCCAAATCAAAGGGTCGCGGCGGGACGTTGCCGGTGTCAATGAGCAGAACTGTGCCGTTGCTTTCAGCACGTTGATAACCTGTATGAGGGCAGTAGACAAAAGGTTTGCTCTCAAACTTTGGATGGTCAATCAGGGATTTCATTAAATCGGGACTGCCTTCTGAGCCGCCGTTAAAGCAGGCTAGTCCGCCATCACTCAATCTGAAAAAAGGAATAACGTGCCGAAGCCGCTCGTTCGCGCGGTGGAGTATTTTGGTCGCCGGTACGCCGCGCATGTCTAAGGCTTGACTAAGAACGGATAGAATATGCAAGGCCTGCAATGCGTCTTCGGGGGAGCGGCTAATATGGCCGCCATCAGGCAGTATTTGAACTTCTAACTCGTCATTGAGTAGGTCAAGCCCCTTATTCAAATAGGCGTCACGGCGGTCCGTCATATACAGTCCACCGAGTGCAAGACATGCCGCGGCTTTTATTCGGGGCAGGCCTGCTGGCGTTCGCGTAAATGTGCGGCGTAGACGTTTCATTTGCCGCATGAGCGCGGCCCGGCGAGCATAGGCGAGATCACTGAGGTTATCAGTAGCTAGCTCTTCTGACCACACGGACAGCCAAGCAAAAACGCGGTTGGCTAATATGTCATTGTCCCACGCGTATGGATTCCATTGCCCGTAAATCTCAATCCATCGGTCAACCAAGAAACGGGCTCGCACTGTGGCGATTTTATCGGTGACAGAGACAAGATCATTCAGCCATGAAAAACTATGAAGCCAATAGGCAAAACGCTCTGACGGTGCTGGTAGTGTCCACGGGTCACCCTGGCGTCCAATGTCTAGCTTCTGACCTGCATATTCGAAATGCCCATGAAGCAGCGCGTCGCCAACTTTTTTATTGCCGCCAAACTGGACAAGGCCAATTGTGTGGAACGGCTCAATCCCTCCCGTGCGCAAATTGATTGCCCGCATAGGTCCACCCATATCCGAAGCGAGCCTGTAATAGGTTTGCTTGAGCGCTTCTTGCGCGACATGTCCTAGCGAAATTCGTCGCATGTTGTGTCCATGAGGCTTGGGTCTGTTGTGATAATCAGCGCAAAGCCTTAATATTTTCTGCGTATGTCCCAGCGCCCTTGAAAACAGCGCTTCCGGCGACAAGTGCGGTTGCGCCTGCCTCCCGGCATAGGGTCGCCGTTTTCGGATTCACACCGCCGTCGACTTCAAGTATTATTGCGCGCCCGGAGGCGTCTATTTTTTGGCGTAAGGCTTTGATTTTGCCTAGTTGCGAGTGGATAAAGCTTTGACCGCCATATCCCGGATTGACGCTCATTACGAGAATGAGATCAATGTCGTCTATGACATAATCCACAGCGTCAATGGGCGCTGCCGGGTTGAGGGCAATGCCGGCTTTCAGCCCTAGGCTTTTAATGGCTTGAATTGTACGGTGAAAATGGGGGCCAGCGTCCGGGTGGACAGTGATAATATCCGCGCCCGCCTCGGCAAAGTCTTCCAAGAGGGGGTCAACAGGGGAAATCATCAAATGAACATCAAATGGCTTCGCGCTATGGGGCCGCAGAGCTTTTATAACGGCTGGGCCGATGGTTAAGTTGGGAACGTAATGGCCGTCCATAACATCGACATGAATCATGTCCGCGCCCGCCGCGTCAATGGCTGCGACTTCGGCCCCTAATTGAGCGAAATCTGCGGACAGAATGGACGGTGATATAAGCGTATTTTGGGACATGGCGCTTCCCTATCAGCCTACTCAAATGCGTGCAAGCATGCATCTTAATCATGGTGAGTGTGTATTATACTGCGCCATCTGTATAAACGCGTAATCTGTGGATTACTTGCGGCGGTGATCAGGATGCATGGCTTTGTCAATAAGGTGTTCATTACCCCTTATGACATGTGCGCTTTTCCCTACAATCAGGGGGTCGGGCGAACCCACGACGGCATGGTTTTTGTCGGGGTAATTTAGATTGTGGAGAAAATGCATCATACAGTTCAAACGCGCGCGTTTTTTGTCATCAGATTTGATAATGGTCCACGGCGCATCGGCTGTATCGGTGTAGTAAAACATGGCTTCTTTGGCTTCTGTATAGTCTTCCCATTTATCAAGACTGGCTTTGTCGATGGGGGATAATTTCCATTGCTTTAGCGGGTCGGTTTCGCGGGATGCAAATCGTTTGCGCTGCTCTTCCTGCGTGACCGAAAACCAATATTTGAACATATATATTCCCGAACGCGTGAGCATTCGCTCAAGTTTGGGAGTTTGCCGCATAAATTCGAGATATTCTGTTGGGGTGCAAAATCCCATGGCCCGCTCGACGCCCGCGCGGTTGTACCATGAGCGGTCAAACAATACGATTTCTCCGCTTGTTGGCAGGTGCTGGATGTAGCGCTGGAAATACCATTGGCCCTGTTCGGTTTCACTGGGTTTTTCGAGAGCAACAACCCGGGATCCGCGCGGGTTTAAATGTTCTGTGAACCGTTTAATCGCGCCGCCTTTCCCGGCTGCATCCCGGCCTTCAAATAACAGAACGAAGCGGCGGCCGGTCTTTTTGGCCCAGCGCTGGACTTTGAGGAGTTCAGTCTGCAATTCCGCTTTTTTT
Source organism: uncultured Caulobacterales bacterium (assembly GCA_964352275.1). Taxonomy (GTDB): domain Bacteria; phylum Pseudomonadota; class Alphaproteobacteria; order Caulobacterales; family Maricaulaceae; genus JACOMS01. Next base: position 9,985 of record CAYGRF010000085.1, read on the forward strand.
ATTTCGTAGGCTTTCCGTGATAGCTTTGTATCATAAGGATATTTGCCGCTTTCAAACGCGTGCCGGATTGTATCTTCATCATATTGCACTTCCCGGAATATAATAGGGTCATTATCCATATGGCTGCCGTCTTCACTCGCACAGGATAGGGTGGTGTCTTTTTCACTCATGCAGCATCTCCTCAATCCTTAAGGGGTTGCACAATGCGCCCGTCAAAAAATGACGATGGTCAAAAAACAGACAAAAGGTCTTAAAAAAAGTCTTTGGCATCCGGCACGCGTCCGAAAGCGATTTTCGCGCCGGCATAGCCGCCGGGCATCTTCGCGCGGGGGCCGAGATGTATAACGCAGCGTCCATGGCGCTCATTCAAGCTGTCCATGGCGCGGGTAAGTGTGCCCCATTTGCGAAGATCAGGCGAATTGTCCTGATCGTCAAACAGATCGCTATTTTGCTCACCCAAAGCGGCGATATTTGACAGCATCACATAGACGCCGCGAATGCGAACGCGGGGACCGAGTCTGTCAATCGCCCTATCATACAAAGCCTGCATATGTGCAGAGAGGGTGTGATCATCATCGCAGGATGGGAAGTGGCTACTGTCATTCCAGCGGCCGCTTTCATGCCGTAACGATATAGAAAGCGTTCGGGCCGCGTAGCCCTCCCGCCGCATCCGGTAAGCGGCTTTGACGGTTAAGAGGCGCAGGCAGTCAATGGCTTTACTCTGAATTTGCCACTCACCGGAGAGAAGACGGCTATGTCCAAACATACGCCGCGTTGTATCGGGGCGTGAAATCGCATAGCCGTGAAGTTGTGCCCACATGCGTTCGCCTTCAACATTGCCCCAAATGGCGCGGGCGTGTTTAGCCGATATATTCCAGAAATCTTTTATTGAGACAATGCCAGCGGTATTGAGCCGTTTTTGCATCCCGCCGGAAATTCCGGGAAGGTCTTTTAGGTTTAGCTTTAAGAGAGGGCCGGGGAGGGCCTCTGGCCGCAAAACTGTAAGGCCGTTGGGCTTATTAAGTTCGGCGGCGACTTTTGCGAGGAATTGATTAGCTGCCAGCCCGATAGAGGGGGTGATGCATTGACCGATGTTGCGGGCGAGTCCCTCCCGAATGCGAAGAGCGAGGGCTTGTGCGCCGCGGCGTTCGTGCCCGATGAGGGTGCATTCCACTTCGTCAATCGACCAGACCTTAGTTATGGGAACGTGGCGGCTCACTTCGTGCAGAATTTTATTATGGGTTTGCACATAAACATCATGCTGAGCAGGCTTGATAACAATATCCGGGCAGATATCTTTGGCTTCGAAAACGCGCATGCCGCGCCTCACGCCTGCCGCTTTCGCGATGTAACAACATGTTATGAGAGTCGCATTATCAGACAGCAGGGATGTGACGCCAACGGGTCTGCCTCGCACGCTGCGGTCTAGCTCTTTTTCGACATTGGCGAAGAACGCATCAAAGTCGATGTAAAGACATTCTATGTCGGTTGGCTTTCTCATAATATGAACATAAGAAGAACATTCCGTGAGGTCGAGTCAATTTCCCTTCTTGCTATGTTTATAAAATTAAAATAAGTTTGCAAAACAAACAAGACTGTAAATACGGAGACTGAACAAAATATGCCGGATTATTTAACATGGGGTCATTGGACAGAGGGCGGACTTGGGGGGGTGCATTTTGGCGCGGCGTTATTTTGCCTCGTCCTGGGGCCTTATATTTTATTGCGCCGAAAAGGTGATAAACAGCACAGAGTTCTTGGGAGCCTATGGGCGTTTGCGATGTTGTGTGTGAATATAAGTGCGCTTGCCATGTATGATATAAGTGGCCGCCCGACTCTTTTTCACTTTTTTGCTTTGATGAGCCTTGCGGCGCTTATTCCGGGATATTGGATGATTTGGCGATTTAAATCGACACGTGACCTGAAACATCTTAACGCTCATCAAATGTATATGGTGTGGGCCTATTTCGGCTTGGCGGCGGCAGGGTTCTGGCAAGTGGGTTTAAGGATCTTCTTGAGCGTAATTGGTTTTCATGCATATGGTTTAGGATTGGTCTTATTTGGAATCATGACATTCGCAGCAGCCATAGTCTTGAATGTTTATATGACTCGCGTTTTGAGAACAAAGCCGAATAGCTCCTCAGCCAAGGCTTAAAGATTATAAAAAGCGCAAAAAATTTTGTCTCCAGCATAATTAACACTTCAAATTCAAAACAAATCGTATATTGATAAAAGTTAATCAGTTTCTAAGGGTTAAAAACATGCTATCTCTCAAAAGTCAAAAACGAAAACTGCTTCTCTCGAGCGCCGCCGCAGGTATGATCGCATCCATGATGTATGCGCCAATGGCGAACGCTGTTGTGCCTAATGATAACATTACGCCCGACGAGGCGATTGACACCGATGGCGGCGTAAACGGCGTTGGGCAATTTTTTCGTAGTGATGGATTCGTCTGTTCGGGAACTCTTATAAACCCCCGAACTGTTTTGTTTGCCGCCCATTGCGTTAATGACCGTGCTGAGAGTGATTACGGAACAGCTGTGGGTGCAATGTTTGCATTCGAGGTTGATGCATTTCCGGGCCTGATCGATTGGCTGAACAATGGATTCGCTAGTAACCC
>CAYGRF010000086.1:0-2771 GCA_964352275.1 uncultured Caulobacterales bacterium
AGACCCTGACGTTCGTCAGGGATACCGAACTGGAGTGCCTCCTGTTTTTCACATCCGTTAATCTCTATCGTCCGCAGGGCCAGCCTAGCGGAGCTATTCCGCGTGGATAATTCACAAACGCCGCTAAAACGTACCGCTCACTGTCAGCCGGAAAAACAGGCCAAACGGGCGGGTGCGGTCTTCCGTGAAATCCAGAACGCCAATGTCGCGCCGATCCGTGTAAATCTCGCGGTGGAAATCATCGGAGGCGTCAAACAAATTCCGCAGGCTGGCATTGATCTTCAGGCCGTAAATATCTTTATGTTCGATATAGGCCTGTCCCCATGGCCCTTCGAAGCGAAATTCATTGATTGTGTCGAGCCTGTAAACAGGGGATTCGCGGAATTGATCTGAATAAAACCCCCACGCCCAATCTGTGTCGGGGATGTCGTGGCGAAAGCTGACGCTCCAATAATATTTTTTGTCATCATTAAGCCGGCGGGTGAAGCCTTCAACCGGATCGACGACGGAGGAGTTACGAAAATCCAACTCCAGGTTAAGCTCCATACCGGGCAAGCTCCATTGCTCGCCTTTGAGCGTGGCGTTAAAATCGACGCCGTAGCGCTCGGCGCTGTCAATATTACCCACCGCGTCCCCGTTAACGCCAAGCGGTATGCGGTCGACAAGATCGGATATTTTTTCGCCGTAAACCCGGGCTTGGAAACTGTGACCAGCGGCCCATTGTTTATCAAATTCGACCTCGCCGCTCCAGCTTTGGCTCGGCACCAGATCAGGATTGCCAGCAGTATTGACATTGTCTTGCAAGTTCACGGACGAAATAAAATCAAAGAAATTGAGCTGCCCAACCTCGCGCTCAATTTTCGGCCGTATGCTCAGCGTCTCTGAGGGCTTATAGGTCGCCGAGACAAAGCCCTTTGGACGGGAGAAGCTACGCGTAGACGCACCCTGTGAAAGCTCTGAATATTCCCCGCCTGCGGAGATTTGAACGTCCCATTTTGGCGAGAGCGTGCGCGTGTGGGTCAGCGTGGCCTCGCCGCGCTTTTCCTCGACCCGGGATGTGTCCACATTGCCGGAGTTGGCGGGCACCAGAAGATCGATAAATTGGTTTTCGATGTCGAGAAAATTAAAGGCGCCTTCGAGGCTGGCTTGCCAGTCGCGGCCTTCGTCGCGCGACCAGGAATATTCCGTGCGCGCAATCGCTTCGCCTTCATCGGCGACTTGAAAAAACCGCGTGCTCTCAAGCTGCGCAGTGTCGCTATAGACGTCAAAACGGCTGACGGTCGGGGAGTGTTCAGCCCGGTAATAGCCGATAAATTTTAATGTGCCTGATGCGGCCGGAAATTCGTAATCCCCGTCAAGGGTTGCGTTCCATTCATCCTCGGCGCTGGTGAAAATATGTTGACCATCCTGTCCGCCGGGGCTTTGGGCCGTCAATAGAGACAGTGTGTCATTATTAAAGTTATAGGCGTTATATTCCACATTGAGATTGCCGGTATGATCTTGCTGCGGAGTCCATGTCAGGTTCACCGAGCCGCTATAGACTTCGGAATTATATTTGCCGGTTTCGTCCCTGATTTCAAAAAGATCACCGGAAGCAAAGCGGCGTTCCTCAGGACCAAAATGGCCGTTACGCTGGATACTGCTTTCAAGCTCGGCCGTGTAGGCGAGGTTTCCTGTCTCGCCGGAGATTGTAACTGAGCCATCAGCGAGGCGGGGCTCTAATTTATTGCGCCATTCGGGGCTCCATTCCCATGTGCCCGTCAGGCCGGACGTTTTGGTGGTTATGTTGGCAACTTGTCCCGTCAGGCCAGGAATATTGAGCGAGTTGGCATCAACAATATCAATTTTGACAACATTGCGCGCTGCGATGCGTCCAACCTGTTCAAACGGGTCATTTGCCTTACCGGAGATCCGCTGCCCGTTAATCAGAACATTGGCCCCGCCTTGTCCTAAGCCGCGCCGACTATCGCCGCTACTGAGCTGAAACCCTGGAATGCGTTCAATCATATCCAGCGCGCTCCGGGGGGCGAACTGCTCGAAATAATCGGGCGCAAATGTGCGCCCTTGGCTTGAACTGATCTCCAGCTCTGCCGTCTCCTGCGCCGCTGCCGCGGGAGTCAAAAGTCCGGCCATAAGGGTGAGAGGTATTGTTGCCGCGACAAGCGGGCTGAGAGTGTAAGATGTCATGAGCAAATTCTTTAAGGCTAGAGTGTAAGTGTGAACTTAAAATCCTTGAACAAGGTCTTTGGGGTCTTGGGCTTCGCCGTTACGGTGAATTTCAAAGTGTAAGTGCGGCTTTTCCGACGCTCCTGTCACTCCAACCGTGGCAATATTATATCCCCGTGAGACCTGCTGACCTTCATCGACGCATATCTCGCCGACATGGGCATAATGTGTCTCATATCCGCCGTCATGGGTGATTTTTATCATATTGCCCCATTTTCCTGCGGCTTTGGCATAAGTAACCGTTCCGGGCGCGCTTGCCCGGATTGGCGTCTTGCTGGGCGCGGCAAGGTCAACGCCGCTATGGCTTTTCGCATCAGAGCCGGGCTTACTGAAAGTTTGGCTGACCCAGCTCTGGGGTGTGGGGTGCGTAAACGATATGGGGATAGGCTGAACGGTTTGTGTCCACTGGGTGGGGGCGACTGGCGCAATTGGCGCTATTGGGGGCGTAACGCGGCGGGTTTCTTTGTGATGCGCGTCAAAATCTTCATGAACGTGATGGCTTGATTTTCCGTCCTTGGATTTAGATTTATATTCAAAAGATTTAG
>CAYGRF010000086.1:2781-12205 GCA_964352275.1 uncultured Caulobacterales bacterium
ATTTTGATCCGCGTGTTTTCTGTCTTGGTGACATCATAGGCGTCTAATATATCACAATAACGGCCCTCCAAATCACGGGGAACAGGCTTGCCGTTTACGGCCATATGTTTGTTCGGGTATGTAATTGTGACGCTACCAGCATTGACATCAACCAGCCCGTCTTTTTTAAGCTGGATCATGAGCGCCTTTGAAAAGCTTTTGTAAGACTTGGCATGTTTTTTACGCATTTTTTCAGCATGGCGCTCAGCTTTTTCGCGGGACTGTTCAGCGCGCTCCATGGCTTCTTCAGCGCGCTCCATGGCTTCTTCGCGTGCCTCCATAGCCTGCTCACGCTGTTCCTCCAATTGCTCAAGCTGTTCTTGCGCGCGTTCCATCTGTTCCTCAGCGCGCTCTATGGCCTGTCCGCGCTGCTGCTCGGCGCGCTCCACTGCGGCCTCATGCTGGGCCTCTGCCCGTTCAATCGCGGCCTCACGTTGAGCCTCAGCCTGGCTTAATATGCGCTCGCGCTGGTGCTCTGTTTGCGCTTCAATACGGTCGCGGTCTATTTCAGCGCGCTTCCATGCGTTATGTTTCTCACGTTCGCTTTTCGCCATTTCTTTTTCAATTTCGCGCTCTATGCGGGCGCGAACTTTCTCGTCTTGGCTAGCGGATGTGCGCGTTTGAGACGCGGCGCCCGCAAGATCGGGATCGCCTGACCCGCCGCCAGCATATTGCAGACCTGCGTTATAATAATCCAAATCGACTTTATATTGGCTGGCATTGCTCCGGTAATCCTCAGATGATGGCGGCGTTGGCGGCTGCGGCATATCTGGAATTTTCGCAATCATTTCAGGATGTTTGGCAATATCGAACCAGCGGCCGTCCACGTTAATCCAGCGGCTGCCATCGGGTGCAATTTTGACAGTGAATGTGCGGCCAGCTTCAGTCTGTTTCGCGAATGTATAATTCCCTTTTTCACCGGATGGATGGGCAGCGATGTCTGCAGGTTTCTCGGTTGGTTGCGCGCCTGCAAGCGGGCTAGTCGAGACATAAAGCCCAGCCGCTAGGATCAATGTGGCAACGGACGTCATCACATGTTCTGGGCGGCGGCGTGTATCATTTATACTGCCAAGGCGCTTAAGGCGCGCGAGAAGCGGAGTGTTGCCATTATCAGCCGCCAAGGCGAAAGCGTGAGGCATTGTCTCAAGCCGGAGGGCTGCCAGTCCGCGCGCCAAGGCTTGCGGATCACGGGTGAAGGCTACAGCAAAATCATCGCAGGCGTGCTCGCGGTCATGATCAATCCGGCGCGAGACGAATTGTACGGCGGGATGAAAGAAAAATACGGTTTTGATGACGGTCTGCAAGAGGTTGACGAGGTAATCATGGCGGCGGATATGCGCAATTTCATGCAGCAGGATGGCTTCAGCTTGTTCGCTGGGTAATCCCGTGAAAAAGCTGGCCGGGACAAGCACGACAGGCTTGAAAAACCCCAATGTGAGCGGGCCTTTTATACGGTTTGATATGAAAAATTCCACATGACGGCGAATGCCAGCGTTCAGCACAAGCGTCTGAAAGCGGGTCTCCCAGCCTTGCGGCACAGGCGAAATGCCGGTGCTTCGAAGTTTTTGCGTGATAAGATACGCGCAAAAATAACGTGCTGCCAGCAGAGCGAAGCCTAGGCACCATAGTAGGCCTAAAATCGGGGCCGCAAGCGTCAATATACGGGATAAGCTTATATCTGCGCCCGTAGGCAGGGCCGCCCGCGTTTCCGTCAGTAGAGCCGTAATCGTGACAAACGGCGAGGCGGAAGGCGCAGCAGAAACGGGCACTGTATAGGCCTTCATCTGGTAAAGACTGAATGTGATGATAAACGCGGCAAGGCATGCTGCCAGACATATGACCTGAAACCCGTAACGCGCGGAGGCCTGACTGTCCCGGGTTATATTACGAAAGGCAATCACAGCAATAGCCGCGAGAGTGCCTTGCCAAAGACTGTGTACAATCGCCCAGCCTAAACTATCCAATATATGCCCGAATTCCGGTCCCATATGTTCCTCCCTCAATACTCGCGCCGTCCCTGCGCGGTGGCTTTTCGCCCTTAATTATTGTCGAGCGTATCCAGAAATTTCCGAATTTCGTCGATTTCCGCCTCTGACGGTTTGCCGTTTCCCAGCGCATGCATGACTAAATCAGAAACCGAGTTGGAAAATGCCGTCTCGACAAAGCGGTCAAACAGCCGCCCTTTGGTTTCTTCTTCGGTCACGGCTGCGGAATATAGGTAAGATTTCCCCGGCCCCGGCTCGCGCCGCACAAGACCTTTATCCAGCAATCGCTGAATTTGTTTCAGGGTTGTGGTGTAGCCAACATCCTTCTTGGCGCTCAATGCGTCATGCACAGTTTTCACTAAGCAGGGCTGCCGCTCCCACAGGACTTGCAGTATGGCTGTTTCAGCTTCGGATGGTTTTGTAAGTTTGGTCATAACACCCCTGTAAACGACAATCGTCGTTTTGGAAAGTTAAAATTTTGACATATGTCGTCACACTCGAAAAAAAACTTGAGGTCAGGCCCAATGCAGGGCAGTAAGTCTTTAATAAAAGTTAACAATATCCCTAGGGGGGAGATGCATGACTGATACTATGAGCGCCTCAGCGCCGGAAAAAACCATACTTGGGCATCCAAGAGGGCTATTCATTCTTTTTCTGACAGAAATGTGGGAGCGTTTTTCCTATTACGGGATGCGCGGACTGCTTATCATTTATCTGACTCAGCACTTCTTATTCTCCGATGAGCGTTCGGCTGTTATTTACGGTGCTTACACTGCGCTAGTCTATATTATGACAATCATTGGCGGAACGCTGGCGGACCGATATCTGGGATCACGCAAAGCCGTCACATTTGGCGCAATACTTTTAGTGCTCGGGCACTTCGGCATGGCTTTTGAGGGCAGCGGATCCAAAGAAGTCATGACGATAGAGGGGGCTGAGTATCAAATCACCCTCAATGGCCGCGGCAGTGGTAAAGACATCAACCAGATTATTGTCGCGCCTGATGGCGGCATCTCCGATATTTCTTTCAGCGAGGATGCGAGCCAAATCATTGTGGAAGACCCGGGCGCCGTTGGTTTACCGGCGATAATTGACCGGGCCTCTAATCCAACAAAAATCATCACTCAGGAATTCTATCTTAACATTCTCTATCTTTCACTCGCGCTGATTATTGCGGGTGTCGGTTATCTCAAGGCGAATATTTCGACCATTGTCGGCGCGCTGTATGGCGTTGGCGATATTCGGCGGGATTCCGGGTTTACAATTTTCTATATGGGTATCAACCTTGGCGCATTTTTAGCGTCTGTACTGTGTGGGTATTTAGGTATCACGTATGGCTGGAAATATGGATTTGGGCTCGCCGGTATCGGCATGTTCTTTGGCCTGATAACCTTCCTGCGCTTTCAGCCTTGGCTTGAAGGAAAGGCCGAGCCGCCTAATCCGGCGAAGTTAAAAGAAAAAATCTTTGGGCCTGTCAATGTTGAAGTGGCGTGTTACCTCGTTGGTCTTGTCATTATTGCTGTGGCCATGTTCTTCGTCATGCACCCTGATGGGTTCGGCAAAGTAGCAGGGCCAGCGGGCATTATAATGTTTATCGGTCTTGTGGGCTATGCGATTGTCGGTTTGAAGGGTGATGAGCGGGCGCGCATGTTTGCCGCTATATACTTTGTACTGGCGCAAATTCCGTTTTGGGCTTTGTTTGAACAAGCGGGCTCATCCCTGAACCTGTTCACTGACCGCCTTGTTGATCGCTCCATTGGTTCATGGGAAGTTCCTGCGCCTGTGTTCCAGTCCCTCAATGCAGCTTTCATCTTTATGTTTGCGCCAATACTTGCATGGGTCTGGATTATGTTGGCGAAGAAAAACCTTAACCCGTCCACTCCGGTTAAATTTGCCTTTGGTGTGTTTCTCGCTGGTGTAGGTTTCCTCGCTTTGGTTGCGGGTATGAGCGGTTCAGGCAGTGCAGGTATGACGGCCGTATATTTTATCTTCCTGATCTACTTCATTCATACAATGGGCGAGCTTTTAGTCTCTCCGGTGGGCTTGTCGGCAGTCACGAAGATGGCTCCAGCCCGCGTCGTGGGAATGACCATGGGGGCTTGGTTCCTCTATAGCGGTCTATCCAATTTTCTTGCTGGCGTGATAGCGCGAACAACGGGCGCTGAAACGCTCGGTGGTCAGGTAACCAATATTGCTGCCGCTAAGGCGGGGTATATGGAAGTTTACACCAATGTTGCTAATGTTGCGATTGGGATTTCAGCGGCCATGCTTCTGATTTCCCCGGTTATTTACAAGCTTATGCGGGGCGGCGACGGCGCAACGGTTAAAGAGCAGAATATGACGGCGGCTGATTTCGAGTTCACATCATTTGACTATGCCTTTATGGCCCTCGCCTTGGGCGCTGTGGGCGCTATCATCTTATCCCTCACGGGCAGCATCCCAGGAAGTTACATGTATGGCATGATGGCCTTGGCTGTGGTTTTACGGGTGCTTTATACTGTAGCCGGCAAGAAAAAAGCTGTATAATACAGGCTAAAATGAGACACGAAACCCGGCTTTTGGCCGGGTTTTTTGTTTGCCAGAGGTGTTATTCTGATAATTCTTTACGTTTTTTATAGACCCATCTTGCAGAAAAACATTTCATATCAATATTAGAGTAATACTTTCCATCAAGAGTGACACGAAAGCGCGGTTGATTCCCGCGCGCTAGCCATAGGATTTATCATGCACAGCCCGAATGAAATCACAGACTTTATTATTCCAGACGTTATCGAATCCTCGAGCAAGGGCGATATTCGCTGGAATATTTTCTCGCGCCTTATGCGCGACCGCGTTATTTTTCTCTCCGGACCCGTAGAGGATTCTATGGCCAGCGTTGTTGTGGCGCAGCTTTTGTTCCTTGAATCGGAAAACCCGAAAAAAGAAATTTCCATGTATATTAACTCGCCCGGCGGCGTTGTGACTGCTGGCATGGCGATTTACGACACGATGCAATATATTACATGCCCCGTATCCACAGTCTGTATTGGTCAGGCCGCCTCTATGGGGTCGCTGCTGCTCTGCGCCGGCGCGCCGGGTATGCGTGTTGCTCTGCCGAATGCGCGCGTTATGGTGCACCAGCCATCAGGCGGGTTCCGGGGTCAGGCTTCAGATATTGAGCGCCACGCCCAAGACATTATCGCCATGAAAAAGCGCCTGAATGAGATATATGTGAAACATACAGGCCAGAAATATGAGACCATTGAAAACACGCTTGATCGCGACCATTTCATGACGTCCGATGAGGCGAAAAAATTCGGCCTCGTTGACCATGTTTACTCACACCGCGGGCAGGATTCTTAAAAAACAGTCCTGACTTTCATGCACTTGAGTGAGCGAAAAATACAAACGTGCGCTTGCGCGCGGCGATAAAAATGTGCTCCAACAGCCTTATTCAGTAAGGCTAAGGTAACAAAACTGTCGTATTGTTGCTGAAATGCATTTATGGTGTTTCGGCATTACATTTGCAAAGGACGCTGCGGGGCGTAACAGAACGGAAAAAAAGATGAGCAAATCAGGCAACGAATCTAAAAATACACTCTATTGCTCGTTCTGTGGAAAGAGCCAACACGAGGTCCGCAAATTGATCGCGGGCCCAACGGTTTTCATCTGTGACGAATGCGTTGAACTTTGCATGGATATCATCAAGGAAGAAGGCAAAGGCTCAATCGCTAAGTCCCAAGAGGGCGTGCCCACTCCGCAAGAGATTTGCAATACGCTTGATGATTATGTGATTGGGCAAGCCTTTGCGAAACGTGTGCTTTCTGTGGCTGTGCATAACCATTATAAACGTCTCAACCACGCGGCAATCGACCCTGAGGTCGAACTCGCCAAGTCAAATATCCTGCTTGTTGGACCTACAGGGTGCGGCAAAACCTTGCTGGCGCAAACGCTTGCGCGTATTTTGGACGTACCGTTCACTATGGCTGACGCCACGACCCTCACCGAGGCGGGTTATGTCGGCGAAGATGTGGAAAATATTATCCTTAAATTGCTGCAATCGGCCGATTATAATGTTGAACGGGCCCAGCGCGGCATCGTTTATATTGATGAGGTTGATAAAATCAGCCGCAAATCTGATAACCCGTCAATTACGCGGGATGTTTCCGGCGAAGGCGTGCAGCAAGCGCTTCTGAAGATCATGGAAGGCACTGTCGCCTCCGTACCGCCGCAGGGCGGGCGAAAGCATCCACAGCAGGAGTTTTTACAAGTCGATACGACAAACATCCTGTTTGTCGTGGGCGGCGCGTTTGCAGGTCTAGATAAGGTTATTTCCAACCGCGGTGAAGGCTCTTCTATAGGCTTTGGCGCGCAGATTAAAAACATTGACGAACGGCGCGTGGGCGCAATTTTGCGCGATGTTGAGCCGGATGATCTGTTAAAGTTTGGCCTCATTCCTGAATTTGTCGGACGTCTGCCCGTAATTGCCACGCTCGAAGATTTGGATGAAGACGCGCTGATCAAAATTCTGACGCAACCGAAAAACGCGCTGGTAAGACAGTATCAAACGCTGTTTGACATGGAAGACACGCGGCTCTCTTTTTCTGAAGACGCGCTTTCCGCCATCGCAAAGCGCGCCATTGCTCGTAAAACCGGTGCGCGCGGTCTTCGGTCTATTATGGAAGGCATTTTGCTCGACACTATGTTTAATCTGCCGACTTATGAGGGCGTCCAAGAGGTTGTCGTCAATGCCGAAGTTGTCAATGGAGAGGCGCAACCTTTGTTGATTTATGCGGATAGCGAAAAAGCCAAAGAGAAAGCGTCTTAATACTTTCATTGGTATATAAACCTATGCGTTTTATGCTTTCTTGGGCTTGAAAACGGGGGAAGGCTAACCCACGTAAAACCCTATGACACGCGGTCTTTGCCGCACATGTGAGCTAGGATTATTTATGCCTGAGACAGTAACACTTCCCGTACTCCCGCTTCGCGATATTGTGGTCTTTCCGCATATGGTGGTGCCGCTTTTCGTAGGCCGTGAGAAATCGATCAAAGCTCTCGAAGAGGTTATGCGTCTTGAAAAACGCATTTTGCTACTCACGCAAAAAAGTGCGGATACAGATGAGCCGGGCACAGAAGACATCCACGATCAAGGCTGCGTTGCCAAAATTCTTCAACTCCTAAAGCTGCCGGACGGAACTGTCCGTGTTCTGGTCGAGGGGCAGCAGCGCGCGAGTGTGTTGCGTTATGAAGACAATGATGATTTCCTCGAAGCAGGTGTCCAAATATCGCAGGATATTTCGAAAGATGATACAAAGATAGAGGCACTGAAAAATACGCTTCTTGAGAAGTTTACAATCTATGCCAGCTTCAATAAAAAAATCGCCGAAGAGGTCGTAACCTCCGTTAGCGAAACCGATGATGCGGCTAAACTTTCCGATCTGATTGCCGTGCATCTCAACGCGAAAATCGATGCCAAACAGGCTTTACTTGCCGAGCAGGATATTGCTGTGCGCCTCGAAGGCCTTCTCACGCTTATTGAAGGCGAGTTATCGGTTTTGAAAGTTGAGAAAAAAATTCGCGGCCGTGTGAAACGCCAGATGGAAAAAACGCAGCGCGAATATTATCTCAATGAGCAAATGAAAGCCATTCAGACTGAACTCGGTAATGGCGAAACGCCGGACGAAATGGCCGAGCTTAAAAAGCGCATGGATGAAACCAAATTTTCCAAAGAAGCGCGCACGAAGACTGAGGCTGAACTTAAAAAACTCAAACAAATGAGCCCGATGTCTGCTGAGGCCAATGTCTCGCGCAACTATATTGACTGGATGTTGTCTGTCCCGTGGGGCAAGAAAAAGCGTGTGCGCAAAGATTTGGGCGAAGCGCAAGACATTCTTGATGATGATCATTACGGCCTCGAAAAAGTTAAAGACCGCATTGTTGAGCATTTGGCTGTGCAAACGCGCACAAAGAAAATCAAAGGGCCGATCCTTTGCCTTGTTGGCCCTCCCGGCGTTGGGAAAACCTCGCTTGGGCGCTCCATCGCGCGGGCAACAAATCGTGAATTTGTGCGGGTGTCTCTGGGCGGCGTACGCGACGAATCAGAGATACGCGGGCACCGCCGAACCTATATTGGGTCCATGCCGGGTCGTATTATTCAGTCCATGAAAAAGGCGAAATATAGCAACCCCCTTTTCCTCCTCGACGAGATCGATAAAATGGGCTCGGATCACCGCGGCGATCCTTCAGCCGCGCTGTTGGAGGTGCTCGACCCGGAGCAGAATAATACGTTTAATGATCACTATTTGGACGTGGATTATGACCTGTCCGATGTGATGTTTATCACAACGGCCAATTCATTGAATATGTCGCAGCCGCTGCTGGACCGGATGGAAATCATCCGTATTCCGGGCTATACAGAGGACGAGAAGATCGAGATCGCGACGCGGCATTTAATCCCTGAAATGATGAAGGATCACGGCCTTAAAGCTTCAGAGTTTTCAATTTCCGAAGACGCTATTCGCCACACAATCCGCTATTATACACGCGAGGCGGGCGTTCGCAGTCTGAAGCGCGAAATCTCTAAACTGGCGCGTAAGGCGATAAAATATATCGTGTCCGGGGATGCGGTGTCCGTGAACGTAACGCCGGATTCGCTCGAAGAATTTTTAGGGGTGCAGCAGTTCCGCTTCGGCCAGACCGATCAAGACGACCAAGTGGGCGTTGTCACAGGGCTTGCTTGGACACAGGCTGGCGGTGATATATTGACCATCGAAGCCGTCTCTATGAGCGGTAAGGGCAAGATGACGGTGACGGGCAATCTCAAAGAGGTCATGAAAGAATCCATCTCAGCCGCCAATTCCTATGTACAGGCGAAAGCGCCGCATTTTGGCATCAATCCGCGCGCGTTCCAATCAACGGATATTCACGTCCATGTTCCCGAAGGCGCAACGCCGAAGGACGGCCCGTCCGCAGGTGTTGGTATGATTACGGCGATGGTGTCGGTGCTCACGCAAATTCCGGTGCGTAAAGATATTGCCATGACAGGCGAGATTACGCTGCGGGGCCGGGTATTGCCGATTGGCGGCCTTAAGGAAAAGCTCCTAGCGGCGCTGCGCGGCGGCGTCAAAACGGTTTTGATCCCCATTGATAATGCCAAAGACTTGGCGGATATTCCTGATAATGTGAAATCTGCACTGGAAATTATCCCTGTTTCGACTGTTGATGAGGTTATCAAACATGCTTTGGTCACCGCCCCTGAAAAAATTCAGTGGACAGACAGCGACGAGGCTGCATTAACTGGAATTATTCTTGGAGAAAAGGTTGACGTAGGACAAAGTCCGGCGCATTAAGGCGCGTCTTTAAAGGGGGTGGTTAGCTCAGCTGGTAGAGCATCTCGTTTACACCGAGAGGGTCAGCGG
>CAYGRF010000087.1:0-12179 GCA_964352275.1 uncultured Caulobacterales bacterium
GGCCTTACGCCAATTCACCCCGGATGCTTCCGGCCGCCGCCAGAGCTGCGCCCCGAAATCCGTGGTCAGTCCCTTGCCATTATATGCGCCCTTGCTTTTGCTCATCCGCTGGATGCTTAACTGGGCTGTGTATGGGAATATGGATGAATTGCCGTCCGAGCGTCCCGTCTTTCGCAGACGTCATCAATGGTTTCATGATTTGTACGGGGTAAAACTGCCGCGCCGACTACGCCGCCGTAGCGCCAGCCAAATGCGGCGTAATAATATCCGCGATGATGATTATGTTCCGTTTTTCACGCTGCTGGATGATACGAAAAGCAAGCGCGACTTTAACGAAAAAATGAGCCGCGTCTCGGCCTATGGCCGGATTTATCTTTACGGTATGCGCGGGTACAAGCTGCTCCCCTTAAGCAAAGCCACGCTTGCGCCTTTGGCGTTTAGCGTGATGGGCATGCCCGTAACATCGCTGATCAACTCCGGGGTTTGGGATGCTCATGATGTTCCGAATTAGGGAAGAAATACCGAAAATTTAAGATTGCAAACCCTAGCCTCTCCTTGGGGAGAGGCCCGCGCGGCGAAGCCGTTGCGGGGTGAGGGGCACAAAGCCACCGCGCGAAGCGGAATAAGGTGGCGGCGTGCCCCAAGGAGAGGCGACGAGACCGAGTATGTTTCCACCCGCAGGCGTGCCTTAGCGGGGCTATTCTGCTTGGCTTATTCGGCGGCGCGTCAAGCAAGCCTTGATTTTGCCGGCGTAATTCCCGATAGACAGTTTTTGGCCTAGGGAAGCGCGGCATGGATATTGGATTGAAATTGCAAGCGGTTCTGGGACTCGCAGTGTTTCTGGCCATTGCTTGGGCGGTCAGTGAAAACCGGAAAATATTCAAATGGAAAACGGCGCTGATCGCGCTCGCTCTACAATTTTTCCTGGCTTTATTTATGCTTAAAGTCGGCGCGGTTCAGGATTTCTTCTTTTGGCTCAATGGCGGCGTGGTCGCGCTGGAAAACGCCACGGTTGAAGGCACAAAATTTGTTTTCGGATATTTGGGCGGGGGTGATCTGCCGTTTGAGATGACGGGCGCGCCGGGTAGCGATTATGTATTTGCATTGCGGGCATTGCCGCTGATTTTGATCATTGGCGCTCTCACGGCGCTGCTCACTTATTGGAAAATTCTGCCGCTCATTATTGACGGGTTTTCATTGCTGCTGCGCAAAACCATGGGTATTGGCGGCGCTGTCGGGCTTGCGGCGGGGGCGAATGTGTTCGTGGGCATGGTCGAATCGCCCATGTTTATTCGCGACTATCTTGACCGTCTCTCGCGTACCGAATTGTTTATCGTCATGACCCTTGGCATGTCGACGATCGCCGGAACGGTGCTGATTTTATTCGTCAATATATTGAGCGGTGTTTTACCCAACGCTCTGGGGCATCTCTTGATCGCCTCCATCATCAGTCTGCCCGCCGGCATCAGCATCGCCATGATTATGGTACCCGAAGCCGATGACGCAAAAACCGAAGTGCAAATGCCGCCAAAGCACGATTATGCGGGCTCTATGGACGCGATTGTTCAAGGCACAATGTCGGCCGGCAAAGTTCTGATGAGCGTGATTGTCATGCTGATTGTGTTCGTGGCTTTGGTGGCGATTGTCAATTCGCTCTTGGCCACCTTGCCGGATGTTGGCGGCGCGCCAATCTCTGTTGAGCGGGCTATGGCCTGGATTATGGCGCCCGTATGCTGGCTCATGGGTATCCCGTGGGAAGATGCCAAAATTTCCGGCGAGTTGATGGGCGTGAAAACTGTGCTCAATGAGCTTCTGGCCTTTATCCAGCTCTCGCAAATGGACCCTAGCGCCATGAGCGAGCGCTCGCGCATTATCCTGTCCTACGGGCTGTGCGGGTTCTCTAATTTTGGCGCATTGGGGATTTTAATTGGCGGGCTGACAGCGCTTGCCCCCAACCGGCGCGAAGAAATTGCAGGCCTCGGATTGCGCGCGATTTTATCCGGAACCCTTGCCACCTGCTCCACAGCCGCTATTGTCAGCCTGATTATTTAGAGCGCGTTATGACCTCACATTTTGAACCGATTTCGTTTAAACTCTGGGCCGAAGACAAGGCCGGATTTGCGGGTGCTCTTGGCCGTTCATTTCGCGAAACCGGCTTTGCGGTCATCAAAGATCATCCGGTTGATACAGACATTATCCAAAACAATCTCGAGGCCACCAAAGCGTTTTTCGCGCTCCCGGTTGAAACTAAAGAAACCTATTATGATCCCAATGGCGGCGGGCAACGCGGCTATACTCCGTTTGGCTCGGAAAACGCCAAAGGCCGAACAGCCGCGGATT
Source organism: uncultured Caulobacterales bacterium (assembly GCA_964352275.1). GTDB lineage: Bacteria > Pseudomonadota > Alphaproteobacteria > Caulobacterales > Maricaulaceae > JACOMS01. The sequence goes on from CAYGRF010000087.1 coordinate 2,341, forward strand.
TGAAAGAATTTTGGCATACCGGGCGAAAGATAGCTGACGACTCGCCGCTGCGCGCCCATATGCCTGACACACCCACAGTGCCCGAAGTACCGGGTTTTGGCGCGGCGACCTATGCTTTGTTTACGGCGCTGGATGATTTTGGCCGGCAGCTTTTACGCGCTGTGTCTCTGCATTTGGAGCTTGATGAAGACTGGTTTGAAGACAAGGTCAATGTCGGCAATTCGATTTTGCGCCTGCTGCATTATCCGCCGCAAATGCGCCCGCCGCCCGAAGGCACGGTCCGCGCGGGCGCGCATGAGGACATCAATGTCATCACGTTATTATTAGGCGCGGAGGAAGCCGGATTGCAAGCCAAGCACCGCTCGGGTGAATGGCTCAGCGTCAATCCGCCCGAAGGCGCGCTGGTGATAAATTGCGGAGATATGCTCCAAAGATTAACCGCAGGCGTGCTCCCGTCAACCACGCACCGGGTGCTGAATCCGTCGCCTGAGCGCGCGAAATTTCCGCGCTATTCCTATCCGTATTTCTTGCATTTTAACAGTGATGTTCTGATTAAGGCACTGCCGAACTGTATCGCGGAAGGGGGAAAAGCCGAGCCGCCGATTACCGCCGCTGATTATTTAACGGAACGCTTGATTGAGATCGGCCTGATAAAACAATAGAGGTTACGACTTATCGCCGCCGGACGATTTCTACGCCTGCCGCGTCGGCTTTGAGCAGCGCTTGCGGCTTTGCGATTCGCACGGCGCAGGCTTGAACGCGCGGGTCGGCGCTGATCGCCCAATCGGCGATGCGCGCGGCAAGCGTTTCCACAAGCTGCACATGGGCTTCGAGCGCAATTTCTTCCGCCTTTTGCGCGACGAGGCCGTAATCGAGTGTCTCGTGCAGTCGGTCATCTTGGGGCGGCGGCATGTCGCCCATGTCAAGCTCGACATCAATAATCACCGGCTGCGTCTTTTCATATTCGTGCGGATGCACGCCGATAGAGGCCTGTATTAACAGCCCGCGTACAAAGATACGCATCGCAGGCGGCGTGTCCCCGCGCAGGAGTCTGAATATAGATTTTCGCGTCATAGCTTAATCTCCGTTCGGGTAACCGGCCGTCAGGTCTGCTGTTTCCCATGTCAGGTGCTGCCCGCCGTCAACGGCGATCATTTGCCCGGTGACAGAGCCCGCCGATAAAAGATAACGCGCCGCCTCCAGCAATGTGTCTGGCGGTGATCCATATTCCAGCAATGTGGTTTCTGTCTCGCGCGTAAATTCCGTTTCGGACTGCGCCGTGTTTTTAAGGGTCGGGCCGGGACCAATGGCGTTCACGCGCACCCTTGGGGCGAGGGCCTGTGCCAGCGTTTTTGTGCTCCAATAGAGTGCGGACTTTGAGATCGAATAGGTAAAAAACATCGGGTTGGGCTTGAGCACGCGCTGATCCAGCATATTGATAATCACGCCTTGGGCAGCCTCCGGGACTTGCGCGGCAAAACCTTGCGCGAGGGCTAGCGGCGCGCGCAGATTGACGTTCATATGATGATCAAACAAAGCGGGCGTGAAATTTTCAATACTATCATCCGTGAAGGTTGAAGCATTATTGATCAGCGCTGTCAAAGGCATGCCGAGCGCTTTTGCCGAGCGGCTGACGAGGCTTTGATATTCTGCGGGGATGTTAAGGTTAGCCGCGATGGTTGCCGCTTTCCCGCCGTTTTCTATGATGTCTTGAGCAACGGTTTGCGCGCCGGTTTCTGAGCGGCTGTAATGCACGGCAACGGCCCAGCCGTCTTGTGCAAGGCCGCGCGCAAGGGCTGCTCCAACTCGCCCTCCTGCGCCAGTGATCAGGACGGCGCGGCTCATGATGGGTTTTGACGCCGAACGCGCGCCCGCTCACCGCATGATGGACGGCGCACTTCAACACTGGACAGGCCTGGAAGGCGAGGCTCTAGGCGCTGGAACAGCCAGAGCGCAATCTGTTCCAGCGCCGGTTGTTCGAGGCCGGGAATATCGTTGAGAACAGCGTGATCCAGAGGCTTAACAGTTTCAGAGACAATTTGCTCGATTTTCCATAAATCGCGAATCCAGCCCTTATCTTCTTGGGCGTCGCCTTCTATGCGGACAGTCCCGGCAAACGAGTGGCCATGGATTTTCTTGAACAAATCATTGGCGTCAGCGTGGCCGAAATAATGGGCAGCCTCGAATTGAAAATCTTTTTCAATCTCAAACGTAAGGTCAGATCCGGCCATGACGCAGGTTAGATAACGCCGCGTACAAGCGCAGCGAGATAAAGGGCGTAACCGATCAGGAATATCGCGCCGGTTTTCTTACCAATCGGTGCGCGCCGGGTAATAAACAATAAAAGTGCCAGCATGGCTGCGAGCATGACCCAAATATCAAAGAAGAATAATTGGCGCTCAATCACAACAGGGCCAGCGAGGGCGGAGGCGCCCATGACGGCAAAAATGTTAAAGACGTTTGAGCCGAGAACATTGCCGATAGCAACTTCTGAGTGGCCCCGGTAAGCGGCGACGAGAACCGTGGCGACTTCGGGTAGGGAGGTGCCGATAGCGACAATCGTCAGGCCAATAATGGTCTCGCTAATCCCAAAGAAGCCTGCAATCTCGACAGAGTTTTTAACAATCAAATGTCCGCCAATCACGAGGCCAATAATGCCAAATAATACGAAAACCCCTGATAGCCAGACCGATTGTGGTAGTCCGTCTTTACCTTCATCGATTTCTGTCATTTCGGCCAGGATCGGATCTTCTGCGCCGGTTTTTGCAAGCCGGAACATCCAAACGAGATAAATAAGGATACCTGAGAATAAAATAGCGCCTTGCCAGATTTGCAAAGGCGTGTGGATAAAAGCCAGAGCAATGAAAATGATTGTGGCGGCCATGGCTACGACGGCATTACGTGCAACTCCGGGCATATTGGTGGGGATCGCCATAATCAATGCCGGCGCGCCGAGGGCAAGCAGAACATTGGCGATATTGGAGCCTATGACATTCCCTGATGCGAGCTGACTCGCGCCGGTCAGGACAGATTGGATGCCGACAACGAGTTCAGGCGCGGATGTGCCGAACGCAACAATCGTCAGGCCAACAATCAGAGACGGTATGCCCCAATGCCGGGCCAGCGCCGCAGCGCCGCGCACCATCCAGTCGCCGGACCAGATAAGCACGACGATACCAACGGCCAATAATAGAAAACTCAGGCCGATGCCCATATCTGTTATGCCTTAGTCGAAGCGTTTAAATTCAAGAATGTTCAGACCGCCGAATAAAATTGCGATCAGTAAAAATGTAAACAGCGCTGGATCCATATGAAACAGTCCAAAAATGCTAATACCGGCTTGAAAAAGTCCAGCCATAGAAACCTCCATTTATCCACATGGCAAATCAATGCCAGTTTAGCGCTCTATACAGCGCTTCCATGTAAAGGCCAAGTGCCAAGGGCGGTTTATTTACCCCGGAACTGGCTTGTATTTTGGCTTATAAATTGGTTTATTGACGTAAAATGGAGCGCGGTTATGAAACCCTTGATTTTGACGACGACTGTTTTGGCCATAGCTTTACTGGGGTCTGGATGCGCTAGCATTTCGGAGGATGATTGCCAAATCGGCGCGTGGTCCGAATATGGATATAAAGACGGGCTTAGCGGCCGCTCCAGCGCGCGTGTTGCGAAATATGCAGAGAAATGTGGAGAATTTGGCGTGAGGCCTGATCAGGATGCGTATTTGAGCGGATATGAAAGAGGCGTTATTCTCTATTGCACATATGAACGCGGATACGCACTCGGCGAAAACGGTGACAGTTATAATCAGGTTTGCTCAGGGGCCCTCGCTGCGGATTTCGCCCCGGGCTATGATGCCGGACGGGCCATTTTCGAAATTTATAAAGAACACACGGACCTCATTGATAGCTATGAAGATACGGTAGACGCTCTGGTGGAAGTTCGCCGGAAACTACGCGAAGATGAACTCGAAGACGGTGAGCGGCGCAGACTGATCAAAAAAGAACTTCGCCTTGAAAACCGGGCAGACGATAAGCGGATTGATATTCGAGCGTTTGAGCGGATCAATAATCTGCGCCGTCACCGCTTTGATTAGTGCAATTCCTGCTTACGTTATTCCGATTAAGCAGGAAATGCACCAAAGAAGGTGTTGCGCTGAACCCTAAATCGAGAAACTCGTCCCGCAGCCGCACCCGGCAACGGCGTTGGGGTTTTGGATTTTAAAGGCTGACCCGATGAGTTCTCGGGCATAATCAATCTCGCTGCCCGCTAAAAATTCAAGGCTCATATCATCAATGACAACTTTAGCGCCGTCCCGCTCCAGCACAATGTCATCATCATTGGGGGTATCAGCAAAATCGAACTTATATTGAAACCCTGAGCAGCCGCCGCCTTCAACAGCCACGCGCATATAGCGGTCTTTTCCCTGTTTTTCCATGATCGCATTGATCTGTTTGGCGGCAGAGGCGCTTAAAGTCACATCTGTTTGCGTCGCGGCGGTCTGGCTCATGAGGCTATCCTTTTTCTACTACCTCTATATAAGGCCCATATCTTAAGAATCAAAGACAGCAATTGCAGTTTTGAACGGAGAATGATGTGGGCACGTTTTCATCCATACGTGAGCGCGCGGTTTATGCGTCTGATCCGGAGCAATCGCGCGGACGGCGGATTACCCAGCCGCGCAGCTCTGAGCGTAGCCCCTATCAACGCGATAAAGACAGGATTATTCACTCCAGCGCTTTTCGCCGTCTCAAAGGGAAAACCCAGGTTTTCGTCGCCCATGAAGGGGATTATTACCGCACCCGGCTCACTCATTCCTTAGAAGTCGCGCAAATCGCGCGTTCGATTGCGCGGGTTTTGGGACTTGATGAGGACTTGGCGGAAGCCCTCGCGCTGGCGCATGATTTGGGTCATCCGCCATTTGGGCATTCGGGTGAGGACGCGCTGGCCGAGGGCATGGCGCCCTATGGGGGCTTTGATCACAACGCGCAAACCTTGCGCATCGTCGAAACCCTTGAGGGCCGCTACGCCGAGTTTGACGGGTTGAATTTGACGTGGGAGACACTCGAAGGCATCGCCAAACATAATGGCCCGCTTGTCAGCAGCGAGTCTGATAAGGCCGCGCTACCGTGGGCCTTGCGCGCACTCGAAGACTGGGAGCGCTTGGAGCTGCACACATTTGCAGGCCCGGAGGCGCAAGTCGCAGCGCTTGCCGATGATATTGCCTATAATAATCACGACATCGATGATGGGCTTCGGGCCGGGTTGTTTTCCGTCGCCGACGTTAGCGCCGTTCCGTTGGTCGGCGCGGCTTTCGCTGATGTACGCCGCCGCTATCCCGGGATTTCCGAGGACAGGCTGATCCACGAAGCGGTACGCGATATGATCGGCCTGATGGTGACTGATGTGCTAGGCGAGTCCCGGAGGCTGCTGGCCGAGGCGGCGCCGAAAAGCGCGGATGATATTCGCGGGCTCGATCATGCTGTCATTAGTTTTTCAGACAGTTTCCGCGCGCAAGAAGCCCCGCTTCGGGCGTTTCTGTTTGAGAACATGTACCGCCATTACAAAGTCAACCGCATGATGGGTCAAGCCCGCAGGATTGTGCGCGAATTGTTTGATTTATTCATCAATGATCCGGCTTTGCTCCCGACGGATCAACGCGTTCGTTGCGACGGAGCCCGCACAGATGTGACCGCCCGGATTGTGTGTGATTATATTGCCGGCATGACCGATGTTTTTGCTATCAATGAGCATCAAAAGCTGTTTTCAGTCAGCGGGTATCTGTAAGTCGTATTGCGATGTAGTTTTTCCGATATAATTTTTTCAAAAATACATTTTTAATGTACTATTTGACGTGAAACGGAAACATGCTCTTTGCATTCAGGCGCAGTTTGTTTTGCAAGACTACGCATCATTTGAATTGATGTCTCCTCGTCAATTTCCCCTGAAAGCGACCGCCTCAAAATTTCTTGGAGTTCCTCGTTATAGTTGGCTGCACAGTTGGTTTCTTTAGTAGTGATTTCGCGAAACTGAAGCGGCGGATTGTTACGCTTTAATACTCTTTCCCATATCGGAATGCGTCGTTCAATGACCCTAGACTCGGTGGTCAATTCCCATCTTGGGCCAAACAAATCAACGGCAAAATACATAAGTCTAGCTTGCACGGGAGGAGTTCCCTTAGCTCGCATGATTTCATAAAAAACTAAATGAGTGTCTTTATCCGACTTTTTTTTACTATCGCAATATTGGTCGTGAATAACAGCAGCATCTCGATATTGTCCAACAAATGGTGAAAGTCCCGTTGACCAAACAACTTTTGGAATTGACGCGCCGTCCCAAATCAAGCCTTTCTTAGCGATCCATTGATCGCCAAACACATCGGTATATTTGAAGTCATTTAGGAGTTCTCTAGACCGCCCATCGGGTAGGTCACGGGCAACTACATCACCTTCAAATACATTTATATACTGAGGATCCGCAAAGCGACGTTCAATTTCTGCTAATGACTTTTGTGCGAAAGCGACCTCTGAAAAAGTTAGCAGTATAGGTACTAATAGCAAAACGTAAGCGTGCATCTTTGAATAAAAACCCTATTTTATAAAATTCATAGTTGTTTTTTAGTTATCAAATCCTAAACTTTCAAGTAATAAATTTTGCCGTCAGTTTCTGTATTTAGCAATATGAGTGTTTGGTATTAAGAGTCGATAATTTGGGTTGATTAAGGCGTAAGGCCGCCTTATAAGCGCCGAGAATCCGGGCGGCCCTTGTGCTGCCCTATTACATATGGAGCATCTATGGCCCGCGTTACCGTTGAAGATTGTATTGAAAAAGTCCCAAACCGGTTTGACCTTGTTTTAATGGCGGCTCACCGCTCGCGTAATATTTCTGCGGGCGCAACCCTGACCGTTGACCGTGACAATGACAAGACGCCCGTTGTGTCCTTACGCGAGCTCGCAGAAGACACACTGGATTTAGCCGACTTGCGCGAAAGCCTCGTTATGGGTCTACAGCGCGTTATCACCGATGATGATATGCCGGACGAGCAGGAAGATGCGCCGGTTCTCGCGCTTGAGCATGGCGAGACCGCTCCTCAGAAGGAAATGTCCGAACATGACCTGCTCAAAGCCCTGCAAGGTGACCGCGACAATGATACGTCGAGCCGCTTCTAAACCGGATTAAAGCTTTTAATTGAGCCGCCCTTTGGGGGCGGCTTTTTTTATGGGTGGACTTTATCGGCGGAGGCTAAAATTCCCTGAAATTGAGAAAAGTCAACTCTGACGATTTTGTTTCTGCCCAAAAGGGTAAAAAGAAAAACCGGGAGAGGGTATTATCATGGCCGAATTTTTGACGTCCAATGAATTAGGCATTCTGCGTTGGCTACATATTATTGCTATGGTCTATTGGCTGGGCGGCGAGTGGGGCGTGTTTCAAACATCCTATAAGGTCGTTAATCACAGGCTGTCTTATGAGGAACGTATGCGGCATATGGATACGGCCTATAAGATCGATATTCTGGCGCGCACCGGGATTATCTCCTTATTGCCGCTCGGCATGCATATGGGGTATTTACACGGGGTTCAGCCGTGGGGCGGAACATTCCTAGTCGTTATGTGGCTGGTTTATGCGGCGTGGTTCGCGGTAACTTACGGCGCGTTCTTTAACCGCGGAAACCCGCTGGGGTCTAAGCTTCGCACGATTGAGGACTGGTCACGCTATATCCTGATCCCGACGCTGATTATTTCGGGACTGACCTCTCTGAGCGGGCACGGGCCGTTCTCAGCCGGAGAGGGTGAGAAATGGTTTGCTGCCAAAGTTCTGACATTCGGATCGCTGCTGATTATCGGCGTTATTCTGCGCCTGATTATGCACCAATGGGATGAGAAGTTCAAAATCCTTGCGGTTGGCCCCAATGAAGAGGTTGAAAAAACGCTGGATAAGTCCATCGCTTTGGGACGCTCCGTTGCCTATATTTACTGGATCGGTATTATAGCCACAGCTTTCTTCGGCTCCGTCAAACCGTTTTAGGCGGCCAAATTCTAGGCATCGAGAAACGCTTTAATATCCGCGAACACCTCAAAGAACATCGCCTCGGTTAGGCGTTTGGTGTTCGTATTGTAGCGCGAGCAGTGATAGCTGGAGTAAAGCCGGAGGCCGCCGGGTAAATCATAGATCTTATGATGGCCGAACGGATAGTCTTTGAGTTTTAGCCCCAAGGTGCGCACTGTGCTGTCATGGGAGAGCTTTCCGAGAGTGAGCAGGGACTTCAGGCTCGGCAGGCTTTTGATTTGATCCACCAAAAACGGACGGCAATTATTCACCTCCGCGCCGACTGGTTTGTTGGCGGGCGGCAGGCACCGCACGGCGTTGGTAATCATGGTGCGTTTTAGCGTAAGCCCGTCATCCGCAGCCGCTCCGTAAGTGCCTTCGGTAAATCCATATTCGGCCAATGCGCTATAGAGTAAATCCCCCGCCCAGTCGCCGGTAAAGGGCCGGCCCGTTCGGTTCGCGCCGTGCATGCCGGGGGCAAGGCCAATGATCAGAAGCTCCGGCTTCGGGTCGCCAAAGCTGGGGACAGGCGCGTTGAAATAATCCGGATATTTACCGCGCAGTTCGAGTAAAAATGCGCTAAGGCGCGGGCAGCGGTCACAATCGCGCGGCGGCTCTGTAAATCCGGCCATACTTAATCGTCCTCATACTCATCTTGGCGGCGCTTGGGCCGCCCGATAAGCTCGCCCATATCGGAGAGTTCAATAAAAGCATCCGCTTGCCGCCGAAGCTCGTCCGACAGCATGGGCGGTTTGGAATTCATGGTCGATATGACAGAGACGCGCACGCCCTTTTTTTGAACGGCGTTCAAGACGGCGCGGAAATCGCCGTCACCGGACATGAGCAGCATATGATCCACATGCGGCGCCATATCGATCATATCAACGGCGATCTCCATATCCATATTGCCTTTGATGCGGCGGCGGCCATCGCGGTCTGTAAATTCCCGCGCGGGCTTAGTGATGACGTGATAGCCATTATAATCGAGCCAATCCATGAGCGGGCGAATGGGGGAATAATCATCATGCTCCAACAGGGCGGTGTAATAATTGGCGCGCAGCAGCCGCCCTTTCCCGCGAAACAGATCAAGCATTTTCTTATAGTCAATATCGAAATCAAGGGTCTTTCCCGTAGAATAAAGGTTGGAACCATCGATAAAAAGCGCAATACGTTCATCGGGGTAAAAAGCCATTGGGTGCTCCGGTGCTAAAAAGGTATAAAATATGAGCGGTATCTATATCGCGCTCGGTGCGAATCTGTCCAATCAAAAAGCGTCATTTATCAAGGCGTTAGGCGGGCTGGAAAGCTCCGGCGTCGGCATCATATCTGTGTCCGGCATATGGCAAAGCCCGTCTTGGCCGCCGGGGCAGGGTCACCCTGATTACCTTAATGCTGTTGCCGAGGTTGATTTTTCCGGCTCTCCCGAGGAGCTTTTGTCGCTGTTACAGACAACGGAAAATACGCTGGGGCGGGTACGCTCGGAGCGCAACGCCCCGCGTACGTTGGATCTGGATATTCTCGATTTTCAGGGCCGGATGATGCAAAAACCAGCCCTGACATTACCGCACCCGCGCATGCTTGCGCGCGGGTTCGTGCTGTTCCCGCTCGCGCAAATCGCGCCGGATTGGCGGGACCCGCTATCGGGAGAGGGGCTTGAGTTTTTTATCGAGAGACTCCCATACAGCGATGTCGAGCCTATGGTTTATGAGGGGCGGTTTCATGGGAATTAAACTTGGTTTGAGCGTGTGTTTTAAGCAGTTTTAGAGTGCTCACATGAGTGGTGAAACATCCTC
>CAYGRF010000088.1:0-11911 GCA_964352275.1 uncultured Caulobacterales bacterium
ATGAGTTTTACGTTGCCCAAACTTTTGGACATTTTCTCGGAGTCCATATTGAGGAACTCATTATGCACCCAATAATTGGCCATGGTTTTCCCGTGGGCGCATTCGCTTTGCGCGATCTCGTTTTCGTGGTGCGGGAATTTCAAATCCACACCGCCGCAGTGAATGTCTATGGTTTCGCCTAAGGTTTCCTTGGCCATGGCGGAACATTCAATATGCCAGCCGGGGCGTCCCTTTGTCACTTCACGTTTGGGGCCAAACGGCGCGTCCCATCCGACGCCGCCCGCTTCCGGTTTCCACAAAACAAAATCGGCTGCGTTTTTCTTGCGCGCGACTTCGCCTTCGCCGACGCGGTCACCTTTTTTCAGCGCGTCGAGCGTATTGCCGGAGAGCTTTCCATATTCGTCAAATTTCGACACATCGAAAAACACGTGACCGTCAGAGGCATAAGCAAACCCGTCATCCAGTAATTTTTGAATGATGGCAATCATGCCGCCAATATTATCCGTCGCCTTGGGCTGGTACGTGGGCGGTAAGCAGCCGAGCGCGGCGAGGTCTTCATTATAAATGCGCGCATATTTCTCGGTTATCACTGAAATGTCGACGCCTTGCTCATTAGCCGCAGTAATGATTTTATCGTCAACATCGGTAATATTGCGCGCGTAAACCACATGCTCCTCGCCGTATATATGGCGCAGGACGCGGAACAAAACATCCGCGACAACGGCGGCGCGGGCATTGCCGATATGGGCGTAGGAATAAACGGTTGGCCCGCAATTATACATCGTCACCCGTTTCGGGTCGATGGGCGTGAACACCTCTTTGGTTCGGCTAAGCGAATTATAAAGCGTCAGTTCGGGCTGCGGTGTGGTCTGGTCAGTCATGGGGCATTGCCATATACAAACCCTCTCATTTTTGAAAGTCCTTATACATGCGTGATTTTACTCTCCAAAAGGTCGCGATTATCCTGCTTATTGGTATCGGCGCGCTTTTTGCCGTCAATAAAGCCATGCAGCCGGATGCGGGTTTGATGAAATTCAAAGTCTCCGGCGATGTGGCCTATGGCTACGGCACCACGAAAAGCCGATCGCTTTCGGATTTCAGGGCCTTTCTGCGTGACAACCCGCAAGTGCGCACATTGGTGCTGAAAAACATGCCGGGCACGCAGGACGGCACGACCAATACGAAAATCGCGCGGCTTATCCGCAAAGAGGGCCTTAACACACGGCTGGAGAGCAATAGTTTTATCGCGTCAGGCGCGGTGGACTTATTCCTCGCGGGCAATCAGCGCACGATGGCTTGCGGCGCGCTGATCGGTGTGCATAGCTGGGCTTATTATGGGGATGATAATGGGATTGTTAGGGGGCCGAGTTTTCATCCCGCAAATATGGGCTCTGATCCATACCAGAAAGACCATGAGAAATTTTTGTCCGATATGGGGATCGACCCGGCCTTTTACGCCTTTACCCGGGACGCGGCCTTGCCCGAAGATTTGCATTTCCTCACAGGCGAAGAGATCGCGCGGTTTAGGCTTTTGACCGCGCCCGCCAATTGCGGCTGAGAATCGCCGTTGTGAACGCGCGCGCAGTCTACATCCCAATTATCCGATATTTTATAAAGTGACGTAATAAGAGCCCGCCCGCCTGTGTTCACGCCGAGGCCCCGGTCTTTGGTTTCAAACCCGTGGCGCTTCAAAAATACCCTTGCTGCGCCATGGACACATCATGCGCGACGGCTTCGCCGCGTCTCGTTTCACTTCGACCCCCTAAAATTCGCGCAAAATGACTCCCGTCTTAACTCCGCTACCGCGCCCAAACTTCGCTCAACCCTGAACATTTCAAGACATAGCCTGCTAACAAACACCCGCCTCTTTATCTCTGCTTCCAAGTGTGTTTTAATCTTGAAAAACATGATGAGGTTGACGAATGCAAACAACGCCTGCGGGGAAAATCAAGCGCTATACCGAGGCCGGGTGGTGGGGTACTGAGACTTTAGATTCCATTTTCAAAACCGCTTTATCACAAGCGCCTAACCGACTCGCTCTATGCGACCCGGACAACCGCGCTGAGCTTGTGCCGGGAGCGCCGTTGAGGCTTACATTTGAGGATCTGGGCCAACGCGTCGATGGTCTTGCGCAGCATTTTTATGATGCCGGTCTGCGGCAGGGCGATACAATCCTGCTGCAAATGCCCAATGTGGCAGAAATTGTCTGGGTATATCTCGCCGCGGCTCGGCTCGGCCTCATCATAAGCCCGGTTGCCATGCAATATAGTCATCATGAACTTGAGCATATTTGCAACGTTATATCGCCGGATGCCTATATTGCGTTTGAGACATTCCGGGGAGAAGACTTTGGCAATGCTCAAGCTGCCATCCTGAATGATGATTGCAAGTCCTTATTTTTTGGGGAATCCGGCGTACTGGAAACTGCTCACGCCCCCACCGAGGCTTATAAAAATTATGTCGACGGCCTCACCCTTGACGCCAATGATATTTTGACGATTTGCTGGACGTCGGGAACAACTGGGCGCTCCAAAGGCGTTCCAAGAAGCCATAATCATTGGCTGGCATCGACACTCGCCAGCGAAGATTCGATCAAATTAAAGCCTGGCGCGGTGATGCTAAACCCATTTCCCTTCATCAATATGGCGGCCATTGGCGGGTTTTTATTTTATTGGCTGAAAATACGCGGCCAATTGGTGCTTCACCACCCGTTTGATCCCATGGTGTTTCTATCGCAATTGCAAAATGAAAAAGCAGAATACACGATAGCCCCTCCGGCAGTTCTGACCAAGCTTTTGCAAATGAAGGCGCAAATAAAAGCCGGGTTTGATTTATCCGCCCTGCGTATCATCGGCTCCGGCAGCGCGCCGCTCAGCCCTGATATGATTTCGGGCTTTAAGGATGAGTTTGGCATTGATGTCGTCAATATATTTGGCTCAAACGAAGGCATGGCCATCCTGAGTAGCCCCGTGGACGTACCGGATGCGGCCGAACGCGCGTCTTTTTTTCCGCGGTTTGGGCGCAGCGACCATGAATGGGACAATGGTGTCTCGCGGCAAATTCAAACGAAACTGATTGACCCTGAAACTGGAACCGAGATCACAGAGCCCGGAATACCCGGTGAGTGCCTGATTACCGGAAGCACCGTGTTTGATGGCTATTACCGTTCATCCGGCGATGACGCGCAGACGTTCTCGGATGATGGCTATTTCCGAAGCGGGGATTTATTTGAAATCGCAGGGGATAACCATCAATTTTACCGGTTTGTCGGGCGGTGCAAATCGCTTATTGTGCGCGGCGGCGTCAACATTTCACCAGAAGAGCTTGATGAACTTATATCCGCCCATCCCAGTATTGCCGAAGGCGTTGCGGCGTCTTATCCGGACGATGTTATGGGCGAGAAAATCTGCGCCGTCATTGTTCCGCTTGCGGGCGAAACCGTTACACTCGAATCTCTCACCGCCTATATGGCGGAAAAAAAGGTGGCGAAGTTTAAATGGCCGGAACGCCTGCATGTGATGGATGCCTTGCCGCGCAACCCGATGAATAAGGTTGTTCGCCGGGACGTGGAAAAGATTATTTCAGCGTAGCGCGTTTCACGATACGCGCTGGATCAGCATCGCCGCGCCGATTCCGCTACCCGCTTGCGCGACAACAAGGCCCCATTCTCCGCCGCAGCGTTCAAGCTCATGCACCAAGGTTGTGAGTAATATTCCGCCAGTTGCCCCCATCGGATGCCCCATAGCCAGATGACCGCCATTCACGTTGACCCTGTCGGGGTCGACATCATAACCGCGTAAAAACTTAAGCGGAATGGCCGCGAACGCCTCCATAAATTCAATACGGTCTATATCCGCGAGAGATAGGCCGCTGCGAGAAAGCACTTGCTCCATGGCCGCAAACCCAGCGGTTAATTGCAAAACCGGGCTCGCGCCAGTCTCAAAAAAATCAACAATTTTGGCTTTAGGGGCCATGCGTAAAGTGTCGCCCGTCTCTTTACTGCCCAGCAAAATCAAAGAGGCGGCGTCAGCCATGCCTGGACAATTGGCGATGGAATGAACATGGGATATTCTTGAGAGCTCAGGATAGTGCGCGAGCATCATCGCGTCATAGCCAAGAGCGCCTTGCGCGGCAAAGGCGGGCGGCATGGCTTGCAATTGCTCTAATGTCAGATCTGGCCGGATAAGCTCGTCCCGGGCTAGCAAAACTTCACCCGTCTCTGAGGCAACCGGGATAACGCTGGGCTCATAATATCCGGCGTCCCATGCTTTCTGCGCGCGGATGTGCGAGCGCAGCGTCAATAGGTCCAAATCCTCTTTGGTATAGCCTTCCAGCGTCGCGACAAGCTCCGCGCCCATAATGGGCGGCGCATAGCGTAAGTCTCTGACCATATCGGGATCGGAATAATAAGCCGCTCCGTCTGCCAAAAACGGGACATGAGAGAGCGATTCGACGCCGCCAGTCAGCGCTAATCCTTCATGCCCGGCTCGTATACGCAGCGCGCCGTCTATGGTCGCCGTCAGGCCCGATACACAATAATTATTTAATGATTTGGCGGGCGTATTTTCAGACAGACTGGATGCAAGGCGGCTGATTAAAGCAATATGACCACCCTGAAATCCCACTTGTCCAACACAGCCGAGGGTTAAGCTACGGACACATCCAAGGACATCAGGGGATGTGCGCTGCTCCAGCGCGGTGATAAGATGCGTGACAAGTTTGTGCGGCGCAACATGGCATAACGCGCCGCCGGGCCGGTCTTTCTTGGCTGCCCGCCCTTTTCCGCGCGGCGTGCGCACAGCGTCATAAATATAGGCTTCAGTCAAAGGGCTTACACGCCGACAATAAAGGACACATTGGTCGTGCCCGACCCGCCCACATTATAGGTCGCGACGGTTTTGGCGTCTTCGACTTGCATATCGCCTGCCCGCCCGGATGTTTGCCGCGCGGCATCCAGCATCATCCGCACCCCCGTTGCGCCGACCGGATGCCCGAGGCCAATCAGTCCGCCTGATGGATTTATCGGTAAATCGCCGTCCATCGCGATGCGGCCCGCCTCAATCGCCTTCCAAGCCTCACCGGGAGCGGTCAGGCCAAAATGCTCAATCGCCATATATTCCGTGATAGAAAAACAATCGTGGGTCTCTATGGCGTCGAGGCTGTCGGGCCCGGATATTTGCGCGCGCTGATAGGCGTCCGTAATCGCTTTGCGCGTCCACGGGAAGACATAACCCCCGCCCGCGCTTTCGTCCATTTTGGTGCGCATCAACATCGGCGCGCTCGTGTGTCCCCACCCCTTAATATAGGGAATGGTATCCATGCTCAGGCCGCGATCTTTGGCATACTGGGCGGCACGTTTTTCTGAGGCCAAAATGACCACCGCCGCGCCGTCCGTCACCTGCCCGCAATCTTGTCGGCGCATCCAGCCTTCAATGACCGGATTGGCCTCATCATCTTGCGAAAAACTATCGTCTGTAAATGCCCATTTGCGGGTTTGTGCATGGGGATTGTTTTTGGCATTGGCGAAGTTAATTTTTGAAATTTCAGACAGATGTTTATAATCGAGCCCAAAGCGGTCTTGATAAACCTCACATAAATCAGAAAACATAGAGGGCCAGAGATATTTTGCTCCTAACGCTTCCCGGCCAACCCAAGCTGCTGCGCCGAGATTTTTGGCTGCAATATTGCCGGGCACATTACGCATGAGTTCGACCCCAACCACACAAGCCGTTTCATACCGCCCACTTTCTATGTCCGTCATTGCGGCCAAAATTGCCAAGGACCCTGACGCGCAGGCTCCTTCGTGGCGGGAGGACGGCATCCCGGAGAAATCCGGATGTACATGACCAAAGTACCCGCCAAGCATGCCTTGGCCTGTAAATAATTCCGCAACGAAATTGCCGACATGACCGACATCAATATCTTTAGGCTCCAGGTGCGCGTCTTCCAGCCCTGACAACACTGCGCCGGAAAACAGATCAAACAAAGATTGATTGTCACGGCTCCAGTTTTTGGAAAAGTCCGTTTGCGCGCCGCCAAGTATGTAAATTTTTGATTGCATAGCAAGCTCCGTCTCGCGGCCAGCCTATCCATTGCGAAACAGACCTGCAAGCGTTAGTGTGGCGCAGTATTTTAAGCGAGACTTTCATGAATTCCGTAGCCGATATGTTTCCCACTCTAACATTGCCCGTAATCGCGGCTCCGATGTTTCTCGTATCCGGCCCTGACCTCGTCAAAGCCTGTTGCCGGGCGGGCGTCATCGGCGCGTTCCCCTTTCCAAACGCGCGGACCATTGAAACATTGGATGCTTGGCTGGACGGCCTTGGGCGTGAGGCGAAAGAAGGCGGCGCGCCCTTTGCGGTTAACCTGACAACACACCGCACATATGATCGTTTGCAAGATGAAATTGCGCTGATTAAAAATCATAAGCCGGACATCGTAATTACGGCTTTAGGCGGCCCGGAACCTGTGCTGGGCGCTGTCCATGCGTATGGCGGTAAAGTCATCGCCGATGTAAATTCTGTGCGCTTTGCCCGTAAGGCCGCAGAGAAAGGCGTAGACGGGCTGGCTCTTGTGAGCGCCGGAGCCGGAGGCCACACCGGGGATATGTCCGGGTTCGCCTTTGTGTCCGAAGTGCGGGATTTCTTTGACGGGCTCATTGTGCTCGCAGGCGGGATTGGCACGGGCGCCGCCATTCGAGCAGCAGAGATCGCAGGAGCTGACCTATGTTATATGGGAACCCGTTTTATTGCGGCCAAAGAAAGCATCGCCAGTGACGAATATAAGGCCATGTTAGTACAGGCCGAGTTCGAAGATCTTGTGCTCAGCGACAGGCTGACAGGTGCCAAAGCCTATTACCTCAGGCAGTCGCTGGAAAAAATGGGATATGATCCGAACAATATGGAAGCCGGATCGGGCATGAACCTGGCAAATTCACAAGACCAGATTAAAGCCTGGCGCGATGTGTGGTCAGCCGGGCACGGCGTTGGGTCTGTGAAAACCATATCATCGGCGGCGGACATTATTGAAGGGCTTAGGCGTGAATATGCCCAAGCTTGCAAAATCCGCTAAAACTCTGTATGAAAATACTTATAAGCGGGCAGATTAAACTGGCACATATGCGGAGTGTTTGTTGAAGTCTCCCATCGCAGTAGAGACCTCTATGAACGCGCCTTTTAAAACCGTTAACGCCCCCTTTGGCCATGACCACGGCCCCATGCTGACCGGGCCTTTCGCGCCCGTCTTGCAAGAGGAGGTTCTCACCGACCTTCCAGTAACCGGAGAAATCCCGGCCGACCTCAACGGTGTATATTTGCGTAACGGCCCAAACCCACGGTTTAAACCGAAAGGGGCCTACCACCCGTTTGACGGGGACGGTATGATCCATGCCGCGCATTTCCAAAACGGAAAACTGACATACCGCAATAAATGGGTGCGCACAGAGGGCTGGAAAGCCAATGATGCGAGCGGAGAAGAAACTCATTACGGCATTATGTCGAGCTTGAAAGGCCGGGATGATATGCCAATGGCGGATGCGGCCAATACCGATGTCATCGGTCATGCTGGCAAAGCTGTGGCCACATGGTATCTGGCGGGAAAGCCTTATTTGCTGGATCCTATTACTCTGGAAACTGTGGACGTTGTCGATTATTCGCGCGCGCCCGGACAGGGCGTCTCCGCGCACCCGAAGGTTGATGAAGTGACCGGCGAAATGATGGTCTTTGATTATTTCGACTATCATCCTTTCATGGCATATGGCGTTGTCGATAAGACTGGTAAACTTGTACACCATGTTCCCATTGAGCTTCCCGGCAACCGCTTGCCCCACGATATGGGCATTACTGAGAATTATTCTATTTTGCACGATCTGCCTGTTTATCATGACGAAGAGGCGCTTAAAGCCGGACGTCATAAAATCCGGTTTAATGCTTCACTGCCCGCTCGTTTTGGCGTGATCCCGCGTTTCGGCGCCGCTGATGAGATTCAATGGTTCGAGTTTTCGCCTTGTTTTCTCTATCATGTTGTCAATTGCTGGGAAGAGGGCGATGAAACCGTGATGGTTGCGTGCCGCTTTATGCCGGCCCAAAACGCTGATGGCACCATTGATGAAGACCGCACAGCCAAGACCATTGCCCGGCTTGGCATGAATGCGCGGCTTTGGCGTTACCGTATGAATATCAAAACGGGCGAAAGCTCTGAAGAGTGTCTCAACCCCGATCTTAATTGTGAATTCCCGTCCTACGACAGCTCGCGTGCAGGGCGCTACAGCCAGTATGCTTACCTTGTCGATCACAATCCCAACACCCTGCATTGGACTGGTATTCGCAAGTTCAACACAGATACAGGGGAAAGCCTTGGTAACTGGACAGACGGCCCGGAGCATTGTTGGTATAGTGAACCTTGGTTTGCGCCCGCTGATAATCACCGCAGCGAAGATCATGGCTATGTCATCACATTCATGTGGAATGACAAAACAGGTGAGCAAGAATTACAAATCTTCGACGCCTTGGATATAAGCGCAGGTCCTGTAGCGCGCATAAAGATGCCGCATGCTATCCCTGTCGGATTTCATGCCTGCTGGATGAAACCCAGCCAAATCGCAAACTGGGCTTAAACACCTAAGGCGCACGCTTTGGCGGTCAGAACTTTTTCTGGCCATCAATAAGCCGCCGCTTAATCCGCGCAAGCGAAAATCCTAAATTACGCTGCGCGTCTTGCGGGGTTAGCCGCGCGAGTTCTTTTTCATACGCGGTTTTATAGGTTTTCAGCAGATCAAAATGCATGGAGCGGATCATCCACATATGTCCTGCGCGAACGAGCACGTAATAGAGCGTAAAAAACCCGAAAATTATGGCGACCTGGTCACGATATTGGTTGTCCGGCATAAGAGCATAGAGCGCGATCATTAACCCAAACAGCGTCAGGGCGGATAGCAAGACACATTTTAACAGCCAGCGGCGCAGCGATAAAAAGTGTATTTCCAGGGCTTTCGGACTCATAACAATTTTATATACGAAAGGCGGGCAGGAAACGATGGCGCGGAGCAAAAACTTTGCTAATCATTACAGCGCTCGCAAATGTAAGCGGATTGCTTCCGCCTGAATAGAAAGATCACTATGCCCGCGCCTCAGCCTCTCACGGCCTGCGATCCGCCGCAACTGGATTGGTCCCGCCCGGGTACTCCGGCGGCGGTTGATTTCGGTGATATATATTTTAGCACTGACGGCGGGCTGGCCGAGACCGAAGCGGTCTATTTGCGAGCCTGCGGATTACCGGAGCGTTGGCAGGCTCGAAGCAACTTTACCATTGGCGAGCTGGGTTTTGGAACCGGGCTTAATTTTTTAGCCGCGTGGCGGATGTGGGATAGGGCCAAGCCTGCTGGCGGGCGGCTTGAATTTGTCTCGGTTGAGAAGTTTCCGTTTGACCGGGATCAGTTGATCCGCGCGCTTGCGGCGTGGCCGGAGCTCTCTGCTTATACCAAAGCCTTAACCGCGCTATGGCCGGGGCGAGTTAAAGGCGTGCACAGGCTCCATGTTGCGCCGGGCGTGACGCTTATTCTCATTCATGATGATGTGCTGAGCGGCCTGCAATCAGTCAATGCAAAAGTCGATGCATGGTTTCTGGATGGGTTTTCGCCTGTAAAAAACCCGGATATGTGGTCGCCGGATGTAATGAGGCAAATCGCCCGGCTCTCTGCGCAGGGCGCGCGCATTGGCACATTCACAGCCGCGGGGTCAGTGCGGCAAGCTTTATCGGATGCGGGGTTTGCGGTCTCTAAAACCGAAGGGTTTGGCCGCAAGCGGCACCGTTTGGAGGCTGTGTTTCCGGGACAGCGGCAAGAGCCCGCCCATGATATTCGGCCGATTATTGTCGGCGCGGGTATTGCGGGTGCGTCTCTGGCCAAGAGCTTCTTGCGCCGGGGCATCACGCCGGTTGTCATAGACCCTGATGATGGAACCATGGGCAGCGGTAATCCGGCAGCGATCATCAAGCCGCGGATTGATTTACAGGACAAGCCGGAAAGCCGGTTTTATCTGTCCAGTTATCTCTACGCGCTCGCGCAATATTCCGCCGTGGAGTCTGGCGAAGCGGGCGCGGTTTTCCATGAGGGCATCCGGCATGTTGCTAAAACACCTGATGAAGTGCGCCGCTATGCAAAGTTTCACGCTCAAGGCGCGCTACCAGAGCCGCATATTATGCCCACTGATGACGGGGTTTATTTCGGCAAGGCCGTAGTCGTCAACCCGGAGGTTGTGCGCCGAGCATGGCTTTCGGGCGCGTTCAGAATAAAAAGTAGCGCTTCCGAATGGGAGATTACGGAGACCGGCGTGCGCGTTTTTTCTGCGAGCGGGAAAGTTCTTGCTGAGGGCACGCATATCATTGTTGCCGCCGGGTTCGGCGTCAAAGCCCTCGGTCTTGGCGTGCCGCTCGATTTACGCTATTCACGCGGTCAGCTCACATGGGCAAAGCCAGTTGATGGATTTGATAAGCCTTTAACTTACGGCGGTTACGGCTTACCGCTCGCGGGCGGGGTGCTGACCGGGACAACCCATCAGCGCGCCGTGATGGAGGATCCGTTTTCGTTAGTGGTTGATGATGATGACAGCAATCTCTCGCGCTTGTCCGAACGGTTAGGCAGGCCTGTATTGCAGGCCCAAAAACCCTCGCGCGCCTCTGTTCGCGTCAATTCCAAAACCACCCAGCCCATCATAGCAGCGCCCTCGCCGCGTTGCCGCGTTGTAACAGGCCTCGGGTCACGCGGCTTTGTGTTCGCGCCGCTGCTCGCTGAAGACATGGTCTCATCTCTGTGCGGCGGTGTTTCAACTGGAGAGTTTGTGGTGACAGATATGTACGGCCACAGTAAAGCTTAAAGAGAAGGAACCGATATGACAGACGTTTTTATCTCTTATAAACGCAAGCACCGCGCGAGAATCGAAAAAATTGCGGGCGCGCTACGGGCCGAAGGACTAGACGTCTGGTATGACGCGCACCTGGAATCGGGCACAAGTTTCTCACAAGAGATTGATACGCGCACGCAAAGCGCCAAAGCCGTTTTAACATGCTGGACCGAGGATGCGCGGGGGTCAAAATGGGTCTTGGGCGAAAGCACGGTTGGATTAGAGCGGGACGTCCTGGTCTCTATCCAGCTCGAACCGTGCCGCCTCCCGCCGCCGTTCAACATGATCCACGCCGAAGATTTATCGGATTGGGATGGGGATACGTCACATCCAGGGTGGAAGAAAATTGTTGTGCGGTTGCTCGCACTAAATAGCAGAGAAAAGCTTAAAACTCCAGCACCTGATATAGCCTCTAAACCTGAAAAAGATAAAGTAACTGATCCCCTTGAAAGCAAGCAAGATAAACTTAAAGAGCAGGAAAAAGCTCAAAAAATAAAAAGAGAGCAGCAATCCCGCTTGAGCGAGATCACAAAAGGGCCATTTCGAATAGTAACTTACTCAATGTTCATAGTGCCTGTTATTATTGCTATTTGGATAGTCTTTACTGGAATGTATCCAATAGATTGGTCAGAAAAATATGGATGGTTTTTTGACGGACTACTTGCAGGTTTTGGGCAAGGGTTATTCGCGATGTGGATCGTAACAGTTGTGAGTATTCTTGTATCTTTCATTTTATCTGCATTAGTGTTTTTTCCAAGTGTTAGACAGGAGTATAATTTCGAACTCACTATAGAAGAGTACTTACAGGCTATGGAGTATAGAATAGATAGTTCATTTTCTTCAGTTGATGAATATGAAGGTTTGATGTTTAAAATACTTTCGAAAATTGTTGTGCCGATAATGGCTCTCCATCTGTTCGGCATTTTGTTGGATGCTTTCAGAAGTGGGTTTTTCGTAGGCTAGAGCGTTTTGCGGTTGAATAGATTCATTTATGGGATTCCCTTTTGTTTTGA
>CAYGRF010000089.1:0-11595 GCA_964352275.1 uncultured Caulobacterales bacterium
CTCTCGATACCAGAACCTAAATCTGGCGCGTCTACCAATTCCGCCACACCCGCACAGGTCTGTCATATGTGATAGGAGGCGCGATTTGCCTTTAAATAGGCCGCACGTCAAGGCTAAATCAGCTTTTCTTCGCCGTCATAGGGGCCCAGCGCAGTGTCCATGTCCGCGCCAAGAAGCCAGACACGATATTTGCGATAGCAATCCCGATAAAGGCCCCGCGCAAACCATCCATATTCACGCCAATCGCCACAAGCGGCGCATAGAGCACAAGCGAGCGTATAATCGTAAAGACAAGCCCGTAAAAAGGACGTCCCAATGCGTTAAAGCCAGCGGATGTCACAAACACAAATCCGTATCCAGCAATCGTGATCGGAACAATCCAGAAATATGATTTTGCCAACTCCAGCACTTCTGGGTCATTTGTAAACAAGCCTGCTATCGACTCGGCGAGCACAGCCAAGACTATGGCCATGCCAATGCTCCAATACACGCAAATCCGGTAGCAGACACGGAAAGCTTCTTCGACGCGGCTCGTGAGCCCAGCACCGCCGTTCTGGCCTGTAACGGCACCGATACAGGCTGATAAGCCGTAAAGCAGTCCCACGGAAATAAGCTCGGCCCGGCTTGTTAGCGTGAACGCAGCGTTAAATGTGTCCCCGCCCGCGCGCTGCACGGCGGCTACCGCAAAAAACGTCCCCAAGGGCACAACAACATTGGTGACGGCCGCGACCATTCCGACTTGCCCGATAATCCACCACGCATGCCGGATGGACGCCATAGTCATCTTGGCAAAGTCGACCGCTTTGCGCCGGAATGTGACAATATAGAATCCAAAAATAGCGGCTATGGTATTGCCTAGCACCGTCGCAATCGCTGCGCCTTGAACTTCCATGCGCGGGAAGGGCCCCCACCCAAAAATCAAAAACGGGTCAATAATAATATTGAGAATAGCGCCTAGGATCATAATCGATGAGGGCAGCATAGCTTCGCCGCCTGCCCGCAAAATATTATTGGAAATCATCGCGATGGAGACAATGACCAAACCCGGCAAAGATATAAGCAAATAATCCTCAGCCATAGACCGGGTTTGCCCTTTTGCGCCCAGAAAATCGAACGCATAGGGCAGGACTGCCCAAATTAACAAAACCGTCAGGGACATGACAAACAGCGCCAGTAATATCGAGGCGGCAGCATGCCGCCGTGCCCGCTCTATATCCCCGCCGCCAATAGCGCGGCTGAGCGCGCTCATCGTCCCTGCGCCGAGGCCAATATTTACGCTATTACCAAGGAATGTTAGCGGGTAGGCAAATCCCACCGCTGCTAAGGCCAATGTTCCAAGCTCAGGGCCACCATCCGGCCCTGTCAAATTACCGAGATAAATCGTATCGACAATACCCGCCGATAAAAGCGCCATAACCGCTATCGCAAATGGCAGAAGCATCCGCAGAACGTGGCCTTCAATAGACCCCTGCGTCAGATCAACTTTACCCTTACCGGAGGTCGCTGGCGGCACAATAGTGTCCGGCAACATATCGACGATTTTATCGTCGAGCGTCTTGTTGTCCCTTGAGTCGTCGGGGTCGTTCACAGAGCGCCTAATCTTCCCGGTGAGAGGGCGCAAACGCCGCCAGCGTTGCCATTTGCGTAATCTCTGAGGCGGTGGCACCCAGTCGGCAAATTTGAACAGGCTTTTCAAGGCCGGTCAAAAACGGGCCCAGAACTGTCGTTCCGCCAATAGACTTTAAAAGCTTTGTCGAAATGGAGGCTGAATGAATGGCCGGCATGACCAAAACATTCGCCGCATCTGTTAAGCGCGAAAATGGGTAGGTCAGCGCATGCATCGGGTCGAGCGCAACATCAGCGGCAAGGTCGCCCTCATATTCAAAATCAACATCCCGCCCGTCCAGAATGCTAACAGCCTCTCTCACCTTTTGCATCCGTTCTCCAACAGGGTTTCCAAATGTAGAATAGGACAGCAAGGCGACACGCGGCTCAAACCCGAATTGGCGGGCGAACCCTGCGGTCGTCTCCGCGATGTCTGCTAGGTCAACTGGTGTCGGCAGTTCCGTAATATTCGTATCTGCAATGAATAATGTCCGGGCTTTATTGATCACCACGGAGACACCCATTGTGCGCTCAAAATCATCATGGCTCAACACAAGCCGGACATCACGAAGGGCAATATCATAGCTCCGGGTGACGCCCGTGACCATGCCGTCAGCCAGCCCGTGATGCAGCATAAGCGCTGAAAACACATTCCGGTCATTGTTGACAAGGCGCTGAGCGTCACGGCGAAGAAAGCCTTTGCGTTGGAGCTTTTTATAAAGCGTTTCAACAAATTCAGCATTGCGGTCAAACAGGCGCGCATTCAGAATTGTAAGGCTCTCAGGATTTTCAACGCCGAGCAATTGCATATTGTTTTTTATCGGCGTTTCGCGGCCAATTAAAATCGCTTTGCCGAGACCGCGCTGCTGGAAGGCTTGGGCTGCGCGAATAACGGTTGGTTCTTCCCCTTCAGCGAAAATAATCGTTTTGGGGTTGTCAACAACAGACGCCGAAATACCCTGCAACAAAGCCGCCGTTGGATCTTGGCGGCGCGCGAGGGAGTGCCGGTAAGCATCCATATCCTCAATGGGTTTACGGGCAACACCCGTATCCATGGCCGCTTGCGCAACATAAGGGGGAATCTCTGAAATCAAACGCGGATCAAACGGGGCTGGAATAATATATTCAGGGCCGTATTTCGGGCGTTTACCGTGATAGGCTGCCGCCACTTCTTCAGGAACGTCCCGGCGCGCCAAATCCGCCAGCGCGTGTGCGCATGCAAGCTTCATTTCTTCGTTCACATTACGGGCCCGTACATCAAGCGCGCCGCGGAAGATATACGGAAAGCCGAGCACATTATTGACCTGGTTGGGATAATCAGAACGTCCCGTTGCGATGATCGCATCGTCTCTCACAGCCTTAATATCCTCTGGCGTAATTTCCGGGTCGGGATTGGCCATCGCGAAAATGATCGGATTTTTGTTCATAGACGCTATCATGTCCTGAGTAACAATCCCGGCCACAGACAGGCCTAGAAATACGTCAGCACCCTTCATGGCCTCTTCGAGCGTCCGAATGGGCGTATCAATCGCATGCGGTGCTTTCCACTGATCCATGGCCTCTGTTCGGCCTCTATAGACAACGCCCTTGCTATCGAGAACAATGGCGTTTTCGTCTTTCACGCCAAGGCGTTTAATCAAGCCCAAAACAGACAAACCCGCCGCACCGGCACCGGATAGCACAACTTTTATATCTTCAAATTTTCGCCCGGTCAGATCACACGCATTGATAAGGCCCGCCGTCGCAATAATTGCCGTGCCGTGCTGGTCGTCATGAAACACAGGAATATCAAGCTCATCGCGCAGACGTTGTTCGATAATAAAGCATTCAGGCGAGCCAATATCTTCGAGGTTAATCCCGCCAAATGTATTGCCGAAACGGCGAACACATTCGATAAATTGTTCTGCGTCTTCTTCTTCGACCTCAATATCAAACGAGTCGATGTCGGCAAACCGTTTGAATAAGACGGACTTCCCCTCCATGACGGGCTTTGAGGCCGCCGCGCCCAAATTGCCGAGTCCCAATATGGCAGTTCCGTTGGATATCACAGCGACCATATTGCCCTTTGATGTATAATCATAGGCAAGGTCAGGATCGCGGGCGATTTCTTCGACAGGCACAGCAACACCCGGCGAATAGGCCAGCGATAGATCTCGCTGCGTCGCCATTGGCTTGGTCGGGAGCAGGCTGAGTTTGCCAGGAGTCGGCAGGGAATGAAAATCCAGTGCTTGCTGATCCGTTATGAATGTTTTCTTAGGTGGACGTGAAGTGAGTTTCGCCACGGATGTCTCCCTGAATATAAAGTTTGGCCTGTTTAACCGCTCGGCTTACATGTTCATAGTGCTAAGGTGATAAACATCAAAATATTTCAGCCCCGAAAACTGCCCATTTTTTCATCACGCGCACCAAGCAGCGAACAATAAACAGGCATATTGACTGGACTCGGGACGCCCAATACGACTAACCATGGCCATCGCTCGACTCTGCGCGGGCACGAAACTAGGACAAGACAACTCAATGCTTTGCCGGAGATTCCAATGAAAAAAATTGAAGCCATCATCAAGCCCTTCAAACTTGATGAAGTAAAAGAAGCCCTACAAGAAGTCGGCCTACAAGGCATGACGGTTGTCGAAGCCAAAGGTTTTGGCCGTCAGAAAGGCCACACGGAACTTTACCGCGGTGCCGAATATGTTGTGGACTTCCTGCCAAAATTAAAACTGGAGCTGGTTGTCGCTGACGATCAGGTCGAGCCTGCCTTGGAAGCCATTCAAACCGCAGCAAAAACCGGAAAAATCGGCGATGGTAAAATCTTCGTCTCGGACATCGCGCAAGCGATTCGTATCCGGACAGGCGAGTCCGGCGACGCCGCACTTTAAACATATCACACTTACACGACTCAATTTGGGAAAGGACAGTCATGTCAGAGAAAATACTTAAAACCATAAAAGATGAAGGTATTAAATTCGTCGATTTACGCTTCACAGACCCTAAGGGGAAAATGCAGCACGTCACCTTCCACTCAGACCTTGTTGACGAGGATCTGTTTGCTGATGGAACGATGTTTGACGGTTCCTCCATTGAAGGCTGGAAAGCTATCAATGAGTCTGACATGGTTCTGATGCCGGATCCAGAAACGGCGAAAATGGATCCATTTTTCCAGCAAGACACGATGACGATTTTCTGTGATGTTATCGAACCTGATACGGCTGAACCCTACAATCGCGACCCCCGCGGAACGGCCAAAGCGGCTGAAAACTATATGCGTTCGGCGAAAGTGGGAGACGATGTCTTTTTTGGCCCCGAAGCTGAATTTTTCGTGTTTGATGATGTCCGCTGGGACACATCACAAAACAAAACTGGATATGAGTTTGATAGCACAGAAGGCCCATATAATACGGGCACGATGTATCAAGGCGGCAACATGGGTCACCGTCCGGGTCCAAAGGGCGGGTACTTCCCCGTACCGCCCGTCGATTCGGCTCAGGATATGCGCTCAGAGATGCTATCCATCATGGAAGAGCTTGGCCTGCGCCCGGAAAAACATCACCACGAAGTCGCGCCAAGCCAACATGAGCTCGGTATGAAATTCGACACGCTGGTAAAGATGGCTGACAACATGCAGCTATACAAATATATCGTCCATCAAGTGGCCCATGCCTACGGCAAGACGGCGACATTTATGCCAAAGCCTGTGTGGAACGATAACGGCACCGGCATGCACGTTCACATGTCTATCTGGAAAGACAAGAAGCCTTTATTTGCAGGTAATGAATATGCTGGTCTGTCGCAGCAATGCCTCTATTATATTGGCGGCATCATCAAGCATGCCAAAGCCATCAACGCTTTTGCTAATGCCTCGACCAACTCTTACAAGCGTCTTGTTCCGGGCTTTGAAGCGCCGGTTATGCTGGCTTACTCTGCGCGCAACCGCTCGGCTTCGATTCGTATTCCGTGGACGGCCTCACCAAACGGCAAGCGCCTCGAAGCACGTTTCCCGGATCCGGCTGGTAACCCTTACTTGACCTATACGGCTTTGCTGATGGCTGGCCTTGACGGTATCAAGAACAAAATTGATCCCGGCGATCCGATGGACAAAGATTTGTACGACCTTCCGCCTGCGGAAGCGGCGGCTATCCCGCAAGTTTGCGGTAGCCTTCGCGAAGCACTCGAAAATCTCGACAGTGACCGTGACTTCCTCAAAGCCGGCGGCGTGTTTGATGATGACCAAATTGATGCTTATATTGAGCTTAAAATGGAAGAGGTTCACCGCCTTTCGATGCACCCTCACCCGGTCGAATTTGACATGTACTACAAGTGCTAGTTACAGCATAAATTCAAATGTGAAAGCCGGGCCTTGTTGCCCGGTTTTTTATTGCCCATTAGAGGTTAATACCCGTTAGTTTCAGCCCATATGGAATCGCGCGTAAAGCCTTCATGCCACGCGGCGAGGTTTGGCGCGAGGGTACGCCAATTCATATGCCTGGCGCGAAAATCCGCGTAATCCAGCGCGCAGATCAAGGCGATCGACGCAAAATCCCATGTCTTGGCAAAATCACCGCATTCGGACTCAAGCGCTTTAATCGTGTTAAAAATCGCGGTCTCATGCCGCGTAATCATCTGCGGCCAATGCAGCGTTTCATCCCGCACGGTCTCGTAGCGGTAATTATACACCGCTTCGGAGAGGCCGTCGCCGATGCGGTGCAATCGCAATTGACTCCAGCGCCCCTCGCCCTTCGCAGGCAGCCACGGGTCTTTAAGGCCGTCTAAATATTCGCAAATCACGGGACTATCAAACAAAGCCGGAAGCCCGGAACGCTCCAGCGCCGGTATTTTACCCAGCGGGTTGACTGACGGAATATAGCCCTGCGCCCCGCCAGCGCTCACGGCTACGATTTCCACATCAAGCTCTTTTGCTAGTATCAAAATACGGCATTTACGGGCAAACGGAGAGGTCGCAGAATAATGAAGTTTCATAAATTCAGATTAGCAAAGGCGAACTTGAGTGCAATTCTTAATTCCTCGGAATTTTCGGGGTCAAGCCAAGTTCTGCTCGCTTCGCCTTTGTTAGGCGCTGCACCGCCATATCATAGGAGGCTTTAATATGCGCTTTCAGGCTATCATCCCGCAGGCCCGGCGGGCCGTAATGCTGTATCCACGTCATGCCGCGCGAGGCGAGATAGGGCGCTGGCCGCAAGCCCGGCTCATCGCGCAAGACATGATAAGCAATATCAGAAACCTTAAAAGTGACTGCAAAGTCTTCACCGTCCGTCCATCCTGCTACAGCAAACAGCTTCCCGCCGACCTTCCAGACATGCGAGCCGCCCCACTGCACGGCTTTTTCAGTTTGCGGAAGCGAACCGCAAAATTGATCATAATCTTCGAGGTTCATGCGGTCTCTAAAATATTAGAGTATAGCCGGCACAATCGTTACACTTTCTCCGCAGCCGCATGCATCGGTTTGATTGGGATTACGGAACACGAATTTACTGTGGAGGATCGTCGTTTCATAGTCGACTTCCGCGCCGAGGATAAACAAGACCGCTTTGGCGTCGACAACGATTTGTACGTCTTTGTCCTCGATAACCTCGTCGAGCGGCGATATTTCGGACACATAGTCCATCATATATTCCATGCCCGCACAGCCGCCATTTTTAACGCCAACGCGCAAGTAGCCTTCACCGCGTTCATCAAGGATTTCGCGCACGCGCGCCGCCGCATCGTCGGTTAATGTGACAAGTTTCGGTCTGGGTCTGGCCATTTCGTTTTCCTTTTTAAATTCCTCCCTCGCTTGCGGGGGAGGTGGCCCCAAAGGGGCCGGAGGGGGCTTTGCCTTCAAGGCGTTGGTTGCAAGATATTCAGCCTCGCTCGCGCTCAGCCCCCCTTCGAGTTTTTAGCAATGCTAAAAACCCACTTCCCCCGCTAGGCAGGGGAAGAATATATCGCTCTATTTCCGCGTTCACCTAAAACATATTCAGTTCAAGCCGCGCTTCGTCGCTCATCCGGTCCATTGTCCACGGCGGATCAAATGTCATGGCGACTTCAACGCGGCGCACGCCAGCCACAACGGCGCAGGCATCTTGAACCCAGAGCGGCATTTCGCCCGCCACAGGACAGCCCGGCGCGGTCAGTGTCATGTCCACTTTGAGCGTTCTGTCATCTTCAAGCTCGACCTTGTAAATCAAGCCAAGTTCATAAATATCCACAGGGATTTCGGGATCGTATACTGTCTTGAGTTGGTTGACCACATCCACTGTGATGCGCTCAATTTCTTCTTCGCTCGGCGGCTCTATGGGGGCGCCGGATACATCAATCACGTCCCGCTTGGGCGCAACGTCGCCGGACGCATTATCCGCCGTCAGGCCGGGGATCTGCGCGTTTGCCATTGCTTCGGCTTGTCTTTGTCTGTCTGTCATATCGTTCATAACATCACTCATATAGTTATCTCTGTCACAATAAAAAGGCTGCGCACTTTTTCACGCCTTCGACCAAGCGGTCAGCCTCGTCGAGCGTATTGTAGATCCCGAAGCTCGCCCGCGCGGTGGAATGAATACCGAAGCGCTCCATGAGGGGCTGCGTACAGTGCTGACCGGCGCGTACGGCAATGCCGTATTTATCCAAAATCTGCGCCACATCATGAGCATGCGCGCCGACAAGATTAAACGACAGGACGCTGCCCTTATCGGGCGCGTCGCCGACAAGCCGGAAACTTTTGACAGACCGCAGACCGTCCAGCGCATGGCTGTATACCGCCATTTCATGCAGATGAATCTCTTGAGCGTCAAATTGGCGGTACCAGTCAATCGCCGCGCCCAGACCGATGGCCTCTAAAATGGGCGGCGTGCCCGCTTCAAACTTATGCGGCGGATCATTATAGGTGACATGGGTCTCGAACACATCTTCGATCATCTCGCCGCCGCCATTAAACGGCGCGAGACGCTCTAGCATTTCGGATGTGCCATAAAGCGCGCCAATGCCTGTCGGGCCGTATAATTTATGTCCGGTCATGCAATAAAAATCGACGCCCAAATCGGCCACGTTCACAGGCTGATGGACGGCGGCTTGCGTGCCATCGACAATAAAGATCGCGCCTGCCGCATGGGCCCAGTCGCCCATTTTTTTGACGGGATTAACCGTGCCCAAAACATTGGACATATGCACAACAGAGACGATTTTGGCGTTGGCCGAGAGCATGGATTTATACGCCGCCAAATCGAGCGTTCCGTCCTCTTGAACCGGGATAAACTTAATCACCGCCCCAAAACGCTCTCGCAGGAAATGCCATGGCACGATGTTGGAGTGGTGCTCCATTTGCGAAATGATGATCTCGTCGCCCGGCTTGATTTCGCCGGACAGGCCGTAAGCCACGAGGTTCAGCGCCTCGGTCGCGCCTTTGGTAAAGACGATGTTTGCGGCCTTAGGCGCGCCCAGAAATGCTGCGACTTTCGCCCGCGCGCCCTCATAAGCCTCAGTCGTCTCATTGGCCATCGTATGAAGGCCCCGGTGTACATTGGCGTAGGATGAGGACATTTGGTTTGATAGGGCCTCGATCACGGCAAGCGGTTTTTGCGCGCTCGCCGCATTATCAAGATAGGCAAGCGGGTAGCCGTTAATCTCCCGCGAGAGAATCGGAAACTGCGCTCGGACTTTTTGAACGTCGAAGGTCATTAACCTGCAAACCTTTTGTAGAAATACGTCACCACCAGCAATAAAACGATGACCCGCAAAACTTTCACCACAAAGTGCAAGGGCGAATTTGGATCGCTTGTGCGCCGCGCAAATTGTGACGTGATAAATAAGGTAATAGCCGCAGCCAGCGTCAGAAGCGAGAGATCAGATAAAGACATTATGCTTCCCGCTCCAGCAGAAATTCACGCATGACCACGAAATCAAAACTAAACATGGAAGGCCCCTGTTATTGATAACGAAATTATTAAAGCACCGACTGAAATAAGTAACATTTCCTGTGTCGTAAAATCACGTTCGGGAAACAACATTTTCACACCAATAACACTGGCAAAAAGCAATGCCAGTGCTGTCGGTAAGTGGCATGAGAGAGCATGGTTCACTGTCGCTCCTCCAGCCATGCCCGGATTTTCCCCAGCAAAGATTCGCGCATAGCCTCATCGGCCACGTCATCAAACACGCCCGCAAGGAAGGCTTCCATCAGCAAAGCCCGCGCCTGTCTCAAAGGAATACCGCGCTGGCGCATATAAAAGAGCGCGGACTCGTCAAGCTGCCCGATTGTATTGCCGTGCGCGCAGGCCACATCATCCGCGTAAATTTCAAGCTCAGGCTTAGCGCGGATTTGCGATGTGTCGGACAGCATCAACGCATCATGCCGCATCTCTGCGTCCGTGTGCTGCGCCGCCCGCTCCACGTGAAACTTGCCCTGGAAAACGCCGCGCGCTTTGTCGGTTGTCACGCCTTTGACGGCCTGCCGAATGACGCTGTCCGGAGATTTCAAACCTATATGACTTGTCATGTCGCAATGACGGCTCCCGTCCAAAAGGTAGGCTCCGTTAATCACCGCGTCTATGCCCTCGCCTTCCCCGTAAAGCCGGGTTTCAAGACGCGATAACGCCCCGCCAAATGAGAGCGTAAATTGCGCGAGCTTCGCGTTTGTTTCCGCAGCAATGCAGCTTGTCGCCACCCGCACCATATCCGGCCCGTCGTCTTGGACGATAATCCGCGTGAGAGACGCGCTTTCGGCTAAGTGGATTTGGATGTCAATATTAGCAAAGCCTGCCGCGCTCCGGTGATGCTCAATAATTGTTAAAGACGCGCCTTTATCGACCATGACCGCGATGCGGCTATGCCCCTGCGCGAGGTCTTCGATGACCAATGGCGAACCGATTTTGGCGTCCGCCGGAACATAGACATTCCAGCTTTGCGGCGCAAAATTAGCAGCCAGCTTACCCATAACAGTATCAGACATGTGCCCTTCGCCCTGCGAGACAAAAACACCCTCCGGCGGCGTGAATGTCGGCGTGCCTTCAGCAGCTAACCCGCTTGCATCTTCGCGAACCGCGCGGCGTAAATCCGTCCATTTCCACGCCTCTATCCGGCGGTGAGGCAGGTTTTCGATGAGATCAGACATATGCCTCTCCTTGGGGAGAGGCCCTCATGGCTTTAGCCATTGCGGGGTGAGGGGACATCATAGAGCATACTGTTTTCGGTAAAGAGATAAGCGTTTTATATCCCCTCACCCGCAGCGCGCGGTGCGCGCGCGGCCTCTCCCCAAGGAGAGGTAGACCTTGCAATTTAAGCCGCGTAAGCATCATAACCCTCTTTTTCGAGTGTTTTGGCGAAATCAGCACCGCCGCTGGCCGCGATTTTTCCGCCTGCGAGCACGTGGACTTTGTCCGGTACAATGTAATCCAAAAGCCGCTGATAATGCGTGATGACGAGCATGCCTCGCTCTGGACTGCGGAGCCGGTTCACGCCGTCGGCGACAACCCGCAATGCGTCCACATCAAGGCCGCTATCGGTTTCGTCCATGACAACAAAGGACGGTTCAAGCATGAGCATCTGGAAAATTTCCATACGTTTTTTCTCGCCGCCGGAAAATCCGACATTGAGCGGGCGTTTGAGCATATCGGGTTTTATCTTAAGCTCGGCGGCTATAGCGCGGGCTTTTTTGAGGAAATCCGGCGCAGACATTTCGTCTTCGCCGCGCGCTTTGCGCTGGGCGTTGACCGCCGTGCGCAGGAACGTCATGGTCGGCACGCCCGGAATTTCCAGCGGATACTGAAAGGACAAAAACAACCCGGCAGCAGCCCGCTCTTCAGGCTCCATCTCCAGCAAATCTTTGCCGCCGTATAGGACTTCTCCGCCCGTGACATCATAGCCGTCACGGCCCGTCAGCACATAGGACAAGGTCGACTTCCCGGCCCCGTTCGGCCCCATAACCGCATGCACTTCGCCCGCCGGAATATCGAGCGATAATCCGGACAGAATTGTTTTTTGGCCATCATCAACAGCGGCCGATAG
>CAYGRF010000090.1:0-11497 GCA_964352275.1 uncultured Caulobacterales bacterium
TCTAAATATACGCAAAATACACTAGCCGGATTTGGACGGCGGGTCATCCAACAGACTATCAAGACGTTTGGCCAGATCATCTTCGGCGCTAATCCCATCCGGGCCGGGATCATCGGGTTGCCGCAAGGGCGCTTTATCCTCTGTGACCACATCAGGTTCTTTCGTCTCCTTAGCCTTGCCCCGCGCGACCGCCCGCGTTGCCGCGCCGCTTTCAAAGCGGGGGTGAATGAGATCACCGCTCTCGCCGAATGAAAATACCAACCGGCGCCAATCCTGATCTGTGTAATCAAAGGCCGTGCCCTCCGGGTCAAGGTCGGACCAGTCAGGCTCTGACGCGGCCGTGGCGGCGCACTCTGTCCACACGGACGCATCGGCCGGGTTTTGCAGCATGGTTTCGGCCTCTGCTGCCAATAAACAAAGCCGCGTTGTTGGCGCGCCGATTTGCATAATCGGCGACAGGACAGACCACGCCGTCACCCCGTCGCCCGCAAGCAGCGCCTCTTCTGCTTTCAAAATGGTCGTTTCCCGGTGATCGGGATTGGCTTTGACCAGTGCGTCCATACGTTTTTTGCGCGTTTTTACAGGCTCATCTTTCACGATGTCTCGCATAGCGATCACCAATGCCGGATGCGGGGTTTCACCCCAGGCTTTCTCAATAAGGCCCGCTGCCTTTTTTGTATCACCTTTACGGGTCAAAAGACTGGCGGCCAACGCAACACCCGGCGCGAATTGCGGCACATCCTGCGCGGCAGTAACAGCGAGGTCTTCCGCGCCGATTATATCTCCGGCTTTATCCAAACGGCTGGCCTCTGCGGTCATCAAGACGGCGCGGCGGCGGCGGGATATATCTTTGTCAATATGCTTGCGCGAATTTGCAAGCTCCAACGTGTCGCCAGCGTCGCGCCAGCGGTGATCAGCGACTTGAGCTTGAAACAACATATCAAACGCCCAGCGCGCCGTTTTATTCGCCGTATAGGCTGCGCCCGCATGTTCAATCGCGCCAGCAAGGTCGCCTGTTGCAAAGAGTTGCTGCGCGAGGCCGCGCTGCCCGATCGATTGGGTTTTATCATCATCCAGCATGGCTTCGTAATGGGTGATCGCCTCTATGGTGTCGCCGCTGGCTTCTGCGGCTTGAGCCGACACAATCCGGCCCAAAGCCGGGCTACTGATGAGGCTGCGAGCTTTTTCGGCCTTTTTACGGGCGCGGTCTGTGTTGCCCTCTGCTCCCGCGATCAAGGCTTCTTCCATAGCGTCGAGGGCTTGGTTACGGCGGCGAAGGCCGACTCCGGATTTAAGCCGGGACGGGAGCCTGCGTAGCCAGCCCAGAAACGTCCACAGACCGAGAATGCCGATAATGCCAAGCGTGCTGATAACGATCACAGCTTGCCACGTCATATCAATGGGCGAAAAACTTAACGGCCCGGCCTGTGCGGTCGATGTAATGACCATGCGCACATCATCGCCAATGTAAAGCAAAAGCCCTGCCAGCGCCGCGACAAACACAAGAATAGCAACTACATATTTGGTCATGGCAATGTCCTTTGCACGGAAACAATATCAGTCCAGGTTTTTGCGGCTCTTTGCCCCGCTTCGGGGAGCTGCTCTATCCGAGATAATGCGGTCTCGATTTGGCCCTCGGAAACGAGAATTGCAATTTCGTCGACACTAGTGACAACCGCCTCGTCCCGGGTTCGCACATGTTTACCCAGTATGCGCCCGGCCCAACCTTTGGAGGCATTCTCAGCCTCTAAAATAGCGGTCAAAACCGCATCCTTCGGGAAATCGGGAACTGGCAAGGCGGCGCGAGCCGCGCTGGCGCTGGCGACTTTGGCTTCCAAGGCGTCAAGACGCGCGCTCAACGGCGCAATATCCACCGGTTCAGCCGCATTGAGACTAACCGCCTCCAAAGCAGAAATGCGGCTGGTCAGCGGCTCCATATCAACGCTCTGCGTCTCTTCGGCGGGCGCGTTTTCCAGCGCTTGAATACGCTGCTCTATTGCCGGGTCTATAGCGGGCGCATCAGAGAGTCTTGAGACCGTTTCCTCTAGCGCCAGAAGGCGCGGATTAGGCTCTGGAGGATTTGAACTCTCTGGTGTTAATTCGGCTACGGATTTATCCAGCGCGTCCAGCCGCGCGGAAAGAACCGCTAAATCGGAAGCTGTCATGCCGTCTTCGCCGCCGCCAAGCGGAAGGCTCTCCAATGCCGCAATCCGGGCAGATAGTGCATCAATTTGGCTCATATCCATTTGCGCGGCTGGCGCTTGTATTTGGGCCTTAGCCGCCAGAACATCTGCTTCCAGCGCGTCCAGCCTTTGGGTCATCTGCGAGGGCTCAACAGACGGACTGTCATTGTCCAAAACACGGGATAAAGCTCCGCCTCCGGCAGCGCCAAGACCGGCCGCGATCAGCGCAGCGAGACAAACCGTAAACAGCCCAACGGGACGTTTCTCGCGCTTGGTTTTTTCGGGCTTGGTTTTCGCAGGCTTGGGTTTGCTGCGCCTAGGTTTCCCGCCATCTGCGAAAACCTCATCACGGCGTTTCTCCGCCTCGCTCGCCTCGGAAACTGCCTTGGCAGGAATCTCCACGGCGCTCACGGGATTTTTGTCTGGGCTGTCTGCGGCATTATCGGGTTTGGTATTCATACCAAACTGTAACGCGGCTTACCCTCATCAATCAAGCAGAGAGAACATAGAGGCTTCATTTGGTTCGGGCGCAATATGGCTGGCAGCGGCCAAATCTGGGCCCAATGCCTGCCGAGTCTCATCGCTGATGCAAATGATAACGGCATCTCCAATATCCGGCAGCCCGGCGCACAACGTCTTCGCCGCTAATGGAGAATGGAGCAGGACATAATCCATACGGCTAACATCAATACCCGGCGGCAAAGTTTGCGGCTTTGAGGCGTAGTAAATATCCCGTTTTGCGCTATATCCCTGCGCCTGTAAGGTCTCACAAATTTGGCCTCTGACAATTTCACCCGCACTATGGACAAGCGGCGTACCGCGATCCGGCACAGCCTTTTGGACTAAGGCTATGAGATCATTTGACGTTCCGCTCGCCGACGTTACATCCTGAAACCCGGCGCGGCTTGCAAGTTCGGCTGTCGCGTCACCCACGGTCAACACCCGCCATTGGCGAGATGGAAAAGATTCGCAAAAGATGCGCAGAGCATTTTGTGACGTAAAAAGCAACACGGCATCATCAGGCGGCAGCTTAGGCAAAGGGGAAATGGGCGTAATCGTTAGCAGCGGATAGATAAAAGGCTGATGGCCAATCGCTCTTAAGGCTGCGGCTGTCTTATCAGAGCCGGGCTGGCTGCGGGTCACCCAAACCTTAGGCATCCCATATCACCCGGTCGCCAACCGCTGTCAGAACCTCCTGCCCCATTTCGGCGCCCATGGTCTTGGCATCGTCTATATTTCTAACGAGGCGTGTTTGCGCGCGCGAGACTTCAAAACGTCCGTCTGTGGACAAGACTTGCCCGCGCAAATGGATCTGCCCCTGCCGCCATTCTGCCAAAGCTGCAATCGGCGTGCGGCACGACCCGTCAAGAGCCTTGAGAAATGCACGCTCTGCGGCCACGCACCATGCCGTATCCGTGTGATCGAGACGGCCGATAATCTCTTCGACGTCTTGATCATCGCTGCGGATTTCAATACCGATTGCCGCTTGGGCGGGCGCGCATAGCATTGTGTCCAAAGGCACAATATCTGTAACAGCATCCAGACGCTCAAGACGCTTGAGGCCAGCGTAAGCCAGAAAGGTCGCATCACACAAACCGGACGCCAGTTTGCCAAGTCGCGTGCCAACATTGCCGCGAATCAACACAAATTCAATATCAGGCCGAATAGCGGAGAGTTGCGAGCGGCGCCGCAACGACGCTGTTCCAACACAGGCACCTTGTGGCAATTCCGCAATGGAGCCGTAATTTAGAGAAATAAACGCATCACGCGGGTCTTCGCGCTCTAAAATAGCGCCGATTTTCAAGCCCCGTTGAGAGAGCGTCGGTACATCCTTCATGGAATGCACAGCCACATCAATATCGCCGGAAATTAAGGCTGTTTCCAACTCTTTAGTAAACAAACCTTTGCCGCCAAATTCAGAGAGCTTGCCGCTCAGGACATCGCCGGATGTGGTGAACACACACACCGGAAAACGCGTTTCAATGTCGCCTTTGGGTACGCCGCAGTCTTCCCCCAGTTTTTGCTGTACGAGGCGCGCTTGGTAAAGCGCTAGGGGTGATCCGCGCGTGCCAATTTTAATGGGGCGTTGCATATATCTCTGTCTCGCATTATCGATTGGGCTATGCCCATAACGCCAAACCCCATACCGATGCAAGGCTCCAAGGATGTTCTCATATTGGGCATTGAGTCAAGCTGCGACGAAACCGCCGCCTCCGTGCTGCGCCGGGATGAGGGCGGGAAAACCCATATCCTGTCATCGATCATCGCCAGCCAAGACGAGCAGCATGCGCCTTTTGGCGGCGTTGTCCCTGAAATAGCCGCCCGCGCGCACATCGAAAAAATCGATCATATTATCGCCGAGGCGATGAAAGAAGCCAGCATAGATTATACGGATTTATCCGCCATCGCCGCTACGTCCGGGCCCGGCCTGATTGGCGGCGTTATCGCGGGCCTCATGAGCGCCAAAGGCCTCGCTCTATCGCTTGGCATTCCGCTGGTGGCCGTCAATCACCTTGAGGGGCATGCCTTATCACCAAGGCTATCGGAAGATTGCCCCTTTCCGTATCTCTTGCTGCTAGTCTCGGGCGGTCATACCCAGCTTTTGTCCGTTGAAGGCCTCGGTCAATATACGCGCCTTGGCAGCACAGTTGACGACGCCGCTGGCGAGGCCTTTGATAAAACGGCGAAAGTCATGGGACTGGGCTTTCCCGGCGGTCCGCATGTGGAAAAAGCGGCCAAAAACGGGGACGTGAGAGCCGTGCAACTCCCCCGCCCCTTTGCGGGCAAGCCTCACGCTGATTTTTCCTTTGCGGGCCTTAAAACCGCTGTCGCGCGCGCTTTTGCGGCCAGCGGCCAAACCGAGCAAGACAAAGCCAATATTGCGGCCAGTTTTCAGCGCGCCGTTTGTGATGTCATGGAAGACCGAACGGCCCGCGCTATGGAGATGTTTAAAACCGCGCACCCCAAATGCAAAGAACACCGCTTTGTCGTTGCCGGTGGCGTCGCCGCCAACACGGCCATACGCCAAGCACTTGATGATCTCTGCCGCCGCAATGGGTTTAGCTTAACGGCGCCTCCTATGGAATTTTGCACGGATAATGCGGCTATGATTGCGCTCGCCGGATTAGAGCACTATCTTATGGGCAATACATCGCCATTATCGGCCAAGGCACGCCCGCGCTGGCCGCTCGATAGCAATGCAGCAAAGCACAATCCGGCAAGCGGTTTTGGCAAGAAAGGTCCAAAGTCATAATGACACAATCATTTCAGACAATCGGCGTTATCGGCGGCGGAGCATGGGGCACGGCGCTCGCGCAATCTCTGGCAACAGCCGGGCGGGACGTCACCCTCTGGGCCTTCGAACCGGATTGCGTAGCAGCGATCAATGAACGCCATGAAAACAGCCTATATTTGCCAGGGGTTCCGCTTAACCCCGCCATTCGCGCCACAAATGCTCTGTCTGATCTTGCAGGATCAGACGCCGTATTTGTTGTAACGCCCGCTCAGCACATGCGCAGCAGCCTTGCATCCTTTATTCCGCATGCCCGGCCGGGATTGCCTGTTGTCTTGTGTTCCAAGGGCATTGAAATATCATCCCTTAAATTTATGAGCGAAGTGCTCGAAGAGATTATGCCGGATGTTGTTCCGGCGGTTCTCTCAGGGCCTAGTTTTGCGATCGATGTGGCCAAGGGCCTGCCAACCGCCGTCACTTTGGCGTGCGCTGACCCGAAAATTGGCGCGAAATTGATCACAGCCGCCGCCACGCCGACATTCCGGCCCTATTATACGGCGGACGTACTCGGTGCTGAAATTGGCGGCGCCGTCAAAAATGTTCTCGCCATTGTCTGCGGGCTCGTCCTCGGAAAAGACCTTGGACGTTCCGCTCATGCGGCAATTATTGCGCGGGGATTCGCCGAAATGACACGGTTGGGTACCGCGTTAGGCTGTCAGCCTGAAACTCTGACGGGGCTGTGCGGACTGGGTGATTTGGTGCTGACATGTTCATCGGAGCAATCGCGAAATATGTCCTGCGGCCTCGCCTTAGGCCAAGGCGAAAGACTTGACACCATCATGTCTTCGCGCTCCGCTGTGACAGAGGGCGTTGCCACAGCGCCTGCACTGAAAGACCTAGCGCAAAAAGTCGGTATTGAAATGCCGATTTCAACAGCCATGGCTAATATTTTATCAGGCAAAGAAGATATTGATTCGGCCATAACGCGCCTTCTCGCGCGCGGCCACAAATCAGAAACCGCCTAAACAAGATACATCAGATGCAATTTTTTATCTATACCGAAGACCGTGATGACGGCGCGCCTATACGCACTGCGAACCGCGACGCACATCTCGCGTGGCTCAAAACCGATGAGGCGGCGAAAGTGCTGGCAGCCGGACCGTGGCTTGATGATCAGGGCAAGATGCGCGGATCGCTTTTGATTGTTGAAGCACCGGACAAAGACACGCTCATCGCATGGACGCAGCGTGACCCTTATGCGAAAGCGCGCCTGT
Organism: uncultured Caulobacterales bacterium; assembly: GCA_964352275.1. Lineage (GTDB taxonomy): Bacteria > Pseudomonadota > Alphaproteobacteria > Caulobacterales > Maricaulaceae > JACOMS01. Next base: position 6,690 of record CAYGRF010000090.1, read on the forward strand.
CAAAAGCTGTCACCATCAAACCATTTAAATGGGTTATCGGTGCACCGGACGCGTCTTAGCGCCTGTGCACACCTAGGACGGAGGCGCAGCAATCATGGACGGTGTTGATGGCACGTAATTACGCGGCGCAAACCGGTAGAAGACGTGCGAGCCCACACGTTTCGTCATGCGCATTTCCCCGGCCCATACTGGGTTTACAGCCGTTGTATGGTAATGGGTTGAGCGGTTGGTAAACGGCGTTACGCCCCCTGTCATAACAAGCGCGGCAACCTCTTGAGAGCGCTCCCACGCTTTTCCTTTGGGCGCATCATCCATTGACCCGTCACAGGTAAAGCTGAACTGGCAGCCAGTGCGCCGCTCGGAACCTTCGTAAACAACGCCGCAAATGCTACCGGGGTAGTGTTTGCTATCAACGCGGTTAAGAATAACCTCTGCGACAGCCTTTTGACCGGAGCGTGTTTCAGACCGGGCTTCGTAATAGATGGCTTCGGACAAACACACATGTTCGCTTTTACCGGAGAGCGCGTTATCAATATCGCGGCGCGCATAGGTCACAAACGGCTGAACCACGCTGGCGTCGCGCATGTGCGCGGTCAAATCTGAGTCTGTTTGTACAGAAGCTAGGCGAACAGCAAGTGTTGACGTTGCTACTTCTGTATCCGACGCTGCTGTCTCAATCGCTTCCGCGCGCGCCTGCCACGACTCAAGGTCGCGCTGCGCTGTCGCTGTTTCCGCGATGAGGGGGAATGTCAAGGCTGCGGCGGCTAATGCCCCGCAAACCAGACCCCAAGCGGTATATTTTGGCTGCACCTGTATCATGGCGGCGCTCTCTATAGGCTCTTTATGAGTCTTACAAGTCCTTATGTAACGTATTAGAAACGCGTTACTAATCGGATAATTGCTGGTTAATGACCCGTTAAGCTTAACACCCCGTTAACGCTCTCTAGGCCGTCTTCGCGCGGATCGCCGCTTGCGCTGCGGATAATCTCGCGATCGGAACCCTATATGGAGAGCATGAGACATAATTCAACCCTGCACGATGGCAGAAGTCTATGGAGGCTGGATCGCCGCCATGCTCGCCGCAAATGCCGAGTTTTATATCTGCCCGCGTAGCGCGGCCGCGCTCGGTTGCAATATGAATGAGATCGCCAACCCCTTCTTGGTCGAGAGTCACAAATGGGTCTTTTTCCATAATGCCCTGCGCGACATAATCCGGCAGGAACCGCCCGGCATCATCGCGAGACAGACCAAATGTCGTTTGCGTTAAATCGTTTGTCCCGAACGAGAAAAACGCGGCATGCGCCGCAATATCCCCTGCACGGAGCGCAGCGCGCGGTAATTCTATCATCGTGCCGACGGTATAGGCCCTCGCGCGAACGTCCTTCGCTACGCCTTCAATGGCGCGCTTTAATATCTCAAGCTCTTTCGCGGACGACACGAGCGGGATCATGATCTCTGCCACAGGACAAATGCCGGTCTCAGCTTCAACAGCGATTTGCGCTTCGAAAATCGCGCGGGCCTGCATTTCATAAATTTCAGGATAGGAAATACCAAGGCGGCAGCCCCTATGGCCGAGCATGGGGTTGCTTTCGGACAGCTCCCGCGCGCGTGCCATCAATTCTGATGCCGCAAGACCTGTAGCTTCGGCAACAGATGCAATATCATCTTCGTGATGGGGCAAAAACTCATGCAATGGCGGGTCCAGCAAGCGGATCGTACACGGCAAGTCTCCCATAATGCGGAAGATCGCCGCAAAATCATCGCGCTGCACCGGCAGTATTTTCGCAAGCGCGTCTTTGCGGCCCTCAATGCCGTCTGCCAGGATCATCTCCCGGAAATATCCCAAACGGTCCGCCTCGAAAAACATATGTTCGGTACGGCATAGGCCAATGCCTTCCGCGCCGAAATCACGCGCGGTTTGTACGTCGAGCGGCGTTTCCGCATTGGTGCGAATACCGAGGGTGCGGGCTTCGTCCGCCCATTCCATAATTTTTGCAAAATCGCCGGAGAGTTCCGGCTGCACCATAGCCACAGACCCGGCAAAAACTTGGCCCGTTGCGCCGTCAACGGTCACGATGTCGCCTTTTTTAACAACGCGTCCCGCGCAGGTAAATTGCTGCGCCGCAATATCTATCCGGATATTGCCGGCCCCTGATACGCAGGGCGTACCCATACCGCGCGCCACCACAGCCGCGTGAGAGGTCATACCGCCCCGCGCCGTCACAATAGCCTCGGCGGCGTGCATGCCGTGAATATCCTCAGGCGAGGTTTCTGTGCGCACCAAAATAACTTTGTGCCCAGCCTTTGATAGCGTTTCCGCCTCATCGGACGAGAATACGACTTCGCCAATGGCCGCGCCGGGAGACGCCGGAAGGCCCATAGCAATAACATCCCGTTCGGCATTTTCGTCCAGCGTGGGGTGCAAAAGCTGATCGAGTGACAGCGGCTCGACCCGCATGAGCGCCTCATCGCGGCTAATCTGTCCGTCCTCGGCCATATCCACAGCGATTTTCAAGGCCGCGCGCGCCGTACGTTTGCCCGTACGGGTTTGCAGCATCCAGAGCTGACCTTGCTCAACCGTGAACTCAATGTCCTGCATGTCGCGGTAATGATCTTCGAGTTTTTCGAACACACCCGCGAGCTGCGCGTAAACCTCCGGCATGGCTTCTTCCATTGACGGAGCGTCTTCGCCCATCTCTTCACGGGCGGTTTTTGTTAGCGTTTGCGGCGTGCGAATGCCCGCAACAACGTCTTCGCCTTGGGCGTTGATCAGAAACTCACCGTAATAGGCGTTCTCGCCCGTGCTGGGGTCGCGGGTAAAAGCAACGCCTGTGGCGGACGTATCGCCCATATTGCCAAACACCATGGCCTGGATATTGACGGCTGTGCCCCATGCCGCCGGAATATCATTGAGGCGGCGGTAGACCACCGCGCGGTTATTCATCCATGACCCGAAAACGGCGTCAACCGCGCCTTGAAGCTGATCTTTCGGGTCTTGCGGGAAGTCGCGGCCAAGCTCCCGCTTCACCGCTTTTTTGTAATCCGCAATTACGGCCTCCCAATCATCGGCGCTCATTTGCGTATCGAGCATATAGCCGCGGCTATCTTTATGGCGGTCGAGAATGTCTTCGAATGTGTGGTGATGAACGCCCAGCACAACATCGGAATACATGGTGATAAAGCGGCGATAGCTATCGAGCGCAAAACGGCGATCACCGGAGAGCGCGGCAAGCCCGTCCACGGTCGCATCATTGAGGCCCAAATTTAAGACTGTATCCATCATGCCCGGCATAGACGCGCGCGCACCGGAGCGTACAGACACCAGCAAAGGATTAGCGCTATCGCCAAATGTCTTACCTGTGATGCTTTCGATATGCGCTAGCCCGGTTTCGATCTGCGCGTTCATATCATCCGGGTACCGCTCGCCGTGATCATAATAATAGGTACAGACGTCGGTGGTCAGGGTAAATCCGGGCGGCACCGGCAATCCAAGCGAGGCCATCTCGGCTAAATTCGCGCCCTTCCCGCCCAGCAGGTTCTTCATAGATGTATCGCCGTCAGCCTTGCCGCCGCCAAAATTATAAACCCATTGTGTCATGGTGTATCCTCGTATCCTCAAATACAAACTCTCGTCATTACCGGCTTCATGCCGGTAATCTACCAGATTGCCCCAAACTCAGTGGTAGATTACCGGGACAAGCCCGGTAATGACAGATAAAGTTAATAAAGTTCTACCCATCGATCTTATCAAAATCTGCGATCTGCTTGGCGGTATCACGAATTGCCAAAAGGAGTCTTAAGCGGTTTTGCCGCTCCGTCTCTATATCGGACACAACCATGACATTGTCGAAAAAGGCGTCAATCGGCGCGCGCAATGCTGCTAAAGCGGTCATCGCTGCCGCGTAATCTTCCGTTTCAAGCGCTGCCTCGATTTTGGGCTGCGCGGCTTCCAAAGCATCAAACAAAGCCGCTTCCTCGGCCAATGTGCCTGTTGTGGGCGCGCCTTTGGGCAGATCGCCCTTTTTCTCTTCGGCTTTTAAGATATTCGCCGCGCGCTTATAGCCCGCCAAAAGGTTCGCCCCGTCCTCGGTTGAGAGGAACGCTTGCAGGGCTTCGACGCGGTTAACGATGGAGACGAGATCGTCTCCGCCAAGCGCGAAAACCGCGTCAATGAGATCGTGGCGAATACTTTTGTCGCGGAGATAGACTTTGAGGCGGTCGAGGATGAAAGCGAGTAGACTATTACCATTATCAATCACAACGTCGACATTTTCTCGCGCATCAGATTCGCTTGTGTTTAAGTCGTTAAAGAGCCGATTCATAAATTGCTGCCGCGATTTAGTGTAATATCCAATAACTTCAAACTTAAAGCCTTTGTGTAAAACCACATTTATTTGGATTCGAAACATTAGCTCCTTAATCCAATCATTTAACCGTAACCGAACCTCGTTCTCCAAAATGATCCGAACAACACCGAGCGCCGCGCGGCGCAGCGCAAACGGGTCTTTACTCCCGGTTGGTTTTTCGTCAATGGCCCAGAAACCGACGAGCGTATCAAGCTTATCGGCGAGCGCTACGGCCACGGCGACCGGGTCGGTTGGAACGCTGTCAGAAGGGCCTTGGGGTTTGTAATGATCTTCGATAGCGATGGCGATTGAGACGTGAGTATCTTTGGATAGCCCCCCTCCCTCGGTCCCTCCCCGCGAGGGGGAGGGAGGCGATGGGGCAACCTTCACCCCGCCATCTAAATGGGAGTGCGGCGAAGACACATTCTGTTCCCCTCGCCCCGGCGGGGAGGGGTTAGGGGT
>CAYGRF010000091.1:0-11474 GCA_964352275.1 uncultured Caulobacterales bacterium
TCTCTACTCAATAATCTCAGCAACGACGCCGGCGCCGACTGTGCGTCCACCTTCGCGGATAGCGAAGCGAAGCTTCTCTTCCATCGCAATCGGTACGATCAATTCGACGTTCAGCGCAGCATTATCGCCAGGCATAACCATCTCCGTACCCGCGTCCAGTGTTACAACACCGGTCACATCTGTCGTCCGGAAGTAAAACTGAGGACGATAGTTGGTAAAGAACGGCGTATGACGTCCGCCTTCATCCTTTGTCAGGATGTAGGCTTCTGCCTTGAATTTCTTGTGCGGGTTCACAGAGCCCGGCTTACACAGAACCTGTCCGCGCTCAACACCCTCACGGTCAACACCGCGCAAAAGTGCGCCGATATTGTCGCCCGCCTCTCCGCGGTCGAGAAGCTTACGGAACATCTCAACACCAGTACAGGTGGTTTTCTTTGTGTCGCGAATACCGACGATTTCAATCTCGTCGCCAACATTGACCGCGCCGCGCTCAACGCGACCAGTAACAACCGTACCCCGGCCGGAGATCGAGAACACGTCCTCGATCGGCATCAGGAACGCGCCATCAATCGCGCGCTCAGGCTGCGGGATATATTCATCAACAGCGGCCATCAGCTTGCGGATAGATTGCTCGCCGATTTCCGGGTCTGTGCCGTTCATTGCCGCCAAAGCAGAACCCGCAATCACAGGAATATCGTCGCCCGGGAAGTCATAAGAGCTTAGCAACTCACGGATTTCCATCTCGACGAGCTCAAGAAGCTCTTCATCATCAACCTGGTCAACTTTATTCATGTAAACAACAAGCGCAGGCACGCCGACCTGACGGGCAAGCAGGATGTGCTCACGGGTCTGGGGCATAGGGCCGTCTGCTGCGTTAACAACCAAAATGCCGCCGTCCATTTGCGCCGCGCCGGTGATCATGTTCTTAACATAGTCAGCGTGGCCCGGGCAGTCGACGTGGGCGTAGTGACGCGCGTCTGTTTCATACTCAACGTGCGCCGTTGAAATGGTGATACCGCGCGCTTTTTCTTCGGGCGCGCCGTCAATCTGGTCATAGGCCTTAAAATCACCGAAATATTTCGTGATCGCCGCCGTCAGCGTCGTCTTGCCGTGGTCAACGTGACCAATCGTGCCAATATTCGCGTGTGGCTTATTACGCTCAAATTTCTCTTTTGCCATGTGCCTACTCCGTTCTCTTCCTGGAGGTTAAAATCGTTTATTAAGAGAGGCTTACGCCCCGCCCTGCTTTGAAATCACATCATCCATAACGCCTTGCGGTGTTGCTGCATAATGGTCGAATGTCATTGTAAATTGCGCGCGGCCCTGTGTCTTGGAACGCAGATCATTTACATAACCAAACATGTTCGCGAGCGGCACCATTGAGTTAATCACGTTCGCATTTCCGCGCATCTCAGTGCCCTCAATCATGCCCCGGCGAGAGTTCAAATCGCCGATAACGTCACCCATATACTCATCCGGCGTCACAACCTCAACCTTCATGATCGGCTCAAGCAATTTGACGCGGCCCTGAGTTTTAATTTCACGAAACGCTGCGCGAGCTGCAATTTCAAAGGCCATAACCGATGAGTCAACATCGTGATAAGCACCGTCATAAAGCTCGGCGGTAAAATCGATCACAGGGAACCCCGCCAAAAGGCCAGTTTCCGCCATAGTGCGAATACCCTTTTCAACACCCGGAATATATTCTTTTGGCACGTTACCACCAACAACTTTGGACTCAAACACGAATCCAGAACCCGGCTCACCCGGCGCAAACCGGATTTTCACGCGGCCAAACTGACCCGAACCACCGGACTGCTTCTTGTGCGTATAATCTATATCAACTGGCTCAGCGAGAGCCTCGCGGTAAGCCACTTGCGGCTGACCAATGTTGGCCTCAACGCCAAATTCACGGCGCAGACGATCAACAAGAATATCCAGATGAAGCTCGCCCATACCCGCCATGATTGTCTGGCCCGACTCGTCATCCGTTGACACGCGGAAAGATGGATCTTCTGCGGCGAGGCGCTGAAGGCCAATACCAAGCTTTTCTTGGTCGGCTTTTGATTTTGGCTCAACCGCAATCTCGATAACCGGATCCGGAAACTCCATACGCTCAAGGATAACAGGATGGTTCATATCACACAAAGTGTCACCTGTGGTCGTACGCTTCAGACCCGCAACCGCGATAATATCGCCAGCAAACGCCTCCTGAATGTCCTCACGGTCATTCGAGTGCATCATCATCATCCGGCCAACGCGCTCTTTATTCTCCTTAACGGAATTAAGTAGCGTCGTACCCGTCTCAAGCTTACCCGAATAAATACGGCAGAATGTCAGCGTACCCACAAACTTGTCATTCATAATTTTGAAAGCAAGCATGGCGAGAGGCTCATCATCCGAAGCCTTACGCTTTGTATCCTCACCCGTCTTAACGTCGATGCCCTTAATAGCCGCAATATCCAGAGGACTCGGCAAATAAGCAACAACAGCATCAAGCAAGGGCTGAACACCCTTGTTCTTAAACGCCGTACCGCAGAACACAGGCACAACCTTGTTGGAAATTGTTGCCGCTCGGACGAGACGTTGAATGGTCTCGACGGACGGCATATTACCCTCGAAGTAAGCCTCCATGACCGCGTCATCCATCTCAGCAACAGTCTCAATGAGGGCTTCGCGGTATTCAGCGGCTTTTTCTACCATATCAGCGGGAATTTCGACAGTCTCGTAAGTCGCGCCAAGATCAGCCTCAGCCTCCCAAATATAAGCGCAATTTTTAACCAGATCGACAACGCCCTTAAAATTATCTTCAGAACCAATTGGGAGCTGCAACTCAAGCGCGTTACCGCCGAGGCGGTCTTTAACAGACTGCACAGACGCATAAAAATCTGCGCCGATTTTATCCATCTTGTTAATAAAGATCATGCGCGGAACCTTGTACTTATCCGCCTGACGCCAAACCGTTTCAGTCTGCGGCTCAACCCCCGCATTGGCATCCAGAAGCGCGACCGCACCGTCAAGGACGCGCAACGAACGCTCAACTTCGATAGTGAAGTCAACGTGTCCGGGCGTATCAATAATGTTCAGACGCTTACCAGCCCAGAAACAGGTCGTCGCAGCCGACGTAATTGTAATGCCGCGCTCTTGCTCTTGCTCCATCCAATCCATTGTGGCTGCGCCGTCATGCACTTCGGCAATCTTGTGGTTTTTCCCTGTATAATAAAGAATCCGCTCTGTGCAGGTAGTTTTACCCGCATCAATGTGAGCCATGATGCCAAAGTTTCGGTAATCTTTAAGGTCGTATTCGCGTGCCATGATCGATCTCTTTAATCCAGTCTACCAGCGGTAATGCGAAAATGCGCGGTTGGCTTCCGCCATACGGTGGGTATCTTCGCGCTTCTTAACAGCGGAACCCCGGTTATTCGCCGCATCCATCAATTCACCAGCTAAACGCTCGCGCATGGTGTTTTCATTACGTGAGCGCGATGCAGATACAAGCCAGCGCACCGCAAGAGCCTGACGGCGCTCAGGACGAACCTCTACAGGTACCTGATAGGTCGCGCCGCCAACACGGCGGGAGCGAACCTCAACCGATGGCTTGATATTTTCAAGCGCATCATGAAAAATACGAACAGGCTCGGACTTGACTTTGCCTTCGACAATATCAAGCGCACCGTAAACAATGTTTTCAGCTGTAGATTTCTTACCATCAAGCATGATGGCGTTCATGAACTTAGCAAGAACCAAGTCATTATATTTAGCATCGGGGAGAATAACCCGTTTTTCTGCGCGGTGACGACGTGACATCTTCTATATTCCTTACTTAGGCCGCTTGGCGCCATATTTCGAACGGCGCTGCTTACGATCTTTAACGCCCTGCGTATCCAAAACACCGCGCAGTACGTGATAACGCACACCCGGCAAATCTTTTACGCGTCCGCCGCGGATAAGAACAACACTGTGCTCTTGCAGGTTATGACCTTCGCCAGGAATGTAGGACAGAACCTCAAACCCGTTTGTCAAACGCACCTTAGCCACCTTACGAAGCGCGGAGTTCGGCTTCTTCGGTGTTGTTGTATATACACGCGTACACACGCCGCGCTTTTGCGGACAAGCCTCGAGTGCCGGAACCTTGTTCCGTTTGCGTTTGTCTTTCCGGGGCTTCCGGATCAGTTGCTGAATCGTTGGCATCGTCTTCCTGCTTACGTTCTGGCCAAATGGCCGTTTTTCCTGCGCAAATTAGCATCCCCGCTCCTCAGTCAACGACTGAACGAGATGCATTGCAACAAAACCACCCCTTCGCACCGCTGAGCGGCCCGTAGAAGGCGACTATTAAATCTGCTTCTCACCCAAAGAAGGTTTCTAAGGCAACCCTTAGACGACATCTTCGCAATGAGGGGGCCATATACGCGTGAGTCTTTGCGCCGTCAACCGCGAAAAGGGGTTTTTTCTAAAAGCTAGAAACCTTATCAAAAACCCGCATCGTAAGGCGGGCGGCCATTGACAGAATTCATATCGCATCCGCATATTTCATTTGATTTTTCAAGGAAAGTTAACATATTTCGACGAGTATAGGCGTAACGATTTATGACTGAGATTGAATTAGAGTAATTTTAAGCACTTAAGAGAGTATTATAGCGCAATGCTTTGTGGGGCAAGCAACACGCAACGATTCGAGGATCCAAACATTGGATAACGCCGCCCCACATCAAAACATCCATGCTCATTTGCAGCTCATGGCATATGCCGAGCAAATGCAAAAGGATTATACTGACATGCTAAAAGCTGCTGTTGTGCCTATTGTCACGCGGCAGTTCGGTATAAAAATTCGCGAGATCAGGGTTCTCGTCTGCGCTCACCAACTCGGCAACCGGGTCGCAGGGACTGACATCGCTACAGCACTACGGCAAGACCCCGCGACCATTACCCGCTCTGTGATCACGCTCGTCGGGCTGAAATTTGTCGAAACGACGGATAATTACGAAGACGGCCGCAGCCGGCTCATCTTGCTGACAGACAAAGGCCGCCAAGCCGTTGCGTGTTTCAATCATGCTTTTGACACCGCTATATCAAAAGCAGAAAATGCCTTGGACTTGCGGTTAACCCACGGAGAGTTTGCCGCTGTGCGGGAGCAATTCTCTAAACATAGCCGCCGCGTTGCACGCTCGAGCCAAATTTTAAGAAAGATGCCAGGCCGGGAACGGTTCTAAATCATGATGCGCCCCCATAGATCCGAGGCTGTGTGCCACTAACCCAAATCATACGCGAATTAGAGCCGTCTAATGAGACAGCGTCTCAAGGCTATAAAGACGTTTTGCAATATGCCCTCGAAGACTCACGTATAGGCTTTTGGAGTTGGGATATTCAAAAAGACGAGATGTTCATGTCAGAGCGCGTCAAGGAGGTTTTTAAAATTTCGTTTGACGGTAACACAACACAAGACTCCGATTTTCGGGAGCGTGTACACCCCGATTACCGCGATCAGGTTCAGCAAGACTTCAGCGTCTTTAGAAACCCAGAGACAATGGCCACGGCCCGGCTTGAAGCTGAATACCCCTTCAGGCAGGAAACCGGAGGCTATATTTGGGTCCGCCTGACGGGGCGCATGATAACGGACAAAAACGGCAATCCGGAAAAAATGGCGGGTTCCATGCTCGACATTTCTGATCTGATAGCGGAGCGGGAGAAATATAGAAAAAACGAGGACGAACTTAGACTCATTTTCGACAGCGTTCCCGCGCGAATTTGGTACAAGGATGCCCACAATAAAATTTTGCGGCTGAACGCCAAAGCCGCCAGTTCCATGAACTTAGATGTGGAAGAGGCTGAAGGCGCCGACACATATGAGCTGTTTCCCGCAATGGCTCGAAAATATCATGATGATGACCTCGCCGTTATTAACTCCGGAAAGCCCCTATTGGGCATTATAGAAGAATATACGCCGATTGACGGCGAACATGGGTGGGTGAGAACCGATAAAATTCCGTACACAGATCCGGAAACAGGCGAAAATTATGTTTTCGTCTCGTCGATGGATGTCACACTTGAAAAAAACGCTGAGAATATTGTCCGTGAGAGCGAAGAGCGCTTTCAGCTTGCCGCTCGCGGCGCAAGCGTTGGTATTTGGGATTGGCCCGTTAACGGCACTGATCCGTTTTGGGTTTCGCTATTATTTTGCAGCGATCTGGGATTGCCGCAGGATCGGCACCACATCAAAGACATTGAGCACTTTTTAAGCCTCGTACACGAGGATGAAAGAGCGGAACTATCAGAGGCTTTCGACGCCCACTTTAAAGACCAAAAGCCCTTTTCCGTTGAATGCCGTTTTGAAGTTGGCAGCCATAACCTACGGTGGTTTAAAGTCTCCGGACAGGCCAAATGGAACGAAAACGGGCAGCCTGTCCGTATGATTGGCGCTATTCTCGACATCAATGATTTAAAAGAAGCTCAGCTTAATCTCGAAAAATATACACGCGAGCTGGAATCGGCCAATAATGATCTCGATCATTTTGTTTATGTCGCCTCCCATGACCTCAAAGCCCCGCTCCGGGGCATTGATAATCTAGCTTGCTGGATTCAAGAGGATATTAAAGACCAAATCACGCCGGACATCGCCAATAGCTTTGACTCGCTGCGCGGCCGGGTCAGCCGGATGGAAACCCTTCTTGCGGACATTTTATCATTTGCGCGCGCCGGAAAACAGCTCAGCAGCCCCGAAAGAATCAATACGGGTGAGGTCATAGACGAAGTCACAAGCTGGGTGAAGGTGCCCAAAAGCTTTACAATCAAACATGATACATCTTTCCCGGACATTATTACTGTGCGCAGCGTTTTTGAACATATCTGTCTGAACCTCATCTCCAACGCTGTGAAGCATCACGATAGGGATAATGGGCAAATCTTGCTCGCCTGCTATGACCGCATTGATTATTTTGAATTTACAATCATTGATGACGGCCCCGGGATTCCGAAAGAATATCACAATTACGTTTTTGAAATATTCAAAAAACTCAGAGCCCGCGACGCTGTTGAAGGCAGCGGGATTGGTCTTGCTATTGTCAAGAAAATGGTCGAGTCCATCGGCGGCAGCATATGGATAAAACAAAATAAAAATAATTCCGGCACAGCGTTTCATTTTTCCATTCCGAAAAATCTGCACTACGCGGCTGCTTTATCAAGGGGATAAAAATATGTCAGGACAACCTGTTACATTATTGATTGTTGAAGACGACGAAATTGATCTTATGGGCATTCACCGTGCTCTTCGTGACCTCAAAATCAGCAACCCAACGGTTCACGCCGTTGACGGCATCGAAGCGCTTGAAACTCTGCGCGGCGAAAATGGTAAAACGGCGGTAAAGCGCCCTTATATTATCCTGCTGGACCTCAATATGCCGCGCATGAACGGCATTCAGTTCCTCGAGGAAATCCGGTCTGATGAGGCCTTAAAAGACTCTGTTGTCTTCGTCCTCACCACGTCCGATGCAGATGCCGATATTATTAGCGCCTACGCCTTTAATGTAGCCGGATATATCGTCAAATCAGACGCGCGGGAGAGCTTTAAAGAAGCCATGGACATGCTTGATGTTTACTGGACCATTGTCGCTCTGCCAAAAGGGTAATCCGCCGAGCACGTATTTGCGATTTCCACGGTCTCGCAGGGCTGGCTTGCATGGTCATAATGTGTGATAAGAGAGCATGCATTCTTTTCAAACCGTATCCGATATTCGTATAGAGCCCGGCGGGGCCGCAAAGCTCGACGCTTATGTGGACAGCTTGTGCCGCAATAAGCGCATTGCCATTATCACCGACAAAGGCGTGCGCGGACTTGGGCTCTTGGACGCCGGGGTCGACGCTCTTAAAACCGCGGGCTACGCGGTTCTCATATTTGACAAAGTGATACCTGATCCGCCCGAAGAGATTGTGCTGAAAGGCGCAACAGCCATACGTAAATTTAATGCCGGATTGATCATCGGGTTTGGCGGCGGCTCCCCCATGGATACAGCCAAAGTCATCGCCCATCTCGCGGGATGTGAACAACCTCTGGAATCGATGTACGGGGTCGGCAATGCCAAAGGCCCGACCCTGCCTTTGCTCCTGATCCCGACAACATCAGGCACCGGCTCCGAAGTCACGAATGTTGCCATTATTACCACAGGAAAAACCGCGAAAAAAGGCGTGGTCGCCGACAGCCTGTACGCTGACCGGGTCTTGCTCGACGCTAACCTTACGCTCGGACTTCCGGCCTCCATCACGGCCTCCACCGGCATCGACGCGATGGTTCACGCCATTGAGGCCTATACTTCAATCCGCGAGAAAAACCCGCTCTCGGATACGCTGGCTTTATCGGCGCTGCGTAAACTCCGAGGAGCCATTGTGCGCGCGGTTGACAACGGCTCAGATATCGAGGCGCGCAACGATATGCTCATTGGCGCGATGCTCGCCGGGCAGGCTTTTTCCAACGCGCCCTGCGCCGCCGTTCACGCTCTCGCTTATCCGCTCGGCGGGTTCTTTCATGTCCCGCACGGGCTCTCCAACGCGCTGGTGTTGACCGAGGTCATGAAATATAATCAGCCCAAAGCCGATCACTGGTACGGCGAGATCGCCCGCGACATGGGCATCGGGCAAACGGGTTCAGATTTGATTGACGAAATGCTACGCATCAAAGACGCCACACAGGTTCCAAAAACCCTCACAGAAGTCAACATCCCCGCCAGCGCCATTGAGATGATGGCCGAGGACGCCATGACCAAAGACAGGCTCCTGATAAATAACGCCCGCGAAATGACATTAAAAGCAACCGTGAAAATCTACGAGACGATTGTGTAATTTAAACCGCAAGTCGGTGAGCACTGTATGCAAATCCCCACGTTAAAAACCCAGCGGCTCATTTTGCGCCCTCCTTGCGCCGACGACTATTCCGTCTACAAGGCATTTTACAGAGATGAGGTTGCCTCAAAAGCCTATGGAGGTCCATTAACCGATCTTCAGTCTTGGAAGAAACTCGCAGCTGATATTGGGCATTGGCATATAAAAGGCTTTGGCATGTGGTCGGTTGAAGAACAACAATCGGGCCTGATGATCGGTGGATGCGGACTCGTATGGCCTGGCGGCTATCCTCGGTCAGAACTCACCTGGTGGGTAATGCCCTTTGCAAGACGTAAAGGGTATGCACTGGAAGCTTCAACAGCCGCAATCGATTTTGCCTATCATGACCTCAATTGGGACATTGTTGAAACGCATATGAATGACGAAAATTTAGCCGCCAAAAATCTGGTACTCAAATTAGGCGGCCGCATTATCGAACGTGGCAGCTTCCCTGACGGCATTGATAGAAATATATATAAACTTCCGATCCAAAACTGAAAAGCAATATCCATGACCAAACCCGTTCCGCACCGCCTGTCCAGCTATCCGCACCACCTCTCAATTCCGACGCGGTGGGCGGATAATGATGTTTATGGGCATGTGAATAATTCGGTTTATTACTTCTATTTTGACACTGTGGTGAACCGGTGGCTCCTTGATCAAGGCTTGCTGGAGATCGGGAAAAGCGAAATCATTGGCCTCGTGGTTGAAACCGGGTGCAATTATTTTTCGCCCATCAGCTTCCCCGATATTATCGTCGCCGCACTACGCGTCACGAAAATTGGGAATAGCAGTATTCGCTATGAAATCGGACTTTTCCGCAATGATGAGACGACCGCCAGCGCGCAAGGACATTTCGTCCATGTCTATGTCGGTGAAGCCTCTCGACGGCCTGCCCCTTTGTCTGATAAGATGCAAAAAAAACTACGGGAGATCTATCATGGGTAAGCAAGCCACATTTACACGAATGCAGGACGGAACGCTGGAAGACTGGATGGTCATTGGCGAGGCCCATAGGGAAGAATTTAAGAACACGGCTGACCGTTTCATTGGCATGCTCGAAGACTTAGAGCAGCACACGCTCGGTTTTGCCTGTGATCAGTTACAACATGCCTTGATGGCAGGAACCCTCGCCCGGCGGGCGGGCGCGAGCGACGAGGAAATTGTCATTGCGCTCTGTCATGACATGGCCAAAGTTATCAATGTACCTAATCACGGACAAATCGCGGCGGAGATGATGCGGCCCTATATTTCTGACGATAGCTACCACGTCATCTATAACCACCAAGCGTTTCAGGGTGAGTATTATTACCATTATATGGGCGCGCCGAACGATTTGCGAAAAAAATGGGAAAATGAAAGCTGGTATCCTCTGGCTGTTAAACTTGTTGATGAATGGGACGCCCCCGCTTTTGATCCCGATTTCGAAGTCGATAGTCTTGAGAGTTTTAAACCGCTTATGCGGAAAATCTTTCACGATAATCCTATCGCTATCGGATAGGCGGGCACAAGCTAGGGCGCAAAAATGCGCGCAAACATCCGCACCCGATTTGCGCCCTCGCCCACGGGTTATCTCCATCTTGGCCACGCTTATGCCGCTGCGCAGGCTTTTGGATTTGGCGGAGCATGCCTACTGCGGATTGAGGATATAGATCACACCCGCTGCCGCCCGGACTATCAGGCGGCTATTTTTGAAGACTTATCGTGGCTCAGGTTTTCATGGCCGGAACCTGTCCGTATTCAGAGCCAGCACCGCCCGGAATATGATCGTGTGATCGAGTCCTTGCGCGCGCGCGGGCTAGTTTACCGCTGTTTCAAAACCCGTAAAGACTTACCGGCTGGACTGCTGCGTTCAGGGCCTCTCCCTGAGCCGGAAATTCGCGCGCGGGTGTCTGATAACCTTCCCTTTGCATGGCGTCTGTGGATGGATCGCTGCGAAGCTTTAATATCCGCGCCGCTGACTTACACTGAAACCGGATTTAACTCCGGCACGCATACGGTTGATCTGTCCCAAATCGGAGACGAAACCCTGGCCCGGAAAGACATCGGGACATCCTATCACATCGCGTGCTGTCATGATGACGATTTGCAAGGCATCACCCATGTGGTGCGCGGCGTTGACATCGCGCCGCTCACCCCGCTGCACCGCCTCTTGCAACATCTTATGGATTGGCCTGTTCCGATTTATCATCATCACAGCCTTTTGAAAAACAAAGACGGCGACAAACTCGCCAAACGCAACAAAGACACATCCATCCACGCATTGCGAAACCAAGGCTTCACAGCCGCGCAGGTTTTGGATATGGCAACACCATGAATGATTTCGTCCACGACATTTGGTATTTCGCCGGTATCGCCAGTGACTTTGCGCCCGGCAAGCTTGTCCGCCGCATTATCGCCGGTGAGCCAATTACGCTCGGGCGGCGGCAAGACGGCAGCGTCTTTGCGCTCCGGGATATTTGCCCGCACCGCGCCGCGCCTTTATCCGCCGGGCAAATCAAAGACGATACGATCGAGTGCCCCTATCATGGTTGGCGGTTCGGCACGCGCGATGGAGCCTGTCAGGAAATTCCGGCGCTCTGCGCGGATCAAGACCTTGATCCGGC
>CAYGRF010000092.1:0-11416 GCA_964352275.1 uncultured Caulobacterales bacterium
TTATGGCCAAAGACGAGCGCGGCAGTAATCGCGGCTGCGCCGTATTCTTCTTCGCGGGGGATAACACCGTCTTTAATGTGGCGCAGGACATCCGCGTTCAAGGCCGATGTTAGAGACCAATTCCAATAACGAAGCACCGTTTGGGCTTTGTCTGTGGATATTTCGTCATAGACCGCGATGATGCGGGCCAAGTCCGCATGCACGGTTCCGTCAGCGTTCATGGATGGACGTTTCAGGGATTTCCAAATCTTAGTTATATATTCGCGCTTAAGGCCAGGGGCTTTGCACAAAACCGCAATCGCTTCGCCGGATTTATCCATCAGGATTTGCGCGCCTGTGGCTGGTTTTATTCCGGCCATGAAAGAGATTTCCTGCGTCATCTCCCGGGTCATTCCGTTTTCTTCGGCGATATCAATCGCCTGCTCGAGCCCTTCATACGGGCTGCGCTCTATGGCGGCGCGGTTACGTTGGCGGCGCTCAATAAATTGCAGCGCTTTGCGTACAGCACTATCAGACCAACCATCAGCAGCGGCTTTCTGGTATAGATCAATACAGGATTCTTGCAAAACCGTGCGCGCGACAGAGAACCGACGCAAAATTTTCCGGCGGCATTCATTATCCGCCCACCAAAACATGGTCAGGCCATGGGAGGGTCGTAATTCTTCGCGGCGGAGCAACAGTTTCACATAGGGCGCATGGCTACGCGACATCGTTAAAATACGCTGTAGAGCCGTTTCTGAAAAGCTGGCGCCCTTATTGGCGAGCAGAGTTTCGACAACGTCTTCTTCGAGAAACTCAACCATAGCATCGACAACCGCGTCTGATACCTTGCGGCGCTGCGCCATTTCTTTGCGGTGCGCACCGGACACTTTGCGGGAAATTTGGATGAGGTCAGAATCCGTCAAACTCTTGGTTTTTTCAAGCACATGCCGCGCAACACGAATATCGTCTTTGGCTAAAATCATCAAAATCGTCCGGGGTGCCTCATTGAGCATCACAAGACGTTTGGCCACGCTTTCGCGTAGTTCCATATCCGCACTTCGGAGCATTTCCACCAATACATCCCCCGCCATATGCCGTTCTTGCGGCGGCAGTTGGCTCTCCGGGATACAGATGACGTCAGCTAGGCGCTTAGCGAGCGAGCGCCGCACATCGATTTTCGGCGGAGCTGTCACGGCTTCCGCCTCGGCGTTAGGCGGCTCCGCTGCCTGCGTTAAATTTAGCGCTTGCGCTTCCATTGAAGGCCTTTGAGTACCAATTGATTCTGCTTAGAGTAAAGGTTTTGGGTTAACCAAGCGTGACCAAGGCCGAAACACCTCAAAAATTATCAGCCTCTCGCCATATATTAGGCTATGGTAGTAATTGCGGCTCTTGTGAAAACGCTTTTGCGTCTTACTTAAGCCTCACCCATTTACGCATATGAGGCCGTTATGACAGCAAACTTTATTCTCAGCCAAACGCCTCCGCGCGCCAAGTCTCAACCCCGAACATTTGAGCAATTAGGACGCGCGCGCAGCGACGATTACGCATGGATGAAAGATGAAAACTGGCAGGCCGTTATGCAGGACGCCTCAAAGCTAAACCCTGACATTCGTAAACATTTAGAGGCGGAAAATGCCTATACGGCTTCAGTTCTGGGTGATGTACAAATGCTCGCCGATGAGATTTTTGAAGAGATGAAAGGGCGCTTGGAGCCGGAAGATGCCCAAGTCCCGATGCCGGACCGCAGCTTTGCCTATTACCACCGCTACCGCACTGGTGATCAACACGGGCTCTATGTGCGCGCCCCCATTGACCCGCTCACACGAGAGATCAGCGGCGAAGAAGAAGTTTTGGTCGACGCCGATTTGCTTTCCGCGCAGCAATCCGGCTATTTTGATTTGGGAACTGTGGCACACAGCCCCGATCACCGCTTAGTCGCCTATTCCGTAGACCGTCAGGGGGCCGAAAATTACGAAATTTTTATCATGCCGGTCGGAGGGGGCGCTGTATCAACAGGAATCACGACAAGCACAGGCGGCGCCGAATGGGCGGCTGACTCAGACACGCTGTTTTGGACAGAGCGCGATGAAAATCAGCGGCCTTATGCCGTATTTGTCAAATCTGTTACCGATCCCGCCGCAGAGCCCCGCTTGGTTTATCAGGAAAGCGATCCCGGCTTTTTCGTTTCAGTCGACAAGAGCGATTCAGGCGAATTTATTGAGATTAGCGCCCATAATCACACCACATCCGAGGTATGGCTGGTCCCTGCGAATACCCCGTTTGAGCCGGCGCACTGTTTCGCGCCCCGGCAATCCGGGCTTGAATATAGTCTGCATGAGCAAGGCGGGTATTTTTATATCTTAACGAACGCCTACGGCGCAGTTGATTTTCAAATCATGCGCCGCGCTATATCAGGCGGCGGAGCGTGGGAGCCCTTTGTTCCTCATGCGCCCGGCAGCCTCATATTGGGACTGGAAGCCTATCAGAACCATTTGGTTTGGCTTGTGCGCGAGAACGCCCTGCCCTTGATAAATGTTCAGGATATGCGAAGCGGGCAGCGCCACACAATCCGCTTTGATGAACCAGCTTTTGCACTGGGGCTTATGGGCGGATTTGAATATGATACGCCGTGGCTGCGCTTTACGTATTCATCACCGACAACGCCGGGCCAGGTTTTTGACTATAACATGGACACGAAAAAGCGTATTTTGCGTAAGACGCAGAGCGTTCCCAGCGGGCATAACCCGGCGGACTATACCGCTGAGCGGATTATGATCACAGCGCGGGACGGAGAACGCGTACCGGTTACAATTATCCGCCGTGCAGATACACCCACAGACGGCAGCGCGCCGCTTCTGCTCTACGGGTACGGCTCGTACGGCATCACCATTCCAGCCGCGTTTCGCACCGGCATTCTTTCTCTGGTTGACCGCGGCTTTGTTTACGCCATTGCCCATATTCGCGGCGGGATGGCGAAAGGTTATCAATGGTATCTTGACGGAAAATTAGAGAAAAAAACCAACACATTCAATGACTTCATAGATGCGGCACGCGGACTTTGCGAGGCCAGATATACACGCGAAGGCCGCATCATTATGCACGGGGGCTCGGCGGGCGGACTGCTTGTCGGCGCGGCGCTGAACCAGGACCCGGCTTTATTTTCCGGCATGATCGCCGCCGTTCCGTTTGTCGATGTGCTCACCACCATGAGTGATGAGACCTTGCCTCTGACCCCGCCGGAATGGCCGGAATGGGGCAACCCGCTGGTGGACGCTGGTGCCTATGAGCGCATTGATGGATACTCGCCTTATGACAATGTTACCCGCGCAGACTACCCGCCTCTACTGATAACGGGCGGGCTAACGGATCCACGCGTGACCTATTGGGAGCCGGCAAAGTGGGCGGCGAAACTGCGCGCACATCAAACGGGCCGCGCGCCCATCTTGCTGAAAATCAATATGGACGCGGGCCACCAAGGCGAAGCGGGCCGCTATGACAGCCTCAAAGAGACGGCCCTGGAATATGCCTTTGCTTGCGCGGCGGCTTATTCAGGTATTCGCTGACCTCTGGCGTCCGATAGGTTAAAGCTTATCCGCGTGGTCAGCTCCGCTCGGCTTACCGCTTGCCCGTTTTGAATTTTCGGATGATATTTCCAGCGCGAGACCGCTTTGATAGACGCGCGCTCAAATAGGCGCTGCGTACAGGATGCCGCCTTTATATTATACGGCTCGCCCCAGGCGCTGACATCAAATTGCATCATACAATGCCCGGACCGCTCAGCGCGCGGCGGCATAACAGGCGGAATACGGACGACCGGCTGCTCGTCTTTATTGCTCACTTGAATGATGTAGCCGCCCGTATTGATGACAGGGTCAGGAAAGTCCGGGGTCAGCGGTTCATCTGCAATCGGTTCGCTTGGCTTGTCGGCGGCTACGCGCTCAATGATGGGCAATGGCGGCGGCACCTCCACCTTTTTCATGGCCTCAAGCTTTTGCCGAGGCTGCGGCAGCGCAATATCGTCTGCCACAGGATTGATCTCAAATGCGGCGGCGGCATATTTTTCTTCGGCTTTAAAGTCCACGGCGATCATCGCCATCATCCCTAGTCCTAATGCTACTGTGATCGCGGCCGCTCCGGCCCCGCTTAGTCCTATACGTTTTAACATAGTGCCTCCTTGTAAGTGTTATAAAATAACTTAACATAAATTGGGAGACAATGCAATAGAGTAACATTTTGTCCATCGGTTGTAATTGAGGCCGCAGTAGAGGTGGAGATGAAAGGATAGGCAGCCTCCAAAGAAAAACCCCGGCCAATGACCGGGGTTTTAATGTCTCTATATGTCAGACCGGCTACTGGTCGACTTTAATCGTCTGACGGTAAAGCTTATCATATTCGGCTTTGAATTCTTGACATTCCTCGTCCAATTCAAATTCATCGGTAAACACCATGGCATCATAAGACTGTCCGATTTTAATAAAGCATAGTTCTTGCGCCACCGTGAGCTCAAACTCGCACCGATCTTCGACCGCTTTAGCTTCGGCGCGAATAAACGTCACCCACTTTTGCGCATTGCGTTTCTCGCGTGATGAATTGGGAACCTCGTTAAAGGCCGCAATCGCACTGTTGCGTTTCTGATTTTTGACTGAATTTCTGCGCTGCTCCGCCGTCGTGTTTTTACAAACGGCACGGTCTTCAGCCTGCGCATCTTCGTAGCGGCACGTTGCAATCAACATCCAGGATTTACCCGCATCGTAACCACGGGTGATCGCTTCTTTGAACGCTGTTTCGGCACGATTACATTGACCACCATTATAGAGCGCTTCACCCAAATCCGCATAAAGCTTGGGCTGACCGGATTGGTTCGCGGCCTTTTCAATAATTGGAATAGCCCGTTCATATTCGCGCGCTTGGCGGAACAAATCAGAGAGTTGCACCAGTTTGTCCGGCGTGGTTGAAACTCGGCCAGCATTAAGCTCACGCTCCAAAATTTGCGCGGCTTGGTATGGCATATCATAAAAGCTGTAATATTGAACAACCTTCATGAGATCTTGCTCAGACGATAAAGCGCCGCCAAGATAGAGCATTTTATTGACTTCAAAGGCCTCTTGCTCGCGGCCGCCATTGGCGAGAAGCGATGCCCAATTGTCCCAAAGCTGCTTATCGTCAGGCCAGCGCCCAATCATATCCTTAACAATATCGGCCTGCTTTCCTGGCATTTTGAGGTTATTATAAAGGAAGTTGAGAAGATCGTAATGTTTACGCTCTTTTGGGCTGGCATTACCAAACCAGCGCTCGGCCCATGGCAGAGCCCGAGCATAGTTCTCAGATTGCACCCACGCTTGAGTTAGCATTTCAATATGTGTTGGCTTTAACTGCCCCCCAGCACGGTTCCAGTCTTCGAGCATTTGCGCGCCGCGCGCATATTGGCCGTTGCCTATTAAAAGTTGGGCGATATTGACACGAAGATTATCTACCTCGTTCGGCAAAAGACCGCCAGCGCTAATGGCGTTTTCAAATCCTTGAATCGATTTTTGATAGTCGTTCAGTTCATAATAAACCGCACCCTGCATTTGATAAACCGTCGATTTCTCGTAAGGATTAAGCTCGGGAAACCCAAGAACCTCATTGAGAATGGCAAGAGCTGGCTGAAAGCTATTAGCCGTCATCAAGTTCTGTGCTTCGAGAACCTTTTCACCCGCTTTGGATGAGAATTGACGTCCCTCGAGAGGTGCCTCTTGTTCCGAATCGTTACCACGGTTGCGCTGTGCGTGAGCATCCTCGACCATAATGGCGCTGGTCACGCCGCTTGTCGAAATAGCAATGGCGCACAAAAGGAATGCGCGTTTAAGAGAGAATTTGCGTGTTAAGAGTGTCACAGGATGATCTCCGGTTGGTAAAGTCAAACTCAGTCAAAACCGAGGCACAAACATGCGGCCCAAAGGGCCGCAGCTAAATATTATTCAGGAATGAGATTCCCACGTTCATCAGCAAGCTGGAACGTAATTTTACTGATCACGCCAGACCGCGAAACTGCGCGTCCATCGACGATTTTAGGATTATATTTCCACTTTTGAACCGACTTAATGGACGGACGTGAAAACAAGCTTTGTGAGCAATATGTTGCCTCAACATTGAAAGGTTGGCCTTCGGGGCTCACGTCAAAGCTGACCTTGCAGTGGCCGGATTTTTCAGCGCGAGGCGGCATGATCGGCGGAATACGCACAAGCGGCTGTGCATCACGGTCGCTAACCTGAATTTTAAAGTTCTGGCGATCAATTTTAGGAGCCTCAAACTCTGGAATAGCGCCTTCAAGCGATGCAATCGCCTCGGTTGGCTTTGCCGCTTGCTGGCGCTCAATTTGCGGCGGCGGCGGCGGTGTTATGACTTTTTTGACTTGGTCAACCTTTGTCTCACGGCGTATGATTTTGATATCATCAACGGTCGGGTTTATCTCAAAACTTGCCGCAGCAAATTTTTCCTGGGCTTCAAAATCGCCCGCAATCAATGCCATCATGATATTGAAAAGAAAGAACGTAACCACCGCTGCGAGCGGAATAAAAATCAACCATCTTAGAATTGGATTATTCATGATATTTCCTTTTAATTCGTTGACACGCGCGTAACGATGCCAAGATCTTGCATGAGATCTTGCAATTCCATCACAATACCGGCCTCGGCTTCTCTGTCGCCGATAAGAATGGCTTGCGCCTTCGGATTTTCATCACGCATGGACATAATGATCGGGCGAACTTCGCTTACATCATAAGGCCGTTTATCGATCCAAACCTCATTCATCGAATTGACAGCAATCAAAATGGTTGGATCCCAATCGGCGTCTGTGGTCGCTTCAGGTTTGAGCGGGTCAATACCCGGGGTTTTAACAAATACAGATGTCACGATGAAAAAGATAAGCAGGATAAACACAACATCCAGCATGGGAGTCATGTTCAGTTCTGTATCTTCTTCCTGAATTGCTATGCGACTACGTCTTGCCATAATGTTACCTTATCACAAATCTTTTCAAATTTCAACGTGTTTATGCAGGAAGGGCCCTACGCCCTGCCTGATGTTAGCGGACAATCTCGATTTTAGTGCCCATACCCTTGCTATCGAACCCGTCCTTGAGAACAACCAACAGTTCGTGACGCGCAACAGCATGAACCCGCAGAATGATGCTTGCGCCGGGTTTGTCGGCCAAAAGACGTTCGACAGCGAGCGACACGCGGTCACATTCTGTTTGGCGCGAGTCGACCGAGCAATTATTACGCTCATCCACATAAACCGTGATAGCCGGCTTAGGTTTTGTATCAGGTTGATCGTCCGGCGGCGGAGGCGGCTGAGTCAAATCAATTCCGCGCTCATCTAGGAAAGTCGCTGTAACAATAAAGAAGATAAGCATGATAAAGACGATGTCGAGCATCGGCGTCATATCGACTTCTGCGTCATCCTCACCGGCGTTTCTACGGCGACGTCTCATGAGAGGCCTCCTAATTCATCAGCAAAGGACGCGGTTTCGCGCTTGCTCTTGCGGTCAAAATGCGCAGGAAAATAAAGCCCTGTCAAAGCTACAGTCATACCGGCCATGGTCGGGATCGTTGCTTTGAATACGCCGCCAGCCATGAGTCGGGCATTAGACGATCCGGACAAAGCCATAACGTCGAACACTTCGATCATGCCCCAAACTGTGCCTAAAAGACCCAGCAAAGGCGCAATAGCCACAAGCGTTTTTATAATGCCTACATTTTGGTCCGTTGCACCTTTAATTCGCGATACAAGTTCATCACGGATCGCATGCGCTCTCCAAGATGTTTTGTCTTCTCTGGCAATCCATTCGTCGCGAAATCTCTTTTTGGCCGGTTTGTGCGCAAAGAAATAATACGCAAACCGTTCGAGAATAAAGCTCCAGAGCGCAAACGCGGCGATCATAATGGCCACAAGAACCGGCCCGCCTGTATCAAGGAACTCTTGAAGACCATTGATTGCATTTATGGGGTTGAGGAAATCCATAGATTCCGTCCCTTTCCTATTGATTGTTACCCGGTTGTGTCAGGCGGCAAGCCGCCTGACCACTCAGTCTGAGTACCCTGTTCTAAGAACCGCGGGCCTCAACATGGCGGGCAACGATACCAGCAGATTGCTCTTCCAGCGTCCCCTGAACACCGCGCGCCAAAGAGGAGCAGAAGCTGTGCAGGATAAGGAGCGGGATAGCGGCAATCAGGCCGAGCATGGTCGTGACAAGCGCCTCGGAAATACCGCCAGCCATCAATTGTGGATCGCCTGTACCGTAGATCATCATGGCTTGGAAGGTCTTGATCATCCCTGTAACCGTACCCAAGAGACCCATGAGCGGCGCAATACCGGCACCGAGTTTCAGCAGGTTCAAACCAAATTCCAGTTTCGGCGATTCTTTCAAAATCGCTTCATCCAGTGCCAGCTCGACAGTTTCAGAATTGTGATCCTTGACGCCGTCATAAGCCATCATAATCCGGCCCAGAGGGTTGGATTTCGACGCCTGAGCCTTACGCTTTTGTGCGCGAACCGCAGACGATGTCAGGAACAAACGAATGATATTCAAAAGACCAAAGAGAGACCCAATGATTGCGAGTGCAACAACGAGCCAACCGATGGTTCCGCCTTGATTTAATCGCTCCATCAAAGTCGGGAAACGCTCGAATGACTTCAAAAGCGCGCCGCGTGTAGGATCAAGCGGTGCATACACAAGCTCCCCGGCATCCGCATTGGCAACCGTTTTCGCAGCAGACACAAACGGCTTGGACGGCGGCTTCGGTAGACCGACAAGTGTAATATCACCCGGCTCTGACGCAGGCTTATACTCCAGGAAACGGCTACCATCAGCCGTAAACACAGCAAAAGGACCGATACGGGTTACAGGCTGGCTTGCACCATCACCTTCATTGGCAACCGGGGCATCGAAAGTGGCGACTTGGCGCTGCGCTTGGATTTCTCCAAGCATAGATTGCCAAATTGCGTTAAGATCTTCGGTGCTCGGCAGCGCTTTCGACTGGGAAACGCGGCCTAGAACCTCCGTACGTGTCGGATATTGAGATGTAATCAGCGA
The DNA here is from genome assembly GCA_964352275.1 of uncultured Caulobacterales bacterium. GTDB lineage: Bacteria > Pseudomonadota > Alphaproteobacteria > Caulobacterales > Maricaulaceae > JACOMS01. The sequence continues at coordinate 9,062 of CAYGRF010000092.1, forward strand.
GTTATCGAGCGTCGCTTTAAATTCACCTGCTTTGGCGCGGGCCAGACCGAATACTTCACCAAAATCGCCTTGGGCGGCTTTAAGTTCTTCGGTCAGCGCATCAACACGGCGCTGATTGCTATCAAACGTGCTTTGGACTTGACGCGCCTTAGACTCTAGCGCTGCAAGTTCGCGACGAGCATCGGAGAGAAGCTTGGCTTGCTCATTACGCTTGGCACGAAATTCAGCTTCGCGTTTCTGGTTTTCAGCTTTCGTCGCAGCCGAATCTGTTCGTACTTTATTCAACAGATCCGTAATCGACGTAATTTGCGCTCCTGCCGGCATGGCTGAGAACATCACAGAGGCAGCAAGCGCTGCAACTGCGGTTTTTGTGAATAATTTCATTGTTTTACCCATTATATAAATCCTACCCTATTGACCCGCGTAAACAGGCGCCGTCACCATTGATGGTGCAGATTCGCCTTTAGCAATCCGGATGGCCTGACGCATTTCCAGCGCTTTGCCAGAATCAAGCTGAACCCATGCTTTGTCGCCCATGCTGTAACGCGCGATCTCGGACTCGTCTTTGGTCATGTAAACAAGCGCAACCCGGCCAAAGCGGATAAAGTTCACCACATTACCAGGCTTAGTTGGATGCGCGCCTTCATAACTGTCGATACCCTGACCATAAGACACCTCAATTTTAAAGGCGTTCAGGACCTGCCGGTACTGCTCAGCGGGTGACACACTTGGATCCGCCAAGACCGCTTTGACGCGGTCAACACGCTCAAGCCGTTCAGCAACCTGAAAAGGCACATCGGCCTTGATGGAGTCCTCAATGGCGGCCGTCATATTCAGCATCATCGGGACCATGCCCTGCTTAATCTGCTCAACCGTTCCTAATTGCTTATTCAGGGATTCGATTTCAGCATTTTGAGACTGAAGATAAATATCCTGCTGATCCACAAAGAGAGCAATGTTGTCTTTTTGTTGCAGAACAGCTCTGAACTCGCGGATCATTTGATCCGCTTCATCATCAAGTTCTTCGACACGTTGTTGTGACGCCGCGCTGGCCGCAGTCGAGGCCTTAGCCACGCTCAGGGCGCTATCAAGCTGTGCGTACCCCGGGCTCGCAAAAGCGAAAACCGTAGCACTCGCCAGCAGAAGGCGCTTGGCTATTGAAAAGTTCGACATGGTTTCCTTCCAAGTTAGTTAATGTTATTTTACACCTTAGTACAACCAACTGGCTGCGCTACGGCGCGTATGGGTGGCGGACAATCCGCCGTTTTGCAACCCATACGGCTTGCAAAATATTGTGGGCCAGACGGCCCGAATGCGGTATTAAATACCGCAAAAACTCACACTAATTCGCGAGATAAATAGGAGCCTGTAAAACAGCCGGAGGCGCCTCACCCTTGGCCATTTTCATAGCACGGCGCACATCAAGAGCCCGCGAACCGGTCATTTCCGTCCATTCTTTTGATGCCGGATTGTACCGATAGACTTCAGAACCATCATTTTGCATATAGGCTAATGAGAGGCGTCCATACCGCAAATAATCACCGTCTTGCAGCTCATTGGCATCCGCCATAGACGCGATTGTCTCTCCGGCTTTGAGGCGTTCAAGCTGGGATTTCGATAGGCCGCAAGCCACTGACATCGCATCCTGCTCACACGCTGCAACGCGGGAGCCGCTTCGGGCCTCTACGGGATGGTTTCCCGCATATGACTGGATCGTTTGGCCGTATGAGACCTCAATATCGTATATATTCATGGCCCGGCGCATTTTATCACCGGGACGCGCGTCTTTATCAGCGATCAGTTCATCAAGACCAGCCAGACGGTCAAAACGCACAGCAATATTAAAAGGCAAATCCGCCTCAATTTCGTTTCCTATCGCCGCCTTCATTTTATCCAGCATTGGCCCAACTGATTCGATGAGTTCAGGAACCCGTTCAATTTGACCTTGCAGAGAAGCAATCTCAGCTTCTTGCGTACCCAGATAGACTTCTTGATGAGCAATGCTCGTTTCAAGGTCAGAAATTTGCTGAAGGAGCGCGGCATATTGCCGCGCCGCTGCATCATCGGGCGCCTGAGCCCAAGCGATGCTGGCTGCACAAGCCGTTAGACCTAAAATGCCAAGCGTTTTCCGCGCAGCTACAAATGCAGTATGGGTATGTCCCACTCACGTCCTCCAAGTTTGAAAGCGATTTATCACGCTTTTTGTCATTCTTGCTTCACGCTTACACTGCGATTACGCGTTAATCAATCGTTAGCACGTAACGATATGAGTTTTTTTTGAATTTTTTTGGAAAAAAGCGTGGCTGGGGTACCTGGATTCGAACCAGGGATGCCGATACCAAAAACCGGTGCCTT
>CAYGRF010000093.1:0-3964 GCA_964352275.1 uncultured Caulobacterales bacterium
ACCGTATCCATTACCGATTATCCGTCTGAAGTTGCAACAGAATGTCAAAGCGCTGATGTTGTCATTTTAACGCAGCGCAATGCCGGCCCTGTCGCGCGAAGGCATTGCCAAGCAGACCTCATTGATGGGCGGGTTTTACGGGCGGAGGGCGCGCAAGATCTTTATTTTAAAGGGCATGCGATAGGTAGAGTCAGTGCCCTTACAGCATCACGTAAAAGACGTCCATGGGGCCGTCAGGATTGATATTAGCAAAATTTACAACGAACTCAGGGTAACTGCACTTAAAATTATAGCACAATTCTAGTGATACTGGCGAACTAGTCCTACTAAAACACCTTGAACTTCAACGCGGTCAGGCCCGAATTTCCGTGTCGGATATTCGGGGTTTTCTGCGATCAATTCAATGGTTTGCCCTGTTTTTCTTAAAGTTTTAAGCGTGGCTTCTTCGCCATCAACCAGAGCAACAATAATTTGTCCGTTGCGTGCTGTGTCCGCTTTGCGAACAATCACAACGTCGCCGTCGAGGATCCCTACACCTGTCATCGATTCGCCCTCGATCTCCAAGGCGAAGTGATCGCCGCGCCCGAGCATATTAGGGGGAACGCTTATCATATTATAGCTGTCTTCAAGCGCCATAATCGGATTGCCTGCGGCAATTTTCCCGACAAAGGGTATCTCTGTGCTATCATTGGCAGCTTCCACGACTGCTGCGTCTAATACATCGGTGGGCAGCTTAATGACTTCAAGGGCGCGCGCTTTATTTGGAAGGCGGCGAATAAAGCCTCGTTCTTCAAGGGCTGTTATTAAGCGGTGAATACCGGATTTAGACGCTAAACCTAAAGAGTCTTTCATTTCATCATAAGACGGCGGCACGCCCGCTGATTTTATACGCCGGTCTATGAGCATTAAGAGGTCTTTTTGTTTTTGCGTTAGCATGGAATCACCTTGAACAAATGAGCAACATCGCCCTTTGTTCTACTGATGTTCTTGCGCTTGTCAAGGGATTGCTAAAGCGTGAACTGCACATTACGGCGAATTTAGTCGCGCGCAAGAAATTGCTCTTATATAAGGCGCTTATGATTATGAAAAGCTTAGTCAAAGTTGTAGCTGCTACGGGAATATTGGCCGTGATTGTTCCCACTGCACAGGCGCAAATGCGTGTCAGCGCCGGACTGCATAGCTCTTCCGGGTCTTGTGCTGGATGTGATTTATCTGGCAAAGACATGCCGGAAATGACCTTGAAAGACGCCAATTTCACCGGGTCTATTTTTGACCGTTCGAACCTGTCAGGCGGACGCATTAGTAGCACGGATATGTCTGAAACTTACTTTCGTAAGGCCTTTTTAGTCCGTGTTGAAGGTGAAAAAATCAATTTTTCTAAATCACAAATGCAGGATGTTACGCTTGTTGAGGCTAAGCTCAGCGACTCAATTTTCACTAATTCTGATATGCACCGCGCTGATCTTGCGCGCGGTGGGTTTATTCACAGTAATTTTGATAATGTTAACCTGACCAGTGCATCAGCACCGGGCGCAGACTTTAGAAAGTCGCATTTTGTCAACGCACAGTTCCATCACGCAAACTTGCGGGAAGCGACGTTGGATGAAGCCATTTTTAAAAACGTAGAGTTCGGTAACGCCGCCTTTCACGGCGCGAGCCTCAAAGACACGAATTTTACCGGTGCTGATTTATCACAAGTGCGCGGTTTGTCTCAAAGCCAGCTTGATACAGCTTGCGGAGACCCGTCAACGCAGCTCCCAATGGGGTTGTTTGTGAAATATTGCGAAGATGTTACTGTGGCTTCAGCCGAGGACGCCCATAAACATGACGCGGCTGATATGCCGCGCGAGCAGCAAGCTGCAGCGTTGCGGCTCGACCGCGCAGTAACAAATCTTGAAGGTATAATGGCGAAAGTTCCGCCGTCTCAAATGCGGCTCAGGCGTGATCTCCAGAGAGTCCATGCGGATTTGATGTCGGCTCGGCGTTCTATTGAGAAATAACAGGGTGCTGTCGCTTTTATTTTAAGGCTTGTACGGCTTCAATTAAACGAAAATTGTACTAAATGGACTGCCCTGCTATTCTTGCCAGCGCTATCAAGCCAAAAATTACAATAACAAATGTCCATGCATGTGACCATCCTGTCACATTTTCGGTTATGGTAGCGGGCGTTGATGGCGATTCAAGAGGGTGTTTGGAGCGGTTGATCACATCCAGATCCTGACGTAGCCACTCAATTTGGTCTTGGACATAAAATGGGCGGCCTCGGACATCGCGCCACCCCATACGATTGAAAATCAGTGTCCCGATTTGAGTTGAGATAAGTTTTGGATTTCGGTTGAGGTTGTGCTGCTTGGTTTCGCCGTCATAATATCCAAACTCGTCCAATAGAAAGCTGCGAAAATTTTCCTCAAAATCAATGATTTCGTCGATGCCGTCGAGCTTACTATCGTCGAAGATGGATAGCCAACTCCCGGCATCCGCCCGCCCAAATGGGTCTTTTAACAGGGACTGTACTTTTTGTATGACAGTTTTTTCGTCTGTTTCTGAATGAAGCCCTTCGATTGTGGCGATTGGAATATGAGACTCAGGGACGACTGCATCAGCCTCAATAGGCAGATAATCCATCGCCTCTTCTGCTTCGCTTTCGTACAGCGCTATAGGCTCCTTTGCAGCTTTATCAAACGTCTGCGGGCTGGCCTGAATTATGTCCCCGTCTTCCTTGGCAGGTTCATCCATCGGGTAAGGCTGATTATAATGCGCATAGTGTTTGGCATTCTCCAAAGCCTCACGCAGGGCCATAAAACCAGATGGGTCTTCGTCCGGTCGTGTGACTCGCAGTTTTTTCGCATAGGCTTTCTTGATGACTTTCAGATCATCACTGGGTCCGTAAAGTCCTAATATGTCCCAAATAGAGTCTGACATATTTTAGAAAACATCCATGTTTTCAATATCTTCCAGCCATGCCCCGATGTCTTTTCTGGCTATTTCTATGTCGGTATCTACTTGCCTACCGAGCACGGCTTGAAACTCCGTCAATCGGTGACCAATGGCCGTGCGGATGTCGCCAAGCTGGTTGGCGTAGGCGCGTTCAAGCCGGGCAATCAGTGCAGTGTTTTCGGCCTTATCCCTTGGGTGAACTTTGAGTTTTTCTAGCGATTTGAAGCGTTTTTCAATCTCATCAGCGGATAGGCTTCCGGGATTGCCTTCAATAATGAGCTTGCGTGTCTCATTCGTCGACAAAACTGTCACCAAGACTTCAAGAATGCCCGACACATCATAAGTGAAACGGATATCAAATTCTTCATGCTCTTTTTTATTATAGGGAATGGCTGTGTTCAGAGAGCCTAATAGGACATTGTCAGCAACGCGGGGGGATTCGCCTTGATAAATTTGAAGGCTGAGCTCTTTTTGGCCTTTGTGCACGGTTGTGTTGCGGGCAACCCGGCTGACGGGAATAACTGTATTACGCTCAATAATAGGCTGAAAATGGCCGCCTTCATACATGTCAGGCCCCGTTTGAACGGATACATTGGTGCCGAGCGTGAATGGACAAACATCTGTCATAACAACATCTTCAAGCGCGGCGTGCCGCCCGACAAGACCTGCCTGCACGCCGGCCCCTATGGCGACTACGTGGTCAGGATCGATGCTATGTTCTGGAAAGAGCTTTAAAAGCCGCGTAACCATCCCGCGGATCACCGGCATGCGGGTTGCGCCGCCCACGAGAACAACGCGGTCAATATTTTCTGCGCGAAGCCCAGCATCCATAATTGCGCGCGATATCGGCTGGCGTAGACGTTTGACGAGTTTGTCGCTAATTTTTTCAAATTCATCGCGCGAAATGGTCAGCTTTTTTTGTCCTTTCGGGCCGTTAAAATTGATGGAGGCGTCATGCGCCGAGCTGAGTTGTAATTTAGCTTTATCGGACAAATCCCGCAGCAATCCCAGTTTTTCATCATTATAT
>CAYGRF010000093.1:3974-11320 GCA_964352275.1 uncultured Caulobacterales bacterium
ATATTTTTCATATTCTGCGCCGATTTGCGTAGCAAAATGGTTCATAACCGCGTCTGTAAAGTCTTCTCCGCCAAGAAATGCATCTCCAGCAGATGAACGCACTTCCATAATGCCGTCGAAAATCTCTAAGATCGACACATCAAAAGTCCCGCCGCCCAGATCAACAACGAGAAATGTATTTTCATCCTCTTTGGTGTTGAGGCCGTAGGCGAGGGCGGCAGCCGTCGGCTCATTGATCAACCGCTCAACCGTGAGGCCAGCCATTTTGCCGGCTGCATAAGTGGCTTTGCGTTGTATGTCGTTAAAATAGGCTGGGACGGAAATAATCGCTCGGTCAGCGGTGGTGCCTAAAAATTGTTCGGCATCAGCTTTTAGACTGCGCAGAACCATGGAGGAGAGTTCTTCGGCGCGGTAGGTTTTACGTCCAAGTTTAAAGTCCCGGTTTGATCCCATATATCTTTTGAAGCGCGCGACCGTTTTATCGGGATGTGTGACGAGGCGGTCACGCGCGGCGCGGCCGACTATAATCTCACCTTTATCGGAAAGCCCGATTGCGGACGGTGTCAACATGTCACCAACCGCGTTCGGTATTAACTGCGAGCCGTCATCTGTAAAAACAGAGACAAGCGAGTTGGTTGTACCTAGGTCTATACCGATAAGGGCCATATATCATCCACATTTTTACGTGTGATATAACCGCTGGCGGGTAAATTCAAATTGAAATTAACACTTAAATCAAAGGGGCTAGCGGGGATGGTTCTTTATAAGTGTTTCCCGGTCCCAAATGACCCCGCCCATCCAAGCTCCGCATGCAGGAACGATGTGATGAACCGTGATAGATGCGTACATCCCGCTTTCAATATAAGGGTCGCCGCGCATAATATCCCAAGCCTGCGCCTCGCTATCTGCCGCGATGAGGAAAAAGCTGCCGGCAATGTCGCCGCCGCTGTCTTTTCGCATGGGACCAGCCACCCGGTATTTCTCATTGTTATTTTCGATGTGAACAAGGTGGCCTTCGAGGTGCTCTAAGCGGAGCGGGCCAGTGTCGGGGCCGTCCATGCAGGTAAACATATAGGTCGCTTGATCGAGCTTAGGAACTTGCAGGGCAGACTGGGTCATAGAAGAGGCTTTAATGCGAGGATAACAAAGTCCACCTGACTTAAATCAAATAGACGGAACTGTCTGGGAATTCTTGCTGGATTCTCAAGCGCGCATAGTTATAACGCTCTCATGACACACCGCGTAGCGCTATATCCCGGAACTTTTGACCCCATGACTCTCGGGCACATCGATATTATGAAGCGGGCGAGTAAGCTCTGTGACCGGCTGATAATTGCGGTTGCGATCAACCGGGATAAAAACCCGCTTTTTTCATTAGATGAGCGCGTTGAAATGGTGGAGTTGGCCGTCGCGCCGTTTCGCAAATATATTGAGGTTGAAGTCAACCCTTTTGAAGGTTTACTGATACATTATGTTGAAAGTGTCGGCGCGAGTATGATAGTGCGCGGGCTGAGAGCGGTGTCTGATTTCGAATATGAGTTTCAGATGGCCGGAATGAACGATAGACTTAATCCGGATATTGAAACTGTATTTCTGATGGCTGACCCTCAATTTCAAACCATTGCCTCGCGGCTTGTCAAAGAAATTGCCCGCCTTGGCGGCGATGTTAGTCAGTTTGTCACGCCGGAAGTTGAGGCGCGCCTTAAGGATAGGTATACATAATGTCACGAATTGCATTTGGTTTGCTGTGTAGTGCAGCTCTATTAAGTTCCGCTTGCGCGGCCGAAACGCCAGAGGCGTCACAAGATGCGCCTGTCACAGTCTCGGTTGTGGCGCCTGTTGCAGCCAGCCCTGGCTTTACGGCTCCTGATGAAGCGTGGCGCAGTGTTGATCCTGAAAACACCATCTACATTGATACAGAATATGGCCGCATTGTTGTGGAGCTTTTCCCTGAGATTGCTCCCGGCCATGTCGAGCGTATCAAGACTCTGACGCGAAAAAATTTCTATGATTACATAAGCTTCCACCGTGTTATTGAAGGCTTTATGAACCAAACTGGCGATCCGAAAGGTGACGGAACAGGCGATTCGGATTTACCGGACTTGGAAGCTGAGTTTAGCTTTCGGCGGGCGCCCGATATGGGCGTTGCGCTTGTCGGTTCGCGCCCGCTTGATCCGCGCAATCCCAATGGCGGCGAAGTTGGTGTTGGCTTCTACAAAGGCCTGCCCGTTGCATCGCAGCCATCGGCTCAGGCAATACTGACAAAGGACGGTAAGGTTTTGGCCTTTGGCCTGCACTGTAAGGGCGTCACCTCTATGGCGCGTAGTAACGATCCCAATAGCGGCAATAGCCAGTTTTTCCTCATGCGCGACAAAGCCGAGCATCTGGACGCAACCTATTCGATTTGGGGCAATACAGTCTGGGGGCGCGAGAACCTAACGAAGATAAAAGTCGGCGCGAAAAGCGATGATCCGGGTTTTGTCCCCGATGTTATGAAAAAAGTGCAAGTCGCCGCAGACGTTCCCGAATCCGAGCGCCTCCATGTTCAGGTTTTGGATACTCAAAGCCCGGCTTTTCAAAATTATCTCCGCACATACAAAAAAGATGACGGAACATATCCAGATATTTGCAAAATCGAAGTTCCAACACGCATTAAACCTTAAAAGGAAACCTTAAATGGCTGAAAAACTTATACTATCCGTTGATACGCAATCAGGAGAAACGGGTGACGTTACTATAAAACTGCGTGCTGATTTAGCACCCAAACATGTAGAGCAAATCACGCGCTTAGCCGTTGAGGGCTTTTATGATGGGCTGACATTTCACCGCGTCATTGACGGATTTATGGCGCAAGGCGGCTGCCCTAAAGGGACCGGCACAGGCGGCGCAAAAGAGAATGTCCCGGCAGAGTTTTCACGCGAGCCGCATGTTCGCGGTATTTGCTCTATGGCGCGTTCGGCAAACCCTAATTCAGCGAGCAGTCAGTTCTTTATTTGTTTGGATGATGCGACATTCCTTGATGGCCAGTACACGGTTTGGGGTGAAGTCGAGAGCGGCATGGAGCTTGTTGACGCTATGCCAAAAGGCGAGCCGCCGCGCTATCCGGCTAAAATTGTCAAGATGACCACTGCGTAAGCGAGCGCCTTACATTATTATCAATGAACCCGCCTGAAGGCGGGTTTTTCACATTACGGGCGGCTAATTATGAACGTCGACGCTTTTGATTTTGAACTTCCTGAAAGCGCAATTGCATTGCGTCCTGTTGATCCGCGTGATTCGGCGAAATTGTTACAGGTTCATTCGGGCGGTGTGCTTTCCGATCATAGCGTCCAAGATTTGCCAAGTCTGCTAAGGGCAGGGGACGTGCTTGTGATCAACGACACGCGGGTTCTACGTGCGGCTCTTACGGGCCTAAGACCCGCGCGCTCTCACGGCGGCGGCGGTGATGTGAGCGTGACTATCAATCTTCACAAACAGGTCAATGATGATACGTGGCGCGCCTTTGTTCGTCCGGCCAAGCGGCTCAAACTTGGCGATGAGGTAGTAATTTCCAAGGGTCTGTTCGGGGTAGTGACAGACAAAACGGACGGCGGCGATATTGCTCTCACGTTCAATCTCAAGGGCGAAGCCTTAGCGGCTGCCATTGAAGGCGCAGGGGCTCCGCCATTGCCGCCGTATATTGCAAGCAAGCGGGAGGCCGATGCGCGCGACATAGACGATTATCAAACTATATACGCGAATGAGGCCGGATCAGTTGCGGCTCCGACGGCAGGGCTTCATTTTACGGATGAGTTAATGGCGGCGCTGTCATCAAAAGGCATTCACATCGAACATGTAACCCTCCATGTGGGCGCAGGCACGTTCCTGCCCGTAAAATCTGACGATACAGAGGATCATGTCATGCACAGTGAATGGTTTACGTTATCGGTAGAAGCGGCAAAACGAATCAATACAGCCAAGGATGAAGGACGGCGAATTATAGCCGTTGGCACCACGGCGCTTAGGGCCTTGGAGAGCGCTGCGAGCAAGGGTCGGGTAGAGCCTGTCTCAAAAGATACAGATATTTTTATCACGCCCGGCTATAGGTTCCACATTATTGATGGGCTGATGACAAATTTCCATCTTCCAAGGTCAACCTTATTTATGCTTGTGTCGGCGCTTTGCGGCTTGGACGTTATGCAGAAGGCTTACGCGCATGCTATCGGTAATCAGTACCGATTCTATTCCTATGGCGATTCGAGCCTTTTATGGGCCGCGCGCTAATGGCTATTTTTCCGTTTGACATTCACGCTTCTGAAGGCCGTGCACGTACAGGTGTTCTGTGCACACCGCGCGGCGACATCCGCACACCGGCCTTTATGCCGGTTGGCACGGCGGCCACGGTCAAGGGCTTATATATGGATCAGGTAAAAAGCGCTGGCTCAGACATTATACTAGGCAATACCTACCATTTGATGTTGCGCCCGGGTGCAGAGAGGATTCAGACATTAGGCGGGCTGCACACTTTTAGCGGCTGGGACGGCCCTATGCTCACGGATTCGGGCGGGTTTCAAGTTTGGTCACTGTCAAAACTGCGCAAAATGAGCGAGGAAGGCGTGATCTTTCAAAGCCATATTGACGGCTCCAAACACATATTGACGCCGGAGCGTTCCATCGAAATTCAGGCTGGTTTATTGGGCGCGGATATATCCATGCAATTTGATGAATGCACAGCATTCCCTTCCACCTATGACGAGGCCGCAAGGTCAATGGAGTTGTCTCTGCGCTGGGGACAGCGATCACTCAAAGCTTTTGGAGGCCGGGACACGCAAACACTTTTTGCGATTGTTCAAGGCTCAACTTTTGAGGATTTACGCCGCATGAGCGCGCAGGCCAGTGTCGCAGAGGCGGAGTCCGGTGGATATGGCGGTTTTGCGATTGGAGGCCTTGCGGTTGGCGAGGGACATGAGGCCATGTGCGAAACCCTTGATTTTACAGTTCCGCATCTCCCGATAGAGCGGCCTCGCTACCTTATGGGCGTGGGAAAGCCGATTGATCTGGTCGAATCTGTGCTGCGCGGGGTCGATATGTTCGACTGCGTCATTCCAACGCGTTCGGGCCGTCACGGCCAAGCGTGGACGGATGCTGGGCCCATCAATATCAAGAATGCAAAATTTGCTGAGGATAAAAACCCACTCAACGCGGCTTTAACCTGTCCGGCGTCCCGCGATTATTCCAAGGCCTATATTCATCATTTGATCCGGTCAGGCGAACTTCTTGGTTCCATGCTACTGAGTTGGCATAATATCGCTTATTTTCAGGATTTAATGAGCCGTATGCGCGCGCACATCAATGCAGGAACATTTGCAAATTTCGCTTCTGAATTTCGCAGTCGAAACTCTAATTAACGGCTGGCCGTTATTGGCCGAAAACCGGGGCATCTTTTGGCGGCTCCAACGCCCATCAAGAACCCCAATCGCTGCCGTCCGAGTTTATCCGCATTCATTCCGTCTTTTTCCCGTCTGTAGGCCCCTGACAAATATCGGACAGCTCCGCGATATGGTATGATGGATACAGTCGCTGATCTTACGGCTTCATGGGTGGCTTCACCGATATTGCCTGCGACCGTACGGTTATTGAACTCCGGCCCATTCATTCGCTTTAAATTCTCTTCCAATGCGGCCCTTAAATCCTTTATTTCTTTCCGAATAGCGGTGCAGGATTGACTGCGATCTGTGCCATAGGGGTTTTGTAGAACGGCAAGCTGACGAGGTATAGGTTTTACGCCTATGTTAAGGTCTCTGGCTGGAGCCGTAATCGCGTATGGAATGTGATTAACCGTATCCTGAAAATCTCCGGCTTCGCGCGGGATATAATCTGGGACATAATCCGGTATTGTATGGCAAGCGGATAGGGCCATGCACAGCGGTAGTACATGGCTTAAGCTTGCGATCCATTTTTTGTTGAACATAGCCAACATTTCATCCAATTTTGGGGTTGACCTTGCGGCAAACCCCTCCTAATTAACCCGCGCTCTTGAGAGAGCCCGTAGCTCAGTTGGTAGAGCGCCTCACTTTTAATGAGGATGTCCACGGTTCAAGTCCGTGCGGGCTCACCATTCGCTTTCCCCAGTGTGTTTATTCAGTTTGATTCGATAATAACAGTGGATTCACGCTGTTAGGGAATAAATTATGAGAGAGTGATGCATTTTGGCAACTTTTCAAAAATTTACGTTTAAAAATATGCAAATAGTGGTAAGGTAAGACTGGTCAAGCAGAACTAAATCGTGTAGCGAGACTGTCATGCAGTGGTCGCATGCCTTCGTGTATGGGACTAATGCGCAATAAAGCGTTATTTTAATAAGCGGCTTTTTAGCCGCTGTCGGAGGAAAAAGATATGAAGCTCAAGCTTCTTACAGCGGCCGCAACAGCCGCACTAATGGCCGTACCGACGCTTGCTACCGCAGATGATTCCGGCTGGTATCTTCGCGGAAATGTGGGTTACGGTGTTCATACTGATGCAGACCTAACGGGTGATGTTGTTGGTGATGTCGAAAGCACGGGCAATGTTGCATTGTCAGGTGGTCTTGGTTACGACTTTGGTAATAACTGGCGTCTTGAACTGGACGGGGCAAGTCTTTGGACGGATATGGGTGCTGTTAGCAACCTGCCAGGCAGCGCTTCAAAACTTTCTACAAACACAGCTATGATCAACGCTCTTTATGACTTTGATGATTTTGGCCGCTGGGCACCTTATATCGGTGCAGGTGTCGGTCTTGTGCGTGCGCGTACAACAACAGTTGCTAACGATTTCCCAAGTGCGACACCAATCGCACCCGGCGTTGTCAATGTAAACAGTCCTGCATGTCCGACTGCGTCTACGTGTAATTTCCGTGATACGGATACAGGTCTTGGCTGGCAGCTTCTTGCTGGTCTTGGTTATGACATCAGCGACAAGCTGACATGGGATACGCAATATCGTTATTTGAATTCCACAAACCTTGATTTTAAGGGCACCGTTGGCGCATCTGATGGCGCTTTCGCTTATGAAGATGCTGGCGCTCACTCTGTCATGACAGGTTTCCGTTACAAGTTCGGCGCAAAAGCCAAGCCTATGCAGACATGTTGGGACGGTTCGTCAATCTTGGCGTCTGACACATGCCCAGCCGAGCCAATCCGTATGAAAACATGCTGGAATGGCAATGAAATTCCTGCTTCTGACACATGTCCAGTGCAGCCACCGGCTATGCAAACATGTTGGGATGGATCCTCTATTCTTGCATCAGCAACGTGTCCCGCTCGCCCGACATTTACATGTCCAGACGGTTCAATCGTTTCTGACCAGTCTATTTGTGAAGTTATTCGCAT
>CAYGRF010000094.1:0-11295 GCA_964352275.1 uncultured Caulobacterales bacterium
AAACCAAAAGGGAATCCAAAAAAACGATTCTACGTTCAATCATTACGCTCTAACTGCGGCCCTAAGCTGCATATGTTCCGTATAGGCCGACTGTGTATCCGTAATGCTCTTGATGGCAAGGCTAGCACGTTCTACAAGTGATTCGGCCTGATCAGAATGTTTCGTTTTTTGCTCCTGAATGAATGTCGAAGCATTTTCGTCGAAAAGCTCTAGGGCACTTCTTAGGGCCACCATCTGGTCCGCATGTTCTTTTTCAGAGTTGAGTAATTTCTGGCGAAATTTGTCTACGAGAGATCTTAGTGTCTGAGCATTCGCGCGGGTTTTGGGCGACTCTTTGTTCCAGCCTCCCTCAATGAACTGTCCAGTAAGGTAATAAGCTTGCGCTTTTAAGCGCGTTGAATAATTCTTGTTTTCAACGGCTGAATTCCCCGCAAGTATATTCATGCAGAGTGTTCCAAGGGCCGAAGATTTTGCCATCATCTCTTCGATGAATGAATAAGCTGGCGATGGATGTAAAAAGGGAACATGCTTCTGACTCTCGACATGTTCGCGAAAATGCATCAATGGGTTTTGAATATCGGATAGCGTCATCGCTCTGTTGTTTGCGTTCACAGAGTTGACTAAGGTTTGAAACACCGAGTGAGCCCTATCAACAACATCGTTCAGACCGTGTATTTTGTCGGCGTCGAGCTTTCTCCAATAATTAGCTTGCTCGTTGGCAAAGCGTGTTAAAACCTGAAGCGAGGTAAATGTAACTTCTTTTGGGCCGTTCCATAGCTGGAAAGTAATTGTTGTTTCGTTTCTCACAGTGCCTCCGTCAATATCTCTGGCAATAACCGCAAAACTAGCAAATGGGAATAGAATCTCGGCTAGGGCCGCCCGCTATCGCTATATCGAAATAGTTTTCATCACGGACGGGTTTTATGTCTCTAAATTCGTCCCGGTCTGTTTTTTAACATTGCAGACTCTATCCTTTTCTTTCCAGCAATAGCATTTTTGATGTCCCGAGTCCCATATACCGCCATACTCGGCACATTTTTCAAAAGAGGGTGGGGAGAAAATCACAAAGATAAAGCGACCAACCAGCGCTACTAATAGGCTCAATATCAGAACTTTTTTATATGAAAGGGTTTTGCGTTGCCTATTTTTCATGTTTTAGAAGATCTCATAGGTAGGAATCCTAACATGCTTTTGAGGCTTGGGATAGCAGCGCACAAATATCCTCTGCAAGCTATCAGGTAGACTCAAACCCCCTCTTTCACTCTTGGGTGGACATCGGGGCGATGCATGCTTAAATGTCAGGCATTCCTTGACTCCTTTTATGGATAGAACATGACCGATATTACAGTGCCGAATGTAGGCGAGAGCGTTTCCGAAGTCACCATCGCGCAGTGGTTTAAAAAGCCCGGCGATACCGTCAAGAAGGACGAGGCGATTGTAGAGCTGGAAACCGATAAGGCCGCGCAAGAGCTTGTCTCTCCGGAAGACGGGGTTTTGGGCGAGATTCTTGTTGCGGAAGGCGAGAACGCCGCCGTAGGAACGATCATCGCTACGCTGTCCAGCGCGGACGGCGCAGCGGCAAAACCTACTGCGAAAACCCCCGCCAAGGATGCGCCCGCAGAAACATCCGCGGCAGAGCCGATCACAATCAGCGTGCCCAATGTCGGCGAGAGCGTTAGCGAAGTCACCGTTGCACAGTGGATGAAAAAGTCCGGCGACAGTGTTGCCAAGGACGAAGCCATTGTCGAGCTGGAAACCGATAAAGCCGCGCAGGAACTTGTTGCGCCGGAAGCGGGGACGCTCGGCGACATTCTCGTTGGTGAAGGCGATGTGGCCAAAGTCGGCCAAGCCCTGTGTACGCTTATCCCCGGCTCTGGCTCTGGCTCTAGCGCTGGCGCTGGCGGCGCATCCGCATCCTCTAGCCCGCAGCCGCAAGCAAACACGGTGCCAGCGAGCAACGGCGACGCAGTCGTCATGCCGTCAGCCCAGCGGGTCATATCTGAAAATAATCTCGATGCCTCCGCAATTGACGGCACAGGCCGGGGCGGACGCATCACCAAAGGCGACGCTCTTGCGGCGAAAGCCAACCCGCCGAGCGCGCCTGTTGCTGCTTCTGCTGTATCGCAAAAACCACATGATAATACGCCGCGGGATCTTGGCCCCCGCGAAGAGCGGGTTCGCATGTCCCGCATTCGCCAAACCATCGCGCGCCGCCTCAAAGACGCGCAAAATACAGCCGCCATGCTGACTACCTATAACGAAGCCGATATGAGCCAGATCATGGCCATGCGCAGCCAATATAAAGATCTGTTCATCAAAAAGCACGGTACCAAGCTTGGGTTTATGAGCTTCTTTGTTAAGGCCTGCGTTCAGGCGCTCAAAGATGTGCCGAATGTCAATGCCGAGATCGACGGCACAGATATTATCTATAAAAACTATTATGACATCTCCATTGCCGTCGGCACTGACAAAGGCCTTGTGGTTCCGGTATTGCGCGATTGCGATACACTCTCGCTGGGCGGAATCGAGAAAGGCATTGGCGCTCTGGGACAAAAAGCCCGCGACGGCGCTCTATCCATGGATGATATGATGGGCGGCACGTTCACCATTTCTAATGGCGGCGTTTACGGCTCTCTTATGAGCTCGCCAATATTGAACCCCCCGCAATCCGGCATTTTGGGCATGCATAAGATTGAGAAACGCGCCGTGGTTATCAATGACGCAATCGTAATCCGCCCGATGATGTATCTGGCACTGTCCTATGATCACCGGATTGTTGACGGTAAAGAAGCTGTCACCTTTCTTGTGCGTGTCAAAGAATGTCTCGAAGATCCGGAACGCTTGCTCCTCGACCTGTAGAAACGCACATCTGGACAGAATGTCGCAGATAGAGTAAGAACTCTCCTTATAAATCTATAAGGGGAGTTTTTTATGTCTGATTCTATGAAACCCAGCACCGTGTTTTGGGGTGTCGCCGGGCTTTTTCTATTATGGAATGTCTTTGGGTGTTATCTCTATATTCTAGATATGACGATGTCGGATGCGGCCTATACGGCGGCTCACGGCGAAGCGATGACTCTAGTGCGTAGTCAATATCCAGCCTGGTCTAAAGGTGCTTACGCGATTGCGGTTTGGGGAGGCCTTTTAGCCGCTATGCTTCTTTTGCTTCGCAAGAAACTGGCTGTGACCCTATTTTTGGTTTCGCTGATCGCCGCAATTATCAGTTTTACATGGGCTCTCACCAATGCCGATGCGCGAGCGGCGGCTGGGTCTTTGGGGTTTGTGATGCCGCTGATTGTTGTGCTGATCGGACTCTTTGAAATCTGGTGGAGTAGAAAACAGGTTGCGAGCGGCTTAGTCGGTTAAGCTAAATACATCGCGGCAATTCCCTGACGGTATTAAGCTGCGCGTGTCATAGAGCCTCTTCTTTCTGGAACTATGTGCGCATCACAACCGTTTAAGCGAATCTATCAGGCCTATAAATGCCAGATATGGCTATAATCCACGCATACACAGGGTTTAAATCATTGATATTGCACGGAACTCGACAAAATATTCCTCGCTTTCCGTTTTTGTGGTATAGTATAACCCAAATTGTTTCACGTGAAACATCGGTGGGTCTAGTCACAAATCATCGCGCGCGTAGAAGTCTGGTCCGGAAAAACAGAAGAATGTTTCACGTGAAACAATTTGGGTTCAGGCCCTAAATTTCTTACACAGTAATCTTTCGCTTTATGTCGACATTTCGTGCCACCAAGCGTAAAAGCGCGGCGAAATGGAGAATAAAATGTCTAGACATTGGGACGTCATAATCATTGGCGGTGGTCACGCGGGATGCGAAGCCGCGGCAGCATCTGCCAGAGTGGGCGCAAAAACATTGCTGCTCACACACCGCGCGGATACAATTGGGGAAATGTCCTGTAACCCAGCCATTGGCGGTCTTGGAAAAGGTCATTTGGTTCGCGAAATCGATGCCCTTGACGGCGTTATGGCGAAGGTCGCTGATGCGTCCGGAATACAGTTTCGTTTGTTAAACCGCTCAAAAGGCCCTGCTGTCAGAGGGCCGAGAACACAAAGCGATAGAGGGTTATATAAATCTGCTATGCAGCAAACCTTAGCGGCATACCCAAACCTGACAATTAAAGCACATCCTGTTGAAGACTTGATTATCGAAAGGGGGCGCATCTCTGGAGTGATCACATCTGATCAACAAGAGTGGTGCTCTGAGCGTGTTGTTTTAACCACCGGAACCTTCCTCAAAGGCGTTATTCATGTTGGGCGGGAGCGAACCCCAGCAGGACGGCACGGGGAAGCACCAAGTGTGGGCTTGTCAGACCGTCTATATAACCAAGGCTTTAACATGGGGCGTCTCAAAACCGGCACACCTGCAAGACTTGCAAAGTCGAGTATTGATTGGGATTCGCTAGAGCAACAAGCCGCAGATGAACACCCTGTGCCGTTTTCATTCATGACAGACGCAATCACTGTCCAACAGATCTCCTGCGCTATTACACATACAAATGACAATACCCACAAGGTCATTGCAGACAATATCGACCAATCGGCGGTGTATGGCGGTGATATTTCCGGACGGGGGCCGCGCTATTGTCCCTCAATTGAAGACAAGGTTGTCCGCTTTGCGGATCGAAACCGACACCAGATCTTCCTAGAGCCAGAAGGTTTACCCGGAGGTCTCGATGGTGACACCGTGTACCCTAACGGCATATCAACATCTTTACCCATTGAAATACAGGATAAGTTTCTACGCACGATAAAAGGCTTAGAGAATGTTGAGGTCAAACGCTTTGGCTACGCAATTGAATATGACTATGTCGACCCGCGTGAGCTTAGGGCCACTTTAGAGACCCGCCGCATACCCGGGCTCTATCTTGCTGGGCAAATCAACGGCACTACAGGATATGAAGAAGCCGGTGCGCAAGGCTTGATGGCCGGGATAAATGCAGCCTTGGCCGCATCCGGTTCAGAGCCATATATACTCGACCGATCTCAAGCTTATATTGGCGTGATGATTGACGATCTTATAACCAAGGGCGTAACTGAGCCATACCGGATGTTTACATCACGAGCGGAGTACCGCTTACTGTTGCGCGCTGATAATGCCGACCAACGCTTAACACCTTTGGGCGAAAACCTCGGGTGTGTTTCGAAAGGCCGATCTGAAGCATATAAAGCAAAAATTGATGTCTTAAGAAACGCGAACACGCTCGCACATGCATTGTCAGAAACACCCAATATTCTCGCTAAGCACGGCCTTAAAGTCAGTAATGACGGCGTACGCAGAAGTGTCATGGATTTGCTCGCCTACCCCAATATAGGTTTTGAAGACCTTGTACCCATTTGGCCACAGCTTTCGAACCTGCCTACTTTTGCTCGTGAACACTTAGAAACCGAAGCACTCTATAGCGGCTATATAGAGCGGCAATCGCGCGACATTCAAGCCTACCAAAGAGATGAGGGGTTGCGACTTCCGGACACGCTCGACTTTAACCTGATTGGAGGACTCTCCAACGAAGTCAAAGAAAAGCTAAACACGACAAAGCCCTCAACCCTAGGACAGGCCGCCAGAATTGAAGGTGTCACCCCCGGCGCTTTAACGGCATTGCTGGCCTATATGAAAAAGGCCGGATAATGACATATAGACGATCAGAATTTGCCCAAGAAAATAATATATCACATGATATTTTAACGGATTTCGACCGCTGGCTTGAACTGCTCATTCGCTGGAATACCCGCATTAACCTCGTGTCCAAAGCCGCGATGGATGAATTTTGGCTCCGCCACGCCCTCGATAGCTGGCAGGTCTGGAATGCTCTCCCGGCTCACACAGAATCGGTTCTTGATCTGGGCTCGGGCGGAGGGTTTCCGGGGCTCGCGCTGGCCATTGGCGCCAAGCATAGAGGCGGAATTCATATTACAATGACAGAATCAGCCGGCAAAAAAGCCAATTTCCTTCGCACAGTTATTCGCGAGCTCTCCCTCCCAGCCACGGTTCATGCGGGCCGGATAGAAGATATGCCGCCTGAACATTACACTATTATAACTGCACGCGCTTTTGCGCCTCTCCCAAAACTCCTGACCTATGCGAGAGGTTTTTGGGGACCAGGCACAAAGGCCATACTCCTGAAAGGCCAGAACGCTGAAGCCGAGATTAACGACGCACATCGCCAATGGACGTTTGACCATATTTCGCAAATTAGCCGTTCTGATCCCGCGGCCCGTATACTTACCATATCCTCCCTTAGTCCAAACTCGTAAATACACAATCATATGAGCGCAAACCATATTTTTAAGGCCCCGAAAACATGACACAGAAAAAACGCATCATCGCCGTAGTTAATCAAAAGGGCGGCGTGGGCAAAACAACCACGACAATCAATGTCGCAGCGGCGCTCACATTGCGCGGGAAAACCGTTCTCATGATCGACCTTGACCCGCAAGGCAATGCCTCAACAGGTCTTGGGCTTCCCCGCAAATTACGCGGCACGACGCTTTACGAGGTGCTGATCGATGGAACGCATATTCAAGACGCCGTGCATGCAACATCGGTTCCGGGTCTTTCACTTATCCCATCGCATATTGATTTATCTGCTGCGGAACTTGAAATTGGCACCCAGTCCGGACGCAATACACGGCTCAGAGACGCTTTGGAGCCAATAAAAAATGAGTATGATTACATCCTAATTGACTGCCCGCCCGCTCTGGGACTTTTAACAGTCAACGCATTGGCTGCATCAAACTCCGTTCTAGTGCCCCTCCAATGCGAGTTCTACGCGCTTGAAGGTCTGTCGCAACTTTTGAAGACCGTGGAAATGGCCAAAGGCTCAATCAACCCAAGCCTACTGATCGAAGGCGTTATGCTGACCATGTATGACAGCCGTAACCGCCTATCCTCCCAAGTCGCCAGCGATGTGCGTAAGCATTTGGGCCGCGCCGTCTTTCGTACGATGATCCCTCGCAATGTACGCGTTGCCGAAGCCCCGTCCTTTGGTAAACCCGTCATGATGTATGACCCAACGTGCAGCGGATCGCTAGCCTATATCGCTCTAGCTGATGAACTCATCGCTAAACACAATCAATAAAAACGCAACAAACCAATAGCACACGCAAAACAGGAGCCTGTCATGGCTAAAAAACCCGACTCGCAAAAAACCCGTAAATCCGCCGCCCCCAAACGCGGACTTGGCCGCGGGCTCTCAGCTCTCATGGATGATGTTAGCATGGACGCACTAACCTCAGACGATGTGATAACCATAGATGATATTGATGATATGCCTGAGGTCTCCAAAGGCAGAACGCCTCCTTCGGGTAGAGGCATAAAAACCATGGACGCCGAGCTTGAGACCAAAAGCTCAGCGGGCGATCCTTACGGAATTTCCGACATAGCCGAAATAACCGATGCCCAGCGCGCCGCAGATATGGCCGAGGTCATAGCCGAAGCCCCCGGCAATTTCCCGGATGGTCAGGTAAACCCTGACACAAGAAAGCCAGCTCCGGCCCCGGATCATAATATCAAAGGCGGCGTTACC
Organism: uncultured Caulobacterales bacterium; assembly: GCA_964352275.1. GTDB lineage: Bacteria > Pseudomonadota > Alphaproteobacteria > Caulobacterales > Maricaulaceae > JACOMS01. The sequence continues at coordinate 7,548 of CAYGRF010000094.1, forward strand.
TTTGTCGAAATGGGCCAATTAGAGCGCAACCCCGAGCAGCCACGGCGCATGTTTGATAATGCGCTTCTCGTAGAGCTCGCCAATTCGATTCGGCAAAAAGGGATATTACAGCCGATCCTAGTAAGACCTCTGCCTAGCGGAGATCTGTACCGAGGCAAGCCAGCCTATCAAGTCGTCGCCGGCGAACGAAGGTGGCAAGCCGCAGGGATGGCACGGCTTGAAACCATGCCGGTCTTTATCCGCGATATAACCGACCAAGAAGCTCTTGAAATTGGCGTAATTGAGAACGTGCAGCGCGCCGAGCTTAATCCCATGGAAGAAGCCATGGCCTATAAAGCTCTAACCGCGCAATTTGGCCGCACCCAAGAAGACGTCGCCGAAGCGGTCGGCAAAAGCCGCTCCTATATTGCCAATATGATGCGCTTGATCAATTTACCGGAAAAGGTTCAGGATTATTTAGCCAGAGGCGAGATTAGCACTGGCCACGCGCGGGCAATCATCGCCGCGCCCGACCCGACCGAGATGGCAGACGCTATTGTTGAGAATAATTTAACGGTGCGCGACGCAGAAGATTGGGCACGAAAGCTAAAAAATACAATCACAGAACCTGTCAAGTTTCAAAGCAAAATGAAGGGTGCGGACGAGCGCCGATTAGAAGCCAGCCTAATGGACGCGCTCGGTCTCACAGTTGACCTCAAACATAAGGGCCCGGGCGGCGAACTGCGCATCAAATATAAGACGGATGATCAGCTGGATGAATTGGTTCTGCGGTTATCAAGAGCGATTCATATTTAGTCCATTTCACATAATCGAACTCAATGAAATATCGGAAATTCAGCGAAAAAAGCCCAATTTCCGATTCCGAATTAACATGAATTTCACTAGCGCACCCAAAGCCCTCTCTCTTGCGGCAGGGTTATTGAATATAGTGAAACATATAGAGAGGCCTCTTCTACCCACTTACCCGGTTTAAGCTAGAGCGGGCTTAAACGCGTAATGCTAATGGTACCCAAAGCAAAGAGCTGAGGAATCGGGGCTATGCGTCTATGGTTTTCATAAGGGAAAACCTACTCACGCCTCAAACCGGAGTTAAACAAAACCTCTTTAACCTCCGGCCAAGCCTTAATCGTCTCAAGCTCGGCTTCAGTAAGATCAACAACCAACGTCTCAGCGGTAACAAGCAAGACCGCCTTCTCGCCAGTCTCTGTCTTGATTTTCTCGGCAAGCGCTTTCATCTTTGTCTCAACGTCCTTTAGATGATCACGGCCCGTCGAACTGTCAGAAGTCGGCATGTCCTTCCAACGCTTGAGCCGCTCTTGAGGGGACTTGTTCGGATCGCGCTTTGTGTATTCCGGCAAAACAGGAGCGGGCATATCCAGCACAATCAAAACAGATTGCCGCGCGTCGGCAGGCTCTGTTGGTTCAGCCGCGTTGGTGCTATCACGCGCGGCTATCTCGGCAGATCCGCTCTCCGGCGTGTCGTTTTTATCTGCACTACCGCCTGTATCAGATACGCTCATGGCAGAACCATCCCTAGGGTTTTTCGCCATATCAGGCGGGTTTTCAACTACACTTTCAGGCACAGTTTCCGCTCCGCTCTCCAAGGTGGGTTTATCCGATTGGGTCAAATCTGAAGGCTCCGATCCCGAACTGTCTGGATCGCTATGACAGGCTGGTAGTGCCGCAGCCAATAAAACGGCAAAGCCAATCGATAAACCATATGCGTGTTTCACCCGGTATTAGTATCCTAGACTCTTGGCGTAGTCGATAGCGCGCTGCACATCGAGAAGACCCAGCCCGTAACGCTGATCCTTGCCCGGCTCTCCCCAGCGGCGCACAGAGCCTTCAATCAAATCGCGTACAAGACCTGCGCGCTGATTATCCGGCAAAGTCGGGATCGAGGTCGCGGATAAAAGCTGAGCGATTGCGCCCGCCACATGGGGCGTAGCCATAGAGGTTCCGTTATAGTGGCTGTAATTACCCCCCGGAACACAGGAGCGTACGCTTACCCCTGGCGCCGACACATCCGGTTTCTGGTAAACCTGCCCGGCTTGCACATGCACGCGTCCGGCGCTAAAAGCGGCGCACCTGAAATCCGGGTCATGCGCGCCAACAGCTAGAGCTTCAAGATCATTGCCCGGTTGCCCACTGGTCATTGCCCCGCTATTACCGATAGCGGCTACAACAACGGTTCCCCTCATGAGAGCATTGATAATTTGGTTACGGTAAGGAGTGCCGAGCGGGGCGTCAAAAATAATATCGCCCAAGGACATATTGATGACATGCGCGCCGTTCATAATCGCCCAATCCATACCGCCTAATATTTGCGCAATAGAGCCGCTGCCGCCCGGCAAAACCACACCGCCCATGATTGAACATTGCGGTGCCATGCCGATCCAGCTTCCACCGGCATTGCCACCCGCAATCGTCCCGGCGACATGCGTTCCGTGGGTTCCTGTATCGCGGCGGGCGGCACCAATAACCTCAGAGCCATTGGCTGCAAATTCTGCAAAATGCGACATTTTACCAGCGAGCTCCGAGTGGCTATCGTCGACGCCCGTATCCAACACAGCCACTTTGACGCCTTGACCGCGTGCATCATACAGACCCCACGCAGACGTCGCGCCTGTGCTATGCAAACCCCAAGAAATATCGCTATAACGCGCCGACCCGATCCCGCCGGATTGCGGAGCGCTAGTTTCATAAACTTGCGGTACCCGGACGGTTTTATTCTGATATATACCGCCAAGATTTTCACCCGCTTCTAAAGCAATTTTTTTAAGATCGTTGCGTCTCACTTCCATCTGTACGGAATCCGCCGTTTGGAACAAAACCGGCGCGCCCTTATCAAGACTGCCAATTGCCTCACTGACGACCGCGATATTCAGAAAGGTCTGGGCGCGTTTTTTAGCAGATTTTATCTCGCTTGAAAAATCCAAACCGCGCGAGCCCCGCTCGACCTGCGCCGTGAGGCTGGCCCGCATGGGGCGAAACTTGCTTTTTCGGCTAGCTGTATTTCTCCGCATCATGTCTTGTTTGCTCGGCGGCAATAGTTCAGACGGGTCCGATACAAGCATGCGCTGGGCTTCGGTCTTAGCAATCGTTTCGCTAAATTCATCGCGGGCTTTTTGCTCGGCTTTACCCGGCTGCATTTGTACAATAACATCAACGTGGCGCTGACCCTCTGTCGTGTCCATAAGATATTCATATTGCCGAAAAGCCTGATTGTCTTTTGGAATTGTTGTCATCGTTTTCTCCCCATACCTGCACAAAAATGATTGATAGATCCGAATAACACACCTATGGGGAAAAAGCGATGATAAATCGCGTATGAGTATAGTGTTGTGCTAGGGTAGATGTCATATTACCGACATCGAACCCGGGTAGAACACGATTCGTGATGAAACCTGCGCCAAAATACCGTACCATCTTTATATCCGACGTACATTTGGGGTCCAAAGGATGCCAAGCCGATGCGTTGTCTGCATTCTTAAAAACCCACTCTTGCGAAAAGCTTTATCTCGTTGGTGATATTATCGACGGTTGGCGAATAAAGAAAAAATGGTATTGGCCACAAAGCCACACCAATGTCATCCGGCGCATATTGACCGCTGCCAAACGCGGCACTGAAGTTATCTATATTATAGGCAATCATGATGAATTTTTGAGAGCATTTTTACGCTTCAAAATTAGTTTCGGGCATATTCAAATAAAAAACCGCGATGTTCATGTGGGGGCAGACGGCAAA
>CAYGRF010000095.1:0-11259 GCA_964352275.1 uncultured Caulobacterales bacterium
CTAGCGATGCTGACTTCGGGCTGTAAGGTCACGGTAAAAAATGACCTTGTGGTGCAACATTCTGACGAAATTGAGGCTTTTGCCAAAGACACATATGATGCGTTTTACGCCCATAATGTGGACTTCCTTTTAGATAATGCGCATCCTGAAGTCTCAGGTTTTACAAAGCCGAATATTGACGCGGTACATGAGTTAATATCAGAATCCTCGTCCCCTGAATTTAGCATTGTTGGGGCGCGGGGCAATAAATCGGAAAACACAAAAAAATATTATATCTCTGTGTTTTACACGCCGCGCGATGCTGGCCGTGAAGACCTCAAAGTTACATTGACGCAAGCCGATGATAAATGCTGCGAGATTGTCGGCGTTAACCTTCAGGTGCGCGTTGGCGAGCAGTTTATCATGGATACTGTGGATAATGACGCAAAAACCTCGCCGCAAAACGGCGAGGAAACGCCCTAAACCTTCGAGAAAATCACGCTGCCATTGGTTCCGCCAAAGCCGAAACTATTCGACATGATGGCGGAGAGTTTGGCTTCGCGGGTCTCTTGGACGATATTGACCTTTGGCAGTTCCGGATCGAGGGTTTCGATATTGATACTCGGCGCGACGAACCCTTGGTCCATCATCAAAAGGCTATAGATCGCTTCCTGTACGCCCGCGCCGCCTAAGCTGTGCCCGGTCATGGATTTCGTTGCCGAAATCATCGGGCCATTTTCGCCAAAGACGCGGTGGATTGCGCCGGTTTCGGCAATATCGCCAACGGGCGTGGATGTGGCGTGCGGGTTGATGTAATCAACCCCGGAAATGCCCCGGCTTGCCGCGTCTTTGAGCGCCATTTTCATGGCTCGCTCCGCGCCTTCGCCGGAGGGCGCAACCATATCATACCCATCGGATGTGGCGGCGTAACCTGTAACTTCGGCGTAGATTTTCGCGCCGCGCGCCTTGGCGTGTTCATACTCTTCGAGGACAAGCATCCCTGCGCCGCCCGCGATGACAAAACCGTCGCGCGAGACATCAAAGGCCCGGCTTGCTGTTGTCGGCGCGTCATTATATTTACTGCTCATCGCGCCCATGGCGTCAAATAATGACGTCATCGGCCATTCCAGCTCTTCGCCGCCTCCGGCAAAGACCATATCCTGTTTGCCCCATTGGATCTGCTCGACGCCCGCGCCGATACAATGCAGCGATGTGGTACAGGCGGATGTGATGGAATAATTCACGCCCTTGATTTTATAATGGGTGGCCAGCGTCGCCGAAATGGTTGACGACATGGCTTTGGGCACAGCGAACGGCCCAATGCGTTTCGGGCTGTTGTTTTTGCGGGTGATGTCGGCGGCGCGGACAATTTCCGATGATGACGGCCCACCGGAGCCTGCGATAATGCCAATGCGCGGATCGGAAATATCATCTACGGACAACCCCGCATCCTCAATCGCCTGCTGCATAGCCACAGCGCTCCAGCCTGCCGCTTCGCCCATAAACCGGAAGGAGCGTTTGTGGACATGGTCTTTCGGGTCTAGTGTTGGGCGGCCGGAGACTTGTGAACGAAAACCAAGCTCGGCCTGTTTGTCATCAAATGTAATCCCGGAGCGACCTTTCTTAAGGCTCTCAGCAACCTCTTCGGCATTATTGCCGATGCATGAGACAATGCCCAGACCTGTAACAACAACGCGGCGCATTACGCGTCTCCCCCGGATTGGAACAGTCCGACCCGCAGGTCTTTGGCTTTGTAAATGACTTCGCCGTCAGCTTCCATAGTGCCGTCGGCAATACCGAGTACTAATGAGCGGCGGATGATGCGGCGCATATGAATTTCGTAGCGGACTTTTTTAATGTCCTGCGTGACCTGTCCGGTAAACTTGACTTCCCCAACACCCAGCGCGCGCCCGCGCCCCGGAGAGCCTGACCAGCCCAAGAAAAATCCGACCATCTGCCACATCGCGTCAAGGCCCAAGCAGCCCGGCATGACGGGATCCCCGCGAAAATGACAATCAAAAAACCAAAGATCGGATTTAACGTCCAACTCGGCAATGATCAGCCCCTTGCCGCTGTCGCCCGTATTGTCGTCAATGTGGGTGATGCGGTCAAACATCAACATAGGCGGCAATGGAAGTTTCGCGTTGCCGGGCCCGAACAGGCTTTGTTCGCCGCTGATGATGAGGTCATCATAATCATAGGAGGATTGTATCTTTTTCATGCGGCGTCCTTGGCGAAGCGTTAAAGCTTTAACCTAATCGCTCGGGGCGCAAACTCAAGAGTTTTTACGGGCCCGCACACAGGCAATAATCATGATTGGAAATTAAAGCGGCTCTGCGCCCCACAGGCTATCACGCTTGACCCAGCCCTTATAGCCGTCCCGTGATTTGACCAGGCACCAATCCGCGTCATTACATTCAAAAAGCTCCAGAAGTGTGTTGCTGGGCGCGGCGGCCCTGATGCGGGCCTCTTGTTTTGGCTTGTTGCGCACGGCGGTATTGTCCAAGGTAATTGCCATGCGCTTGCCCGACAAAGCCTGCGTTCGCACCCAGCTCTCATCTCCGTGCATATCGCGCACTTTTCGCCATATATCCATTTCTGCCACAACAACCAAAGGCAGACCCTCGCGCTGATATTGCCAGAGCGCAGAGTGTTTCAGGCTCGGCCCTTGGCGGCCATTGACTGTGCCGAATTTCAAAGACACATAGCGCGGCACGTCAAAACCGGAATGTGTATGCGCGCCGGAAACGCGCTTGATCGTGCCCAAAGACGGGATGTCTTCCCGCACAATGATACGCTCAGACGAAGCTGCCTTTTCATCATCAGCGAATACGGTGCCAGCGTGGCATAGCGTTATGACAATAATGAGCGCTAAAGCGCAGATATAGCGAATGTAACCCATAGCCCCAAATATGTTTCAATGTTTGCGGGGATACCGCAGACCGTAAAAGTCCAGCGTGACGCGTAAATCTGAAAGTATGGTAAAGGCCCGGTAATAAGCGGGGCAAAAAAACATAAAATTTTCGCCATGCTGGCCATTCATGACTTGAAAAACCCCGCGCAAGAGCGTTTCATATAGATATGATAGATTCTTCTAAAGCGCCTGCCTTGAAACGGCCCCGCGTGTTTGTTACGCGCAGGCTACCGAAAGAGACCGAGGCGCGGTTTTCTGATTTGTTTGACGTGCGCTTAAACGCGGATGACAAAGCCATGGACGCCGCGGCTTTAAAGGCTGGGATAGCGGAATGTGATGTTTTTGTGCCGACGGTAACCGACCGGATCGATGCGGACATCATTGCGGCTGCCGGGCCGGATTTGCGGCTCATCGCAAACTTTGGCGCAGGCACAGATCATATTGACGTTGCGAGCGCCCACGCGCGCGGTATTAGCGTAACCAACACACCGGGCGTTCTGACCCAAGACACGGCGGATTTGACTATGGCGCTGATTTTGGCGGTGCCGCGCAGGTTGGTTGAAGGCGACAGGATTGCGCGCGCAGGCGGGTTTATGGGCTGGGCCCCGACAGGTCTGCTCGGCCACAGAGTGCGCGGTAAAAAACTGGGCATTGTGGGGATGGGCCGCATCGGGCAAGCGGTTGCGCGCCGCGCGCATGCCTTTGGCCTTGCGGTGCATTACCACAATCGCCGCCCTGTTCCCGCTCCGATTGCGCTGGAATTAAGCGCCACCTATTGGGACGATCTCAACGCTATGCTGGCTACAGTTGATATTGTCTCGATCAATTGCCCGAAAACGCCGGATACGCATCACCTGATCAATGCTGAACGGCTCGCGGCGATGTCGCATGACAGCTATATTGTAAACACATCACGCGGCGATGTTATTGACGAAGCCGCGCTGGCGCGCGCGCTGGCAAACGGCGCAATTGGCGGGGCGGGTCTGGATGTTTACGAAAACGAACCGGACATTCATCCGGATTTGCTTGGCCTTCCCAATGTTATTCTCGCGCCGCACATTGGTTCCGCGACATTTGAATCGCGCCGGGAGATGGGGGAAAAGATCCTGATAAACATTCGCGCCATGATGGACGCGCATCAATTACCAGACCGGGTTTTACCGCCCGGAGCGCCATTTTCGAAAGCCTCTTAAGGAAAAGACCCTATGACCAAAACTATGACTATGGCGGCGGCTTTCCTCGCGCTTTCTGCTTTCGCCTTACCGGCCACAGCCTTCGCGCATCAACACCAAGCCAAAAGCGATGCTACCGAGCCCGCGCCGAAAATGGATATCACCATTGATGATCTTGGCAATGGTTTCTACCGCCTAGCCGGGCCGGGCGGCAATATTGGCGTGTCGATTGGCGTAGACGGTATTTTCGTCATTGATGATAAATTTGACCGGTTCGCGGATCAGATAATTGCGCAGCTTCGCACACTATCGGATGCGCCGATACGTTACGTTATCAATACCCATTATCACGGTGATCACACAGGCGCGAATGGCGCCATGAAAGATGCCGGCGCAGTGATTGTGGCGCATGATAATGTCAGGGCCCGCATGGGCATGACGTTTCAGAACACATTATGGGACAGAGAAGTCGAAGCCACAGATCCGCACCAATGGCCTGTTTTGACATTTTCGGATACGGCAACCTTTCATATTAACGGTCAAACCGTTCAGGTCATGCACACCCCGGCTGCCCATACGGACGGCGATTCGATTGTCTATTTTAAAGAAGCTAACGTCCTGCATATGGGCGACAATTTCTTTCACGAATGGTTTCCCTATGTCGATATTGACGCGGGCGGGTCATTGCAGGGCATGATCGCCTCACACGACACGGCACTGGCAATGATTGACGAGGATACGCAAGTCATTCCCGGACACGGCAATATGGCCACGAAACAAGATCTGCAAAATACACGCGACATGCTCGTTGATATTTTGGCGCGGGTAAAGAAAGCCGCTGAGGCCGGGCAATCTGTGGATGACATGATTGACGCGAAAATTTTAAGTGATTATTCCGCTTTTGATGTATTCATCAAACAGGATGATATGATACGTATTACCTATCGGTCGTATAAGGGCGACTAAAATTTAACGGGGCGCGCGCGGATACAGTCGGTTCCCCCAATCAGCCGATTTATTTCTGCGCACGACGCCCCCTTCGCTCTGCGAAGGGGGTTGTCTTTTTTATGGAGGGATCAGACATGGCATTTGGTTCTCATGCCTATATTGCCGATCCGCGCAATGAACAGGTGTTGTTTAATGTGAACGGCACAATAGTTCCGCGCGGCAAAGCCGTCGTCAATGTGTTTGATTCGGGGTTTATGCTCGGTGACGGTATTTGGGAGGGGCTTCGCCTTCATCATGGCCGCATTGCATTTTTGGATGAACATTTAGCGCGTCTTTGGGAGGGCGCAGCCGCGCTCGCTATTGATATAGGCCTGACAAAAGAGGCTCTTGCCCAGAGGATTTACGACACCCTCGCCGCGAATGATATGGAGGATGAGGTTCATATCCGTCTTATGGTTACGCGCGGTCTGCGCTCAACTCCGTACCAAGACCCCCGTGTTGTTATCAGCCCGGCAACGATTGTCATTGCCCCGGAATTTAAAAAAGCCGACCCGAAAACGGCTGAAAATACGCTTTCGCTCTATACGGTGTCCGTCCGGCGAGGCCGGGCTGATGTCCAAGACCCAAGCCTGAACACCCATTCCAAAATCAACTGCATTACGGCCTGCGTTCAAGCCATCCAAGCGGGCGCAGACGAAGGGTTGATGCTGGACCCGCAAGGCTTTGTGGCGACGTGTAATTCCACTCATTTCTTTATTGTGCGCGGCGGAGAGGTGTGGACATCATCGGGGGATTACTGTCTCGACGGGATTACGCGGGGCAAAATTATTCAGATTTGCCGCGAAAATGATATTCCGGTGTTTGAGAAAAACTTCCCACTCGCCAAAGTCTACAGCGCAGACGAATCGTTCACAACAGGGACATTTGCAGGCCTTGCGCCTGTAGGCTCGGTTGACGGCCGCGTGATTGGCAGCGGTCAGCGCGGGCCGATGACCCAGCGCCTTCAAGGGCTATATATGGACCTGATCCGGCGGGACGCAAAACGGTGAGCCAAGCGGTTTGTATGTGGTCCGGGCCGCGTAACCTATCGACGGCCATGATGCGCAGTTTCGGCGCGCGCGCGGATTGTGCCGTTTTGGACGAGCCGTTTTTCGCCCCGTTTTTAGCCGCGACCGGCAAACCCCACCCGGGCCGTGATGAAACCCTGGCGGCGCACGAAACCGATCCCGTCAAAGCTGCCGCGATGTGCGCGGGCCCTGCGCCAAACGGGCGCGCGGTTTATTTCCAAAAACACATGCCGCATCATATGATAGACGGCTTCCCGCTCTCATGGGCGGCGGGGGCGAAGCATTTTTTCCTGCTGCGTGATCCGGCGCGCGTCATTGCCTCATATATTAAAGGCCGCGCAGAGTTTACGCTTGATGATTTGGGCTTTGCCCCGCAAAGGCGGCTTTATGACAGGCTTGCCGCCATGACAGGCGCGCCGCCGCCAATCGTCGATAGCGCCGATATTTTGGCCGCGCCGGAGCCCATGTTAAAGGCGCTTTGCGCAGAGATCGATATTGATTTTGATCCGGCGATGTTGTCATGGGAGCCTGGCCCGCGCTCTGAAGACGGGGCCTGGGCACCTCATTGGTATGCCTCGGTTGAGCGCTCAAACGGGTTTGCCGCCCCGCCTAACCACGCGCCCCATACTCCAGACGCTTATGAGGATATGCTATCGGTTTGCCGGGAAGATTATGCCGCGCTGTGGGACAACCGCCTGACGATATAAACTAATTTTCGGAAACCAGACTGCGGCGCGTTTCTTGCATCCATCCCTTCGTATTATACGGAGGTTTCCATGCGCTACATCGCAGCAGCATTTATCATTATGGGCGCGGCAATGGCGCTTCCGGTGCAGGCTGGAGAAACACCGGCCTATAAAGCCAGCCAAGAAAACGGCGTGACGGTGTACCGGGGCACTCATCCGGCGATCAATTTTGAAATTTTGGCCGCGCGCCAAAAAGCGCAAGAGACCATGCGCGAGACGGCTGCACTGCAAAGGAAAATCAGTCAGCAGAAACGGGATTTAGCCGCGCAATCTCGGCGCATTGAAGCCTTAGAGCAACAGGCTCTTCGCCCCGCCGTACAAAAGCCAAAACGCCGGAGCCGCTATGGCCGGTCATATTATGGCAATAACCGCTTCTTTGGCCCCAACGGTTTTGCCGGGAACCGCTTTTATTCCGGCGCGAGTCCGCAATTACCGGTTCGCGCCCCTCGGCACCATAAAGATAAAAAACATCAGGCGGGTGAGTAATCCCGATTGCCAAATAGAGCGCTTCCGACTCGAACATGGGTCGCGCCCATTTTAATGGCCGTCTCGTAATCGCTGCTCATACCCATGGATACCGTTTTTAAGCCGTGGTCTGCGGCCATTTTGGCAAGCAGCCAGAAATGCGGTGACGCCGCTTCGCCCGTAGGCGGGATGCACATCAAGCCTTCGAGCTGAAGATTATACTCAGTTTTGAGGGTTTTGAGAAACCCGGTGAGCTCTTGCGGCGCAATGCCGGATTTTTGCGGTTCTTCGCCCGTATTGACCTGCACTAATAGGCGCGGCATGCGCCCGATTTTATCCGCCGCTTTTACCAGAGCTCGCGCGAGTTTTTCCCGGTCCAGAGTTTCAATTACGTCAAAAAGAGACACGGCGTCTTCAGCTTTATTAGTTTGCAGCGGCCCGATCAGCCGAAGCTCCAAACTATCCCTATGGGAGCGAAACGTCTCACCCCAACGATTTTGCGCCTCTTGAACGCGGTTTTCGCCGAAAACGATTTGCCCGGCGGCCAGCATGTCGGCAATGCGCGCGTCCGGCTGAACTTTTGATGCGGCGACGAGCGATATAGCGCTGGCCGTGCGCCTGGACGCCTTGGCAGCGTCCTCAATCCGGCTTAGGATATGTTCGCGCTTGTCAGAAATAGAGAGATCATCAGTCATGTCCCCCCATTACAGGGAATGGAATTATAAGGGAAGCGGCGAGATGGCGCGGGCGGCCACGGCTTTGTTCAAGGCGCGCAAGGCTGAAACGTCTCTCGCGCCGTTAATCTTGATGAGCGACCCGGAGCGCCTGCCCGATATTTGCGCCGCTGCTCAGAGATTGCCCGAAAGAGCAGCGATTGTTTATCGGCATTTTGGTCATCATGACCGCCTAAAAACTGTTCAGCGCTTGCGGCAGATCACATTGGCGCGCGGGCAGCAATTGCTGATTGGCGCAGATCCTGTGCTTGCCATTGAGGTCGGCGCAGACGGCGTCCATTTCAAGCGGGATGAAGCTGTGGCGTTACCAATGATCTGGCGCGCGCGCTGCCCGGATTGGATTATCACAATGGCGGGCTTAAAGAATGGGAGAGCTTATACGGGTGATATTTCCTGTCTGGACGGACTTTTTGTGTCGAGTGTTTTTGAAAGCATCAGCCCCTCAGCGGGCGCGCCCATCGGCGTTGACGCTTTCAAGACACTTTGCAAAGCGCTCCCTGTTCCGGTCATAGCCCTTGGCGGCATAGAGTCCGGCAATGCGCGGGAGTTGATAGGCTCAGGCGCAGCCGGAATAGCCGGGGTTAGCGGGATCGTCGATTAAAAACGGGATGTTTAAAACGTGACCCGGCCTTCGATGAAAATAGCGGTCGCTTTTTCTTTAGTCGGGGTTAGAACGCCGCCCATATTAAACGGTGTTGTGCGCTCAATATATTGTACGCCGGTGCCAAGGCGGTAGTGCTCGTTCCAGTCATAACTGACACCAAAGACGGCCTGATTGGATTTCAGGTTGACGTTTTTGTCTTTGGCTTGGCCATATCCGGCGGTAAAGCCGAGTTTTGAGGGCTGCCAGGTCAGGCCCGCATCCCACGCCGTGTAATCGCCATTTGCCAGCCCATTATTGCTATCCAGATAGGATCCACCAAGCGTGAAATCGTTATAACCAAGCTCAAGGCCGAGGCCGAGGGCTTTTAAATCATCAAATTCAGCAATCGCGCTGTCTTCGGATGCCATCGCATATGTTGCGGTAGCCTCAACGGAGAAGCCGTTATCAAATTTGCGGTCAAGCGCAACGCCGAACTCCATGACGTCTTTCAGATCCGGTGATAGTGCGCCGCTGACGTCTTGGCCGTTTGCGCGCACGCAATAATCGACGCCGCAAGATTTTGCGTTGGGCGAATAGGACGCGCCAAATTGTACCCCGACCCCAATGGTGTCGCCTAAAAGACGTGGGCTGATATAGGTGATTTTTTCTGCAAACCCTGATGCGTCATTGATCGTTTTAACCGAATCAAGACCAGTATAATCAACGGGCGAGTTTGAAGCGCCAACAGCCAATAATGTCGGTGCGCCAAGTGAGAACAGATAGGCCGCGCCGTCATCCCAGCCCGCTGTAATGTCGCCGTAAGCCGAACGCAGGAACAAATAAGCGCCCTCGACGGCAAATTCGGTGTCTTTGGCGTTGCTCGGCCCGCTGGCGTAAAACTGTGATGTATGGCCGCGCAGAGAGGCCTCGCCGCCGGGTGTTAATGTGCTGTTACATCCGGCAAGGGTTGGCGGGCAGTCGCTAACACGGCCGCCAAAGCCGCGGCGATGTTTGTCATATTGTGCCCGGATTTGCATGCCTGCGCCGTATTCAAGACCGCCTTGGGTACTCGCGCTGACTTCGCCGCGTGCAGCCCCGTCAACGATAAAATCCGCATCCCAGCCGTTATTTTCTGTCCCGGCTGCGCCGAATCTCAGGTAACCCGTGAGCGTATTGATAAGGTTTGACAGCCCAAGCCGTTCAGCCCAGCTTGGCTTATAAGGTTTTTGCGGCATTGAGGCTGGAGGCGGTGCGTCTGAATAGGGGCCGCTTTGGGCGTAAGGGCCGCCGCTAAATGGACCACCCGCACCAAATTGGCCGCTACTATTTGACCCGCTGGCCGCGAACTGGTTGTTAGGCGCCGTCTGCACCGGCGGCGCAAAGTTTTGCGGGCCAGTGTAGGCTGGTCCGCGTAGGGTGGGTTTATACCCATCAGACCCGGTTGATCCTTGGGAGCGTCCTGGAAAATATGCCCCGTTCGCAGGCGCAGTATTGCCCCCCGCGAGGGATGTCGCGGACTGTGTTTGCTGCGGCGCGGCGCTTTTGAGCGGTGGGTAATTGTATGAGCTATAAGAGGGCTGCCAATTATTGGATATGACGGTTGATGATCCTCGTGATTGCGGCGCTGCGGTCGGTGCCTGCTGTTGCGGCGGCGCGGCATAGGTGAGCGGCGCAGGATTAACGGGGGCGGGTACAATCGCAGGGACAAAAGCTTGCGGCGCGGCTTGATCTTGCGGCGCGGCTTTCTGGGTCTGATATTGCGTAGCTTGTATCGATTGGGCGGGGGCAGACTGCGCGTTTGCGGGAGTCTCTTGGGTCTCCCATGCTTGCTTCTTATTCTTTTTGGCAAAGGGTGACGTTACGGTTTGTGCCTGCGCGGCAATCGCAAGCGCAGCAACAATAATACCGGCACTGCCCAGCAGTAGCGTTCGTGTTTGTCCTATATCTGGCATAAGGCCCATTCCATGCAAGATGCGAACCGATTTGGTTCGAAAATTAACCTTTTATCGGCATGGCCCCCTAAAAAAAGGTTAACAAAAGTTTTATATGTTAACCTTTCGGCCCTTCATGGCTGGATTTTCATGAATGAAACACTGGTAGGAAAAAATTTCGGTGTTATAACGGGCAAAATTTTACAGCCCCACGACCAAGACCGGAGCGCCGACATGTCCATATTCAAGAAACGCACAACTGCCCTTTTGGCAGCAGGCCTGCTCAGCGCCAGCCTGATCGCCGGATGTAGCACCGTGAGCAAAATTGTCCCCGGCGGGTCTAAGTCGGAAAGTTCAAGCAACCGCGTGAAGACCACAAAATCCGCGCCGAATATGGGCGTTAACTCTTATCTTTGGCGCGCCAGTCTTGAAACCCTCGAATTTCTGCCGCTTTCTGAAGTAGACCCGTTTGGCGGCGTGATCATCACCGATTGGTACGCCAACCCCGAAGCGCCTGATGAGCGGTTTAAGGCCAACGTCTATATTCTCGACGCCAACCTGCGGGCGGATGCGCTTAAGACTTCAATATTTAAACAGGTTCGCTCCGGCAATAATTGGGTTGATGCTGCGGTGGATGCAGATACGCCGCGCCAGATTGAAAACGCGATCCTAACCCGTGCCCGCGAGCTCTACATCGCGACCGTTGATAATAGCTAGGCT
>CAYGRF010000096.1:0-4866 GCA_964352275.1 uncultured Caulobacterales bacterium
GGAATGAGCCACTGTGCCTGTAATGAGCGCTCGGTCAGGAGCGGAAGCAGTCCAACAAAGGTCGTCAGCGAAGTGAGCAAGATAGGCCGGAAACGGCGCGTTCCGGCTTCGACAAGAGCCTTAGCGCCGTCCATGCCGCGTTCTCGCAATTTGTGCACGTAATCGAGCAAGACCAGGTTGTCATTTACCGCCACCCCTGCGGCCGCAAACATGCCTAATATAGACAGAAGCGACATCGTGTTCCCCATCACCAAATGCCCGATAATCATCCCGCAATAACAGAACGGAATGGCCGCCAGCAATATCAGGATCGGTTCCCAATAGGATTTGAACGATACTGCAACAAGGAAATAGGCAATGCCGATCGCAATCAGAAAGAAGGTCATCAGCTCTTGCTGAAACTCTGCTTGGCCTTGCGCGCGGCCAATATTACCGCGCTTGACGTTTGGATGACGGGTATCGAAGTCTTGGAAGAAATCATCCTTTAGGTCTTTGCGGATTTCTTCAATCCGGTCAGAGACAACCTCTGCACTGACGATCAAAGCCCGTTGGCGTTCCCTGCGCAGAATCCGGTTGGTACCTTTCTCAAACCTCAGCTCAGCAACAGCCGATAAAGGCAGTTCGCGTCCATCATTGGTGCGTAGGCGAATGGAATTTAAAAAGTCGAGGGACTCCCGGTCAGCGCGCGGATAACGCACATAGACCCGAACATCCTCGCCGTCACGCGGCAAACGCTGAACCTCATCACCAAAGAAGCCTTGGCGGATTTGGCGTGCGACTTCGGCGCTGGTGATCCCCAGCGCTTCCGCGCCCGGTTTCAGATCAAACTGCACTTCCTCGGATGCGCTTTCCATGTCGTTGACGACATTATAAACGCCCTCATAACTGCGAAGCTTATCCATCAACTCGTCCGCAGCCGCCGTCAGGTCTTCAAACTCAACCGCATTTAAAACATATTGGATGGGCGGGCCGTCATTCTGGTCCATATACTCAACCGAAATTGTTTCCGCGTCCGGCACGTCGCCAATCAACTCGCGCAGGCGTTCAGCGGTTTCTTTGGCCGTCAATGTCCGCGTTTCCGGCGGTACTAATTTGACCAGCGCGAGAATATTATTATCGCGAGAGCGTGTATACCAATTTTCAATCAGCGCCCCATCACGGGCCTCGATCTCTTTGACGAGTTCTTTCTCGGCGATTTGAATTTGCTTCAAGACCTCAAGCGAGCGCGTATAGGGCGTCCCTTCCGGCATTTCGACGGTAATTTCGATTTGATCCGACTCGCTTTCCGGAAAGAAGGACGATTTCACAAGGCCGTTGGAGACGAGGCCAACCGTCACAATCATCAGCGCCAAGAAGGTTGACGCCGTGAGGTAACGCCGCCGCAGCGCAAAGGTAATAGCCGGGCGGTAGAGTGTTTCAGCGACCCACATAAGGCTGTCGGAAATTTTCTTTTGTAGGCGCATAATCCGGCTCTTGGGATTGACCGGTTTTAAATGCGCGAGGTGAGCCGGCAATATCAGCAGCGACTCCACGAGTGAGAAGAATAAAGCCAAGATCACCACAAGCGAGATCGCCCGTGTAAATTCGCTCGTCCCGCCGGACAGATACATCCATGGCGCAAAGAATATCATCGTTGTTAAAACTGCGAAGACGACCGGCTTGACGACCATGTTGGTTCCGTCAACAGCCGCGTCAAGACCGGTCTCACCCTCTTCAGTTTTGAAATGTATGGCTTCGCCGACAATGATCGCATCGTCGACAATGACCCCGATCACCAACAAAAAGGCGAATGTAGAAATCATATTAAACGAGACATCAAACAAAGGCAGAAGCGCGAGTCCCCCGGCGAAAGCTGTGGCAATCCCTATAGACACCCAGATCGCGATTTTAGGGCGCAAGAACAACATAAGTGTCAGGCAAACCAGTATCAGACCGGTAAAAAAGTTTTTGGCGATAGTCGAAATACGGCCTTTATACATATCCGCCGCGTCTTCCCATGTGGTAATGGATATGCCCGCCGGGAGATCGTCTTCGATACGCTCGACATAGCCCATGACATTTTTCGACATTTTAACAACGTCCATGCTCGGACCGCTCATAACCTGCACGAGGATCGTGCGCTTACCATTGACAGTCGCCAGCAAGTTGACCTGTTCAAATCCGTCAATCACCGTCGCAATATCTTTAATCCGAACAACTGCGCCGCTCGCGTCTTGGCGGACAATGATATTCTCAAAGTCTTCCTGAGAGTCCGCCTGTTTGCGCATGCGAAGTTGCACATTGCCGGTTTCGGTTCGTACATTGCCTGAAGACGTGTTGACCGATGTTCCGCGAACAGCCTGCGAGACATCACTTAAGGTCAATCCATATTGACGCAGGGTCTGCTCCGAGACTTCAATTGATACTTCTTCGTTTCGCACGCCAAAGAGCTCAACGGCGGGCACGTATCCCAGCAGAGCTATGTCACGGCGCGTTTTTTCGGCAAACTGTTTAAGGGACCGCTCGGATACACTTTCATCGCCTGAGACCGCGAGGCGAATGATTTCTTGCCGGTTGCGAAACACGTTGATTTGCGGCTCTTCGGCGGCGGGCGGGAATGTATTGATCGCATCGACTTGGCGTTTGACATCGCGCATCAATTTATCTTCATCAACACCGTTTTTGCCTACAACCGTGACAGAGCCTCCGCCTTCTCCGGCAAAAGCCCACATGCGGTTGACCCCCTCGACTTCAGACAGCGCTTCTTCCAAACGGATAACGATTTGTTCTTCCACATCCTGCGGCGACGCGCCGGGCCATGATACAGAGGTCCACGCGCCGGGGAACTCGACATACGGATCGAGCTCGCGCTCAATTTGAACATAGCTAACAAGGCCGCCAATAAAACAGATGGCCATAAGCAAGTTTGCGGCGACGGGGTTGCTGGCCCACCATTTAATGATCTTATTCATGTCCGTCTCCCTACTCGTCTTTAACCAAGAGCGCGTCTTCTGATACGCTTGACCGTTCGACCATTTCGATTTTCATCCCGTCGGCAACGCCGCGAATGGGCGATGTGATCACTTGATCTCCGGCGGTCAGGCCGCTTGAGATAATCGCGCTCTGGCGGTTAGAAGATGCGACTGCAACTGTCTTGACGGACAACGTATCACCGCTGGCGACATAGACTTGATCTTTACCGCGCAGAGCCGCGCGCGGGATGACAATCATATTGGTTAGCGCTTCGCCTTGAATGTCAGCCGTGACAAAAATACCGGGCGCAAGCGGAATGCCCCCGGAAGCCCCGGCGCCAAACGGGTCTTTGACTTCCGCATAAGCAAACAAGACACGGGTTGCCGGGTCAAAACCGCTATCCGTGCGCACAATCCGGGCCTGCCACTGCGCATACTGCCCCGCCACATTCGCAGACAATATCACGGGAATACCGGGATTGTTTTTACCCGCCACGAAACCGAGTGACAGCCCGGCGCGCGCCAGATCGTCATTGGTCATGGGCAAGCGGACATCCATCACATCCACGGAGTAGACCTCACCGAGGCGAGTTCCAACACTGACAAATTCGCCTTGGTTTACAGCGCGCGTTGTAACGCGGCCATCAAACGGCGCGTAAAGCGAGGTCCTCGAGAGATAAAGCTTAGCCTCATCAAGCTGAGCCTTCGCGGACGCCAGCCGCGCCGCAGCTTCAGCCATTTGCGGCTCACGTAGGGTTAGAGCCGTTGCAGCTTCGCCGCGGCCAATTTCCGCCCAGTCCTGCGCAGCAATATTGGCTTCGGATTTTTCGCGCGCCAGAGTCGTTTCGGCTTGCGCAACATTGGCTTGGGCCTGAACGACGCGCAAGCGGTATTCATCCGGCTCAATCCGAACCAGCAGATCGCCTTTTTTGAACCGTCCGCCCTCGATAAAGCTTGATGACATATAAGAGATTTTGCCGCCTACTTGCGGCACAATATTGATTTTGATGCGCGGCTGCACTTCGCCCTGCGCGGAGACGCTGAGCGTTACGTCATCTGTGACGGCGACTGATGTTAATACCGGGATCGCTTTGATCTCGTCTTCTTTTTCTTCGGGGTCTGGCTTTAAAGCGCCCATGATCAAGACCACGCCGACCGCAAGGCCGATCACCAAAAATGGCGGAAGGGCAAATACCAAAACCCTGTGCAGCAAAAGTTTGCCTTTATCCTGTTTTGTGTCTGTAATCATCATCTCGCTCATAGCCTCAATCTCCAGCTATCCTCTATTCTTGAATCGCTTGATAGACTATTGATTATCGTTTTTCAATAATAATTTATTGATTTTCATATTTTTATTTTTGATAAACAATGAAAAAAAGGCAAAGGCACGCCCAAAAAATGCTAAAACCCCAACCTCCCCATGCATCGCAAAAAAAGAAACGACAAGTGACGTTTTAGCAATGTTAGCTATACAGTCCTGAGCCCATAAGCTTGATACAGAGCTTCCGTGTGGGTCAAAACACCACTGCGGTCAGTATTTTAAGTGCGGCGACGGGTTATGGTGCCAGCATAAATTCATGACGGATTGAAGCCACAGCTCCAAACTGATAGGCGCCCCTATGGGACGCCTAATAACACCGCTTCGCTAGGGCCTGTGGATAAATTTAGGCGCATCAAACGCTGGGCTATTTAGGCGCTAGAACCATCGTCATCAAGCGGCCTTCGGTTTTAGGCTCAAATTCGACCTTCGCGGTTTCTTCGAAGTCCTCTTTGACGCGCTGCAATAGGGTCATGCCCCGATCCATATGAGCCATCTCGCGGCCCCGGAAACGAATTGTGACTTTCACTTTATCACCGCGATCAAAAAACCGGGTCATAGCGCGCGTTTTGACTTCATAATCATGCGTATCAATAC
>CAYGRF010000096.1:4876-10688 GCA_964352275.1 uncultured Caulobacterales bacterium
TATCAATATTGGGACGCATTTTGATTTCTTTGAGCTCTTGTGTGCGCTGGCTTTTCCGGGCGGCCGCTTTCTTTTTTTGCTGCTCGAAACGGAGTTTTCCGTAATCCAAAATTTTGACAACAGGCGTTTTCGGGTTTGGAGCCACTTCGACCAAATCGAGACCGGCTTTACGGGCTTCGGCTCTCGCATCTTCAATAGATACAATGCCGCGCTTCTCGCCATCTTCCATAATCAGAAGGACGTTATCGGAATCAATTTCTTCATTTGTGCGCGGTCCTTTAGGTTTCTTGGACGGGGGCGCTGCGTGTGGTCGTCTAGCTATGCCGAAATCTCCTTGTGTGGCTTATCTTAGGGCATGAATATGGGCGCACGGGCGCAAACTTTCAAGCGCTCAAGTTAAGTCTGGCGCGGATTTCGCGTCTTATGCGGCGTATTTACAACAATAAGGCCTTATACACGGCCAAGGTCTTGGCTTGCATTTGGGTTTTTGAAAAGTTTTCCGCGATATGAGCATGGGCGCGTGTGCCGTCATAGTCATCCCAGTTCGCAGCCTTGACAATAGCCGCCGCTAGTGCAGGCGCATCGCCGGGCGGGGTAAGCAATCCTGTTTGGCCCTCCAGAACCGTTTCAAGGGATCCGCCATGGCGGCTAGCTACAATGGGGCGCTGCATGGCCTGGGCTTCTGCGGCGACGCGGCCAAAGGCTTCAGGGTCTGTCGAGGCGGATATAACAATATCGGCGCAAGCGAGAGCGGCCGGCATATCGGTGCTGTGACCGGGATACACAGTACGGCTTTCAACATTGAAACGCAGGGCGGCGGCTTTCAGTTCTGCGGCGTAATCATCCCGCCCCTGCGAATCGCCAAGACACACCAGCCAATAATCATCCGGCAAGTGTGATAAGGCCTCTATAGCCACAAGCTGCCCTTTCCAGCGCGTCAGGCGCCCGGGAAGCAAGACAAGGCGTTTATCCAGCGGGACATTCCAGAGCGCAAATTGCGCTTCAATACGGGTCTTGCTGAGGGCGGCAAGGTCAAATTTTTTCATATCAACGCCGCGGGGTATGACAGTTATTTTATCAGGGTCCGTCCCGTGCTCCGTAATGATGTGCGCTTTGGTAAAGGCGGAATTGGCAATAATATGATCGCCTTTGGTCATAACGGCATTGTAGCGCCGCTTGAGACCATTACTGGCATTATATATCCCGTGATAAGTTGTGACGAAGGGGCGGAACGCCGCTTCAGCGGCCGCATAAGCCGGCCAAGCCGGAGCACGCGAGCGGGCATGGACGATGTGAATATTCTCGTCTTTGATTATATCAATGAGGCGCTGTTTGTTGCGTTTATAATGCAGCGGGTTCTTACTCCCGACAGCAAATTTATGCAGCTTTCCGCCCAGCGCGCGCAGTTCAGGCTCAAGCCGTCCGCCTACGCTGGCCACATGCGGAACGTGGCCCCTAGCCGCCAGCGCTTCGGCAATGTCTATCGTTGTGCGCTCAACACCTCCGGCATTGAGTTCGGGCACGATTTGGAGCACATTCATACATAACTCTCGAATCTTTAAAGGGATGCATAACATGATGCCCGGCGATGCGCCTGTGAAATATTTATCCGCCCCGCCTTATGCGGGATCAAGAGACGAAAGACTTGCTTACAAGCAAGTAAGCGGACGCGGCCCTGCGATTATTTGGTGCGGCGGATTGAAATCCGATATGGAAGGCGGAAAAGCTCTGCATTTACACGCATGGGCAGAGCGTACAGGGCGGGCCTTTATCCGGTTTGATTATTTCGGACACGGCGCAAGCTCAGGCCGCTTTCGCGACGGAACCATCTCGCGCTGGGCACGGGACGTCGTACACATCATGGATGAAGTGGCACAGGGCAATGTCATTTTAGTTGGCTCATCTATGGGCGGATGGGCCTCGCTGCTGGCTATGATCGCCCGGCCCGAGAAGGTAAAAGCCATGGTTTTAATTGCGCCTGCGCCGGACTTTACGGAAAAACTCATGTGGGCAAATTGGGACGCAGAGGCCCGCCGTTCTGTAATCGAAGACGGCATTCATTATGAACCATCAGATTATGACGAACCGTATGAATATAGCCGGGAACTAATTGAGGATGGCCGCGCGCGGCAAATCCTGGACGCGCCCATCACATTCGGCGGCCCGGTACGCATTCTCCAAGGCCTGCAGGACGATGTTGTCCCGTGGGATTATGCGAGCCGTCTTTTGACAGCGCTAACCAGTAATGACGTGACAATGACGCTGGTCAAAACCGGCGATCATAGTCTCTCCCGGCCAGAGGATTTACTACGGCTTGAACGCACAGTAGAGACGCTTGTCCAAGAACTGGAGACCCGATGAGTGATAATACGGTTATGATTATCAGCGTTTTATTGTTTACCGCCATTTTCCCGCTGATGTGGCTGGCAATGGTTTTTCTTATCAGCCGCCTCAGCGGATGGGCGTCTTTGGCTGCGCATTACGGGACGCCGCAACATTTGCCGGAACTACGCATAAAATCCCGCCGTATCCTGCTGAGACGCGTGCGGTTTTTTCCGGCGCAATATGGCGGTATTGTTACGCTCAGTGTGGATGATGACGCGCTTTACCTGTCGCTCATGAAGCTGTTCAGTTTCGGTCACGAGCCGCTGCGCGTGCCATTTGCCGATATTCGCGCTTCAAAAGATATGGGGGTTTTCAAGCGCGCGGCGCATATGATGTTTGCCAAGGAACCCGGCTTGATTGTCATTATGTCCATGAATAATTTACAGTGGATCGAAACAGAGCGCGGCGAGCCGTTCCCCGACTTATGAGCGCTGGCTCACTGCGCCGAACTCTCACTGCGCAGTTTAAACACGCAGGACTTGAGAGCCCAGCCCTCGACGCCAAACTTCTGATTATGGCCGCTGCAAACTGGTCCGCAGCAGACTTAATCCTCAAATCAGATGAAGGCCTACCGCAAGGCGTCCATCAAGCCATTGAGGCTTTTGCGGTCCGCCGATTAGCCGGAGAACCGATCGATCACATTTTAGGGTACCGGGATTTTTACGGACGGCGGTTTCACATTTCCAAAGATGTGCTCTCCCCGCGCCAAGATACAGAAACCCTTGTGGATATAGTCCTGCGGTGTATCGCAAAGGTGAAAACGCCGCTTATTTTAGATCTCGGCACCGGATCCGGCGCGATAATAATTTCCGTTCTAGCCGAACGCTTGGACGCTATCGGCCACGCCGTTGACATGTCTAGCGCTGCGCTCGCTATTGCGCGGATCAACGCAGAGCGCCATGATGTTAGCGGCCGCCTGACCTTGCTGCGCGGCGACTGGCTGAAGCCCGTGACCAGGCGCTTCGATGTCATTGTCTCAAACCCACCTTATATTACTGACGCCGCAATGACCGCTCTGCCGCGCGAGGTTACCGGCTTTGATCCGGATCTATCCCTGCGCGGAGGGGCGGACGGGCTCGAAGCCTACAGGGTCATTACAAGCGGCGCGGCGCGGCATTTAACGCCCGGCGGGTGGCTTGTCCTGGAAATCGGCTACGATCAAGGCGTGAGCGTATCACACATGCTACGAGAGCAATCCTATGAGGCCGTCGAGATTGGTCAAGACCTTGCGGGACATAACCGGGTCGTTTTCGGACGAAAACCCGCCTCCTCATGAAAATACCGAATAATGCGCAAATAGAGCCTAACATCCGTTTGCGACCCAGCAGGAATTGCGCGAAATAATTCCTTAATATGAGCAGAAAGGGCTTGGCGCATGGAAAACTCTTTGCTAGGCCATACAAGCGCGTTGGCGGATGATATATCCCAACCCGCAAGAAGCCCACAAAAGGACATAAGCACCGCGCAGATTTCGTGCGGGATGGGATTTTAAGGACACTGGTATGAAACGCCAACGCGGACGAAACCGTCGAAATAATACGAATAACAATCATAATAGTAATAATAACAACTCCAATCGATCAATGGATAGTAACGGCCCGGACGTAAAGGTTCGAGGGACGGCTAGCCAAATCCATGACAAATATGAGGCTCTCGCGCGCGATGCCGCGTCTAGCGGAAACCGCGTTAAAGCCGAAAATTTACGGCAACATGCCGAGCATTATTTACGCATCATGAATGTGCAAGAAGCCGCTAAACAAGCCGCCATTGCCGCCCGCGAAGAGGCCGAAGCCGCCCGCGAGGCGGAACGCGCAGCCCGCGAAGCCGAGCGCGCGGCTTCTGAGGGCAACTCTGATAAAGGCGGCGACACTACGCCGTTCGAGTCTGATGCTTCCGAAGACAAGCCGCGCCGCCAACCCCGCGCAAAACGCCCCCGCAAGTCAGAAGCACAGGCAGACACACCGACCGCCAACAGTCTTGAAGTTGTGGCGCCTGAAGCCGCTCCCGCCGCTGATGCCAAACCGGTTCGCCGCCGCAAAGCTCCGGCCCGCAAGAAAACGGATGAGGCCGCGCCAAGCGCCGCTGAATAGGCTTAGCCGTTTTTATCATCCGGGCGGCCATGACTGCGCCGTACCCGGTAGGCTTTGATCAAGCCAAACAGGCTGATCAAGAGCCACGCCGCCTCAATCACGGCTGCCGATAGATTGAAATCATAGATCAGCGAGACCAGAATCAACCCCGCTCCGCCTGCATTCAGCGCAGAAAAGGCGGGGGTCTCCGATGACAACCGCCCTAATTGCAGCGCCAAATACGCCCCTAAAATAAAAGCCACACCGATCAGGCCAAGCACGTCATACCAGTTCATCGGTTCATCCTATCAAGGCTGGCTCACGGCAAATTCACGCGCCTAAGGGTTAAATTTATCCGTCCGCCTTTAGGAACGAGCGCGCTTTGGCCGTAAAACACTTTTGAGACCGCATGATAGCACCTCCGGCTCTCCCCGGCCATCACAACCACGTCGCCGGAGTAAAGTTTAATGCCGCGGGTGGGCCCGCCGCGCTGCGGGCCGCCAATGCGGAACATGGCCGGATCGCCAAGCGAAATCGAGACCACCGGCGCGTCTGTCGCCTGCTCGTCACTATCAATATGCGCGCCCATTTTCGCGCCCTCTCGGTACCAGTTAATCAGGCACGCTTCCGGGGGCGCCGGGTAATCTGTCACGGCGTTCCAGAGATCATGCAGCATTGGCGGCATTGCGGGCCACGGCGCGCGCGTTTTCGGGTGCGCCGGTTCATAACGGTAGCCTTGGTTTTTATCTGTGACCCATCCGAGCGGGCCAAAATTAGACATGACAACCGAGAGCGGCGTCCCGGTACGCGGCATAGAGGGACGCCAAAAGGGCGCGTCCCTCACCCCTGCCTTAACCGCATCAATCAACGCAGATTGCTGCGCTGCATCGAAATATAGCGGATAGTGCGTAAAACCGTGCGGCGGAGAGATCATGATTTCATGTTCAGTTTGAAATCGTAATTGTCAAGAAATTGCTTACACTCTCCATTATCGACCTCGTGATTGGGGTTAAATTCAGACCCTGGTTTGTACGCGCTTGGCGGTAGGCTTTGCATCAAATCACACAGAGCACGCACGTTTTCCTCATGCTCTTCGTCCGATATTTCATCGTTTTGCAAGGTAATGATTTCAGCTTCCAGTTCATTGACGCGGTTTTGTAATTTAATAATTTTCCGCCGCAATGTGGTGACATTCGCCGTCTTGATGTCGGTGTTAAATTGCGTGATTTTGCGTGTCATGAGGTCTCCTAAGACGTTAGATTTAAGGATGAGCGTTATTGCTCAGCGCCGTAAGGGCTGTGAAATTTTCCGGGGTTTGTGGTTTCTATTCATCCGCCCTTTAAAGAAAAGAGCAGCTC
>CAYGRF010000097.1:0-10688 GCA_964352275.1 uncultured Caulobacterales bacterium
CAAAACAAAAGGGAATCCCATAAATGAATCTATTCAACCGCAAAACGCTCTAGCTCCGTTTTTAGTTTGGGTTCCTGATCATTCTAGGGCGAGAAAAACCGCTTGAGTGACCGCCACCCGGATTCGAATATCAGCCCTATGGAACCTAAGATGACACCGATGATGAAACCTCCACCTCGGAATATGGCGAAAAATCCAAAGATGCCGCTAATGAGATATAGTATGGAATGCGGGCCGGCCTCTGGTTTCGTATCAAGCCTGCGGCTGTCTTGGGTGTGACCGAGTTCTGGTTTTCCGCCTGTGCCCGTGATAGTGATGGTAACGGTCGTGATTTCCTGCTCGGAAAATTGTAAATCAAAACTGTCTGTCAGGGTTTCGCCTTCGCCTAAAGCCTTGATAGCATCATTGCCTTTGCCAGTTTCATAGTTCCACCCCGTTCGGTCTCCATTCATTACGTAAGAGCCATAGGCTGTTTCGCCGCTCTCGGGTAAGGGAGGCGGCAAGGCCGCAGGGGTAGGCTCAACCCATTTGGCGAGAAGTCCAAAAACCACGGCAATCGCCAGAGCAATAAGAATGAGCCGGGCTTCGGACCACAGGCTCTGCTTGGGGCTTTTCTCGGTTTTGGGTTTATCTTTAAGGCCAAGTTCATATAGCAGCCATAATAGCTCCACTTGCATGTCTGCTGGTAGTAATTTCCAGCGGTTCCATCCCATTTCAACAAATATAAGCTTGCCAATGGACTGGCTTATCTTGGTCTGTTTGAAGCGGTTTCCCAGAAGTTTTTTCAAACCCTTTACTGGTTTCTGAGGCGGGTCATAGTAACCCCATAAATCCAATAAGGCCGCGAGCAGACGGTTTTCAAATTGCGTGTAGTCATCCAGCGGGAGAGACTGTGCCTGCCCGAGTAGCGATGTCCAGGCCGCTGCATCATTACGCTTTTGTGTATCAGCCAGCAAAGTTTGTAGATCATGGCATATTCCCTCAAACCTGTTTTCTTCGGGTGATCGCAATGCCGTATGAGGCCCGGATACCCAGTTAACCGGGTTAGGTGCTGGCATATCTATAGTTGACCGTGATATTGGGGCGGGAATTTCTGTCGGATCTTTTTCGTCAAAATAAGAATAGGCGTAGTTTTGAGCGTGTTCAAATGCGTCTCGAAGCACCATAAAACCGTCCGGGTTTTCATCAGGGCGTGTCACGCGTAGCGTTTTAGCATAGGCGCTGCGTATAGCTTTGATGTCACTCGTCGGGCCCTCAAGGCCCAAGATTGTCCAGATTGAGATGCGACTCATAAGGCGTATTAGCAAGTTTGAACGGGAGGTCAAACTGAGACGCGAGCATAGAAATATGACTTGAAATTTCGCCGTTAGCGGCCCATATGCGCATCAATAACCGCTTTCCGATTTTGACCTAAGGAATACGCCATGGCGCGCCAATTTTGTTATCATATGCAGGGCCTGACGAAAAAGTTTGGCAATAAAACCATTCTCGATAATGTGCATCTATCGTTTTACCCGGACGCGAAAATCGGCGTTGTCGGCATTAACGGTGCGGGTAAGTCCACCCTTCTCAAAATTATGGCCGGTCTGGACACAGAAGTCTCGGGCGAACATTGGGCCGCCGAGGGCGTGCGCGTTGGGTACCTTCCGCAAGAGCCGCGACTGAATAATGACAAAGATGTGTGGGGCAATGTCATTGAAGGCTGCGAGGACAAGCAAATTTTCGATGCCTATAATGCGGTTGCCATGGAAATGGCTGAGAATTATTCCGACGAAATCATGGAAAAAATGACCGAACTCCAAGAACAGGTCGACGCGCGGGATGCATGGGATATTGACAGCAAAATTGAAATGGCGATGCAGGCGCTGCGATGCCCGCCCGCAGACTGGCCTGTGAATAATTTGTCCGGCGGTGAAGCCCGCCGCGTCGCCCTCTGCCAAATGTTGCTATCAAAACCCGACCTGATGTTGATGGATGAGCCGACTAACCATCTGGACGCCGAAACCGTGGCATGGCTGGAAAATTACCTGATCAATTATAAAGGCGCGATTATTCTGATTACCCACGACCGGTATTTCCTCGATAATATTACAAGCTGGACGCTGGAGCTCGACCGTGGACGCGGCCTTCCGCATGAGGGGAATTATTCCTCATGGCTCGAAGCCAAAGGCAAGCGCATGGACCAAGAGGGCCGTGAGGGCGATTCGAAAACCAAAGCGCTCAAACGGGAGTTAGAGTGGATCCGCTCCAACCCCAAAGCCCGCCAAGCCAAATCCAAAGCCCGGATCTCAGCCTATGAAAAGTTGCGTGATGATGCCGAAAACGAAGTGGTGGGCGTTGCGGATATTCGAATTCCGATGGGCGATAGGCTCGGCAATGTGGTTGTCGAAGCGGAAAATATCTCCAAAGCTTTTGGCGACAAACTTCTGATCAAAGACCTGTCGTTCCGTTTGCCGCGCGGCGGCATTGTTGGCGTGATTGGCCCCAACGGGGCGGGTAAGACAACTTTGTTTAAAATGATCACAGGCGCAGAGCAGCCGGATGAAGGCACGTTTAAAGTCGGCGAAACCGTGAAAGTCGGCTATGTAGACCAGATGCGCGACAATCTCGATGCGTCCAAAAATGTTTGGGAGGCGGTCTCTGATGGCCTCGATATTATCACGATGGGCAAACGCGAAGTGCCCAGCCGGGCCTATGTCGGCGCGTTTAATTTCAAAGGCACTGACCAGCAAAAAAATGTCGGTCAATTATCCGGCGGTGAGCGCAACCGCGTCAACCTTGCCAAAATGCTCTCCAAACCGTCCAACCTTTTGCTCCTCGATGAGCCGACCAACGATCTTGACCGGGAAACACTCGCTTCGCTTGAGGTGGCGTTAGAGAAATTCCCCGGCTGCGCCGTAGTTATTTCTCACGACCGGTTCTTCCTTGACCGTTTGGCTACTCACATTCTTGCTTTTGAGGGCGATAGCCACGTCGAATGGTTCGAAGGGAACTTTGCCGATTATATCGAAGATAAAAAACGCCGCCTCGGCCCGGATGCGGACATGCCCAAAAAGCTGAAATTCGTAAAGTTTGAGCGTTAGACTCTGGCGATTACTAATCGTTAATCTCTCTGTAACACTGCTGTAAACGCGCCCTCGTCACAGCTTAACGTACCGGGCGAGCCGGTTTGGTGTTGAGAGGATATATTATGCGTATTGTGCTTCCGTCAATCGCGGCATTGCTTTTTCTGGCGTCATGCGGCGGTAGCGGCGGCGGGACTTCGGCCGCTCCCGTGACGCCTGTCAGTTCCAATACCGCGCCTGTTGTCGCCTCTCCCAATGCTAATCAAACCGGACAGGTCGGGGTTGCGTTCACATATGATGCATCTCAAAACGGAGCCACTTTTACCGATGCGAACGGGGACGCGCTCAACATCGGCGTTACGTTTGCGCCTTCTGATCGCGGCTTTACCGCCAATGGCGCGGCCATTTCAGGAACGCCCAATGATCTCGGTGCGGTGACCGTAACCGTTACGGCGAGCGATGGATCGTTGGGAATAACAGACACATTCACTATCACTGTCGGCGCAGATCAAGACGCTGTTCAAACCGCATTTGGTGGGCGCATTGATCTTGAAAATTTGACGAATTACGCAAATCCGTCTGTCCCCGGCTATATTCGTCCCGCCGCCGCGGTCGCTAACCCGGTCACTGATAAAGGGGCGGCTTTGGGCCGCGTGATTTTTTATGACCGTCAACTCTCCGTCAATGGCTTTGTGGCGTGCGGAACCTGCCATAGGCAATCAACGGGCTTTAGCGAGCCGGGCGTGACCAGCCAAGGCGTCTTTGGATTGCAAACCGGGCGGCATTCTATGCGCCTCGTCAACACGCTTTATACCGGAGAACCCCGGTTCTTCTGGGATGAACGCGCCGTCGATATCGAAGACCAAGTGACCCGCCCGATGAAAGATGAAAATGAGCACGGGTTTAGCGGCCAAAATGGCCGCCCTGATTTTGATGATTTGATCGCGATTATGGCGGGCAATGACTATTACCGCGAATTATTCCAATTTGTGTTTTTGGATGATACCATTACCGAGGCGCGTATTCAAAGCGCGCTGGGGCAGTTCGTCAATTCTATTGTGTCCTTTGACAGCAAATTTGATGAAGGCCGGGCGCAGGCTGCGAATAATAATGCGCCGTTCCCGAACTTCACAGCCGCAGAGAACTCAGGAAAAGCGCTTTTCATGGGTAATCCCGGCAATAATGGCGGCGGCGCAGGCTGCGCGCGGTGCCACGGAGGCCCGGAATTTGCCATCAATGATAATTCCAACCAAAACGGCGTGGTCGGCGTTGCCGCTGATCCGGCGGCCTTTGATTTTACCAATACACGCGCGCCTGCGCTGCGGGATTTGGTGCGCAATGACGGGGCGTCAAACGGGCCATTTATGCATGATGGGTCATTGGCCGATTTGCGGTCGGTGATTGATCATTATGACAATATTCCAGTGCCGCCAGCCGGCCCCAATCGCACGCAGTTTCTCAATACGCTGGATAACCGATTGATGGTCGGCGGCGTTCCCCGGCAATTAAACTTGAGCGAAACCGAAAAAAACGAACTGGAAGCTTTCCTACGGACGCTTTCGGGGACGAATCTTTATACCGACGCAAAATGGAGCGATCCGTTTTAATGCCTGTAGTAAGTTTTGTACCAATCGACAAATTTTTCAAGCCCGTCAGCAATATGTGTACTGGGTTTAAAGCCTGTTGCCGCATGGAGGGCTGATGTATCGGCAAATGTTGTCGGAACGTCCCCCATTTGCATAGGCATCATGTTACGGATGGCTTTCTTTCCGATTCTATCTTCTAGAATGTCAATAAACCTGAGCAACGGCACCACATCGCTATTGCCGATATTATAGACGCGAAACGGGGCAACGCCGCTGCGGCTGGGGTCGGGGTTATTACCGTCCCATGTGGGATCAATGGTGGGAACCACGCCGCATAATTTAATAATGCCGCTGACAATATCATCAATATAAGTGAAATCACGGGACATAAGACCGTTATTATAAATATCGATGGGCGTGCCGTTGATGATTTTTTCCGCGAATTTAAAATAGGCCATGTCCGGGCGTCCCCACGGCCCGTAAACGGTAAAAAACCGCAAGCCAGAACAGGGAATGCCAAATAAATGGCTATAAGAGTGCGCCATCATTTCATTGGCGCGTTTAGAGGCGGCATAAAAGGTGAGCGGATGATCGGCGGGAGTGGACTCTTGAAACGGTACCGCAGTGTTAGCCCCGTAAACCGAACTGGTGGAGGCGTATAGGAGGTGCTTTACCGCGTGATGGCGCGCACATTCCAGAATATTGAGGAACCCTGAGAGGTTGCTTTTGAGGTAATCCCGGGGATGAGACAGGCTATGCCGTACGCCCGCTTGGGCTGCAAGATTGATGACAATATCCGGTTTGTGGGCCGCGAAGAGAGCATCCAAAGCCGCATCATCCGCCAAATCAATACGGGCCTCGGTAAAGCCTTCAAACCCGCCGAGCCGCTTAAGCCGGGCTTCTTTCAGGCCCACATCATAATAATCGGTCAGGCAATCAACGCCGATAACGGTTTGCCCGGCCTCAAGCAACGCAAGCGCTACATGATTGCCTATAAATCCGGCACTACCTGTCACAAGATAAATCATGGGCGTTTCATAACAGGTTCACCGTCGTTTCCTATTCTCTTATATTGAAAACTTAAGAATTTAAGGCCATGAGGCTTAAAACGCATAAAGGACAGACATGCCGGATACACAAAAACAATATGACCGCCTCGAATCGCTAGCGCAGCAAATGCCTGCGATTACGGATTTGTTTAAGTTGGAGCCTGACCGGCTTGATAATTTTGCTCACCGTCTTGGCCCGCTGCGCGCCGATTTTTCCAAACAATCGATCAGCGCTGCGGCGCTGTCGGCTTTGTTGGAGCTGGCCAAGGCGAGCAACCTTGAAGAATGGCGCGCTCGGTTTTTTGCGGGCGATAAGATTAACACCTCCGAAGACCGGGCGGTTTTGCACATGGCACTGCGCGGCGTTGGCGGATCGAAATCCGTTCAAAAAGAGGTCAAAGCGATGCGCAAACGCATCGCAGCCTTCACGGCCTCCATCCATGATTCAGGTGAATATAAGGCGATTGTCCATGTCGGCATTGGCGGGTCAGACCTCGGCCCGCGTCTCGTCGCCGATGGGTTTGCGGCCTCAGTCCCGGCGAAGCTGGAACTGCGTTTTGCTGAAAATGTTGACGGGGCGTCTATCAATGATGCACTCGCGGGCCTTGATCCCAAAACGACATTAGTGATTGTGGTCTCAAAATCATTCACGAACCAAGAAACACGCATGAACGCTATCGCCGCGCGGGCGTGGCTGGAAGATGCTCTGGGCAACAAAGCGGGACAAAACTTTATTGCCGTGACAGCTAACCGCGAAGGCGCGGAAGAGTTTGGCATTGCGCCGGATCAGATTTTCGATTTTTGGGACTGGGTCGGCGGACGTTACTCTGTGTGGTCGGCGGTTGGCCTGTCGCTGGAGCTGGCTTACGGCAGCAAAGCGTTTAGCGATTTTCTTAAAGGCGCAGCGGCGATGGACGCGCATTTCCGGGACGCGCCTTTTGCGGAGAACCTGCCCGTTTTGATGGCCATGTGCGGGATTTGGAACCGTAATATTCTTGGATTTACCAGCGTTGCGGTCATTCCATATGCGCGCCGCATTCGCAAAATTGCCGCCTTCCTTCAGCAGCTTGAGATGGAGAGTAACGGAAAGTCCAAAGGCCGCGATGGTCAAGATGCCGGTCTGACCTGTCCGATCATGTGGGGGGATGAGGGCACGAACGGCCAGCATGCATTTTTCCAATGGCTCCACCAAGGCACGCCCGGCGCGCCTGTCGATTTTGTCGCTGTGCTCAAAGACCACGAATCCCGTCCGGACCATCATGCGGCATTGCTTGCCAATTGTTTCGCCCAATCCGAGGCGCTCATGATCGGTAAACCGGAATATAAAGTCCGCGGAGAGCTGACTGCCAAAGGTATGGACGCGGCGCAGATAGACGCGCTTGCGCCGCAAAAAACCTTCCCAGGAAACCGCCCGTCGACAACCATCACGCTCGACGCGCTCACCCCGTCCGCGCTAGGGCATTTGATTGCGCTATATGAGCATAAAGTGTTCGTTCAGGGCGTGATTTGGGGCGTCAACTCGTTTGACCAATGGGGCGTCGAGCTCGGAAAAGTCCTCGCCAGCACCATATTATCCGAAATGAGCGGCGAGGCCGGTGACCACGATCCGTCAACGCAGGCTTTGATCGCCATGACGAAAGTGTAGGGTTATTGCCCGATACATTTCAGTTGATTATTTCTGCTGTGCAGCGACGGTTTGCATGGCTGTGATTAAATCCTTGTAGCGGGTTATCGCCGTGTTGACTTTCGTTAACGCGTTATCATTGGCTTCTGCACGCTTTGTTTTAATATAGGCTACGCGGCATTCTTTGGCCTTAACTTGCGGTGCTTCAGAATCGCCCTCAGATCGGGTTGCTACATCCGTGTTCGGCGGCGCTTGCCCGCCAGCAGCTGCACCAGCTTGCCCTTGGGAATCTTGCTGTGGCTCTTCGATAGGACAGACGGGATTACCATCGTCTTTCTTGAATATCTCAAGGTCTGCATTTCCAGCAAGATTTTCAATCATTGCTGGATCTGCCGGATAGGCTTCCATCGCGGCCTTATGCTCGGTCTCTGCGGCCTCTATATCATCCAGCATTTCTTTCCGAAAGGCGCTCATATCTATGCCCGCCAGCAACGTGCCGGCTTTAAGGTCATTCGTTGTCGATGTTGTCCCGGTTTGCGAGGCATTGGCTGCTTGGGTTAAAGCGGCAATGTCGGCAGCGCGTTTGGCTGCTTCTACCGCGCCGCCGGTAATGGTAAGATCAGCAATATCGGCGGCCTTTTCCAGAAGTCCTAGCGTTAATTTTGTATGCGCCGAAGTTAAATCCGAGGGGTCATTGGCAAAGGATTTGAGATTCCAGTTGCCAATTTCGTCGCGAATAAATGCCATGGATACGTCTCCTGCACCGGAGGCATAAACTTCGTTCACCCGTGACCAATTATCACTTTCAAAAAGTCTTTTTGCAACATTGATGCGGTTCTTAGTTGTTGTCCGGCCCCACCAAGTGGAGGCTTGGAGCCAATCATACATATCCACATAGGCTGTGGGCTGTGTATCGCGTAAATATTGTCCTGTGGATAGTCGGTTGCGGTCGACGGGGCCGTTTACACCATCGCCGATCTGGAGATTAAGAGCGTTTGCACGCGAGGTTAATTGGTTGGAAATCTCGGCGCCCAAATTCGCCGTCTTAGCCATATCGATTAGCAAGCGGCGTTGTTCCGGTTCGACGGAAGCCATTTGGAATGTAATCGCAGTTGCCAAAATTCGCATGCTTGCCGCGATAGCGGCTATATCCGAATAGGCTTCAGTTTCATGTTTAGCTTGATCACGGTCATATGTGTCGAGAATTGTCGTGAATCTACTATATATTGACCGGTACTGACTAATGGCATTGTCAAACGTTTCTTTCGCCGAGAAAATTGTTTCCCCTAATGGGGTTGCGCCCGTTTGCGCGGCATGTGGCTCTATCAGGTCAATCCGATCCCCTAGTTCATCTACAGCTCCGTCTGTTCCGGATAGTTTGGCGGTAAAGTTATGCGCAAGATCGGTATAAGACTGCTGGGAAGCTGGTCTTTCGTTCGCGTTGGTAAAAGTAATGCTTCCCTGCGCCATATTTTTGTTTAAATCCGCAAGAGCTTTTTTTACTGCGTCTGGTTCTGCATCTGGAAAAGGGAGAGCTTTCAACGCGGTGACTGCAGAGTTGAGTGTTTCAAGTTCAGGTGGTATTGTGTCGGTATCAGTTTTCTTGAGCTTGCTTTTATCCGCTTTAGCGGCGTTACTAACATCAGAAATTTTGTTTGTGATTGCTATAATTCTTGGATGCGTAAAGCTCCAGCTTTTTTTGGCAAGCGTTTCGTTTAATAAGTTTTTATAGTCATTTAACACGCTTGTTAGCGTTTCCAGCGCGCTTTCAATATTTTCTGGGGTTGCCGTTTTAGCGGGCAATGAAAAGCTAATTTTAGGTTTCAGAACTGCATGTTTTTCTATGGCCTCATACTGATGATTGAGATTTGGACTTGCGTTTTTGAAGCTGTTAACCGCATAGCCTAGCTCTCTTAATCTTTTCTCTAGTTCATCGGCATGTCGTATAAAGTCTTTGGAAATAATATGATCCCCAAGAATTGAAGTGAGATAACTTGATGAAATGTCTTTTTCTATCTCGTTAAAATTGGTTTCCATGGCTTGTATGATAGCATTTTGAGAAGCAAAATGAGACGCAATAAACGCACGGCTTTCCTCAAATTTATCAATGTCTTTCGTTAACGCTTTGAGCGATAGCGCGTCATTGAAATTTGATGAATTTACCACTGACGTGTGTTTTGATGTTACTGGACCAGCCAAGTCGGTGATTTCAATATCTTCGATTTGCGCTTTAAAAGTTTTAAGATCATTCATCCAATCTCTTATGGCAAATGATTTTTCATATTCATCAGCCGTAGGCTGAAGTTGCCGACTAGCCTCGTCTGTGACCTCGAGTACCGCTTTCAATGCATCTGTGAAATTTCGCGTAGTAGCGCGTAGCGCTTCGCTACCATGTTTCGAGGAGACTAGCTCCGCTTTAAGAATTTCATAAGCTTTCTTGGATTCATTGTTTGCAGTACTGCAGGCATCCCGTTCGGGTTGAGAAATAATTTTTTTGCAGGGGTTTGTTGAAAAGTCGACTTTAGCTTTTTGATCCTCAAGCAAAACTTCCCTGTAAAACGCAACGGGCGTCATGAATTTTCCAGCATCTTTTGCCATATAGGCATCCGTTGACCATTTTACGTTCCGTAACTGTTGGCGCATGCGAACATAAACTTGGCAAGTCTGATACTTGTTTTCAGGGGCTATATAATTGCGAGAGTCAGGTGAGCGGGGTGGTGTTTTTGTTAGTTTGCAAACGTCAGCTCCGGGCGTCAGCATGCGTGTGTGCCTTTGAGGGTAGGCGTAACCGAAGCGCTTGTCTTTGTCCTCCATACCACTTATGTGTGCAAGATCGTCTGCTGCATAATGTTTTGGTAAACCATCGTTGACATCCTGACCCTCTAAGTAGGGATAAGAGTTTTTGCCCTTAATTTTTTTATTCTTAATTTCTTTATTTCTCGCGATATCATTCATAGTAGCTTCGTACGTATCTGACGCTACTGTGTCAGGGAAATCGTAGCATGACATCCGGCACATTGACGTGATCAATTGGCCATCCATGTCCTCCAGCGCGGCGCGCGCTGAACCCAGCACGATGCTCAATTGTCCTTTTTGTATGCCAACGGTATTGGCCAAGGGGCCCTTATACACATCAACTTCGATGCGCATGGATGATGACCCTGAAATGAAGCTGGTAGTGTTACAAGAGCTTGCTAAAAAACAGGCGCTAATAAGAATAGGTGCAAATAGGTGTCTCACGAGCCTTCTCCAGTAGTCGGCGTGGGCGCTTGGAGTAAAGCCTTGGCATCCTGTATGAGCTTAGAGACATCTTCAGGTTTATCATGCTTGAGCTCGGCTTCCGTAAGCCTGCTGACGATTAACT
>CAYGRF010000098.1:0-10610 GCA_964352275.1 uncultured Caulobacterales bacterium
CCCCCCGCCCCCGGGGGGGGGGGGCGGGGGGGGGGGCCACGCCGTGTCTAACGGCGTGCGAAGAATATAGCCATTGTAGCACCTTACGCTTCGCGTCCGCGAAGCATCCCCCACCCAAAATCCCTCCCCGCAAGGGGGAGGGACTTACATCTGCTCTTTTCGGTAGGAATAGGTTTCATCTTGCAAATCGTGAATATGCAACTCCCCAAGCACTACGGAGGAGAACAATGCGGCAAAATCACCCGATCAATTCAAGCCATTCGGTTTCAGTCAAAACTTTTACGCCGAACTCTTCAGCCTTTTTAAGCTTTGATCCCGCGCCCGGCCCGGCGACCAAATAATCCGTCTTGGCCGACACACTGCCGGAGACTTTCGCGCCGAGAGATTGAGCTTTGGCTTTGGCCTCGTCGCGCGAGAACAGTTCTAACTTTCCGGTGAAAACCACGGTCTTGCCTGACACGGCGCTGTCGCTAACAGGCGCTTCGGCATCAATGATTTGAACGTGAGACAAAAGATTAGAAACAACGATTTCATTGGTATCATGGGTGAAGAAATCCCGCAAAGCGCTCGCAGCGCCGGGGCCGACCCCGTCAATTCCCATCAACTCGGCCCATGCAGGAGACGCATCATCATGAGTCGATAAAATCGCCGCATGGAAAACGTCCCATGATAAATAATGTTTAGCAATCAAAGCCGCATTGCCTTGCCCGATGTGGCGAATCCCGAGCGCATACAAAAACCGGGAGAAGTCAACAGAGCGCCGCGCGTTGATCGCCGCAAACAGGTTCTCTGCGCTAGTTTCGCCCCAGCCCTCCCATGTCTCAAGCTGAATGTCCGCATTACGGCTCTCAAGCATGAAAATATCCGCAGGCTCTTTGACAAGACCGCGCGCGTAAAAAGATTCGATTTGCTTTGCGCCCATACCGTCAATGTCGAACGCCCGGCGCGAGACAAAATGTTTGAGCGATTCTGTTGCCTGCGCCGGGCATGACAGACCGTTTGTGCAGCGCTTTACCACATCAACGCGCCCTGTCTTCTCGTCCTTATCGCGCACAGCATCCGCGCCGCAAACCGGGCATGACTGAGGAAACACAAAGGGCTCTCCCTGCCCCGCCTGAACAACGCGCAGCACTTGCGGGATGACGTCGCCTGCGCGCTGTATCTCAACCGTGTCGCCGGGCTTCACGCCGAGCCGCGTAATTTCGTCTTCGTTGTGGAGGGTCGCGTTCGACACCACAACGCCGCCGACCGTGATGGGCTCAAGCTTTGCCACTGGCGTCAAAGCCCCCGTGCGGCCAACTTGGATATCAATATCATTAAGCGTGGTGATCGCCTTCTCGGCCGGGAATTTATGGGCAACCGCCCAGCGCGGCGCGCGAGAGACAAACCCCAAACGCTCTTGCAGCGCCAAATCATTGACCTTGTAAACAACCCCGTCAATATCATAACCGAGCCCGCTACGGCGGGTCTCAATATCGTGGTAATGCCCAATCATATCTGCGGCGCTCTGATGGGTTTTCATGTGTGGGTTCACATCAAACCCCCACGCCGTGAACGCCTGTACCGCTTGCATTTGGGTGTCCGCGAACGGCGCGCTGATCTCGCCCCACGTATAGGCAAAGAATTTGAGCGGGCGCTGGGCTGTCACAGATGGGTCAATTTGCCGGAGCGAGCCTGCCGCCGCGTTACGGGGATTCTTATAGGCGTCTTTGCCCATTGCGACTTGCGCCGCGTTCATATCGCCGAAATCAGCATGATCAATATAGACTTCGCCGCGCACCTCGATCACATCCGGCCAGCCTTCCCCGGAAAGCTGTTTGGGGATATTATCGACTGTGCGCAAATTGGCGGTGACATCTTCCCCGGTCCGCCCGTCGCCCCGCGTCGCGCCGTGGATCAAAACGCCGTTTTCATAGCGCAAAGCGGCTGACAATCCGTCAATTTTCGGCTCAGCCGTAAACTCAAGCGGCACGTCATCAGCAAGGCTTAAAAACCGTTTCACCCGCGCCGTAAAATCCGCGACATCGCCGTCCGTAAACGCATTATCGAGCGAGAGCATGGGGACAGTATGAGTGATTTTTCCAAACTTACCCGACGGCTTTGCGCCAACGGATTTGGACGGGCTATCCGCGCGCGCAAGATGCGGGAAGCGTGCCTCGATCTCATTATTTTCAATCCGGAGCGCATCATATTCCGCATCAGACAGCACCGGCGCGTCATCATCATAATACTGGCTATCAGCCGCCCGAATTTCCATGGCAAGCTGCGCCAGCCTGCGTTTGGCCTCTTCTTCCGTCATGAGGCTTTCATCAACTGCCGCGCTGCTGCAACCGCCTCAGGGGTGACGTGATCACCGGCCAGCATGCGGGCAATTTCTTCTTCGCGCTCATCCCCGGCAATCCGGCTGACATGGGTGGTGGTTGTCACGCCTGTGGATGATTTTTGAATGAGGAATTGATGACCAGCACAAGCGGCGACCTGAGGGCTATGGGTTACAACAAAGACCTGGGCAGTCTCTGACAGGCGCGCCAGACGGCGACCCACCGCGCTGGCAACCGCGCCGCCAACGCCTTGATCAACCTCGTCAAACACCATGACAGCCGCCGTTCGCCCGGCAAGCGCAACTTTAATCGCCAGCGCAAAGCGCGCCAGCTCGCCGCCCGACGCAATCTTATCCAGCGGCCCAATCGGCGTGCCGGGATTGGTAGAGACTAAGAACCGGACTTTATCCGCGCCCATAGCTGTTTGCGGGCCGGGCTCAATATCCGTATTAAACGTCGCCCGTTCCATTTTAAGGGGCGGTAATTCAGTTGATACCGCAGCATCAAGCCGCCCGCCAGCGGCGCGGCGCGCGGCACTCAGCGCTTTCGCCGTCGTTTCATAGGTTTTCACGGCGGTGTCCATAGCGGCTTTTGCAGCTTTCAAATCACGGTCTACATTATCAATCGCGTCAAGCTGCTCAGCAAAATCCCGGCGCTGCGCCGCCAGAGCGCTGACCTCGACGCCGTATTTACGCGCGGCGGCGCGCAAGGCAAACAGACGTTTTTCAACAGCGTCAAGCTGCCCCGGCTCTACGTCGAACCGCATAGCGGCCTCGCTCACAGCGGCGCGGGCTTCTTGGGTCTCAATCACAGCTTTTTCAAGTGCGCTAATCGCGGTGTCTAAAACACCGGATGCAGAACTCTCATCGCCGATTTTCGATCTTACACGCTCAATCCCGGACAATGCGGCCGTCAAACGCTCCTCAAACGCGCCGTCTTCCCCCAAAGCCTCTTCGGCTGCGGATAATTCGGCCAGAGCGCCTTCTGCGCCTTGTAAAAATTTACGTTCGGCGGCCAAGGTTTCGTCTTCACCGGGTTTCGGGTCAAGCCGGTCAAGCTCGGTAATGGCATGCGTAAAAAACTCCCGGTCATCTTGGGATTTTTGTGAACGGGCTTTTAAGGCTGCATAGCGCTTTGCCTCTATGCTCATGGCGTCAAAAGCCGCCTCACACGCTTGGCGATCCGGCTCGAGCCCGCCAAATACATCGAGCATATGAATATGCTCAGCCGGGTCCAAAAGGCCTCGCCCGTCATGTTGTCCGTGAACTTCGAGCAATGCCGCGCCGACCTGTGATAACAGCTTCACGCCAACAGGCGCGTCATTGATAAAGGCGCGGCTGCGGCCATCTTTATTGATACTCCGGCGCAGAACCAATGCCCCGGAAGCTTCAGTTTCAATACCGGCTTCATTGAGTATGCCCCAGACAGGATTACCCTGCTCGACTTGGAAGCCCGCTGTTGCTTGCGCTTGCTCAGCACCCGCGCGCACCAAACCCCGGTCTGACCGCGCACCCGTTGCCATACCTAGCGAGTCAAGGATGATAGATTTACCCGCACCTGTCTCGCCCGTCAGGGCCGTTAAACCTGTATCTAAGTCAAGATCCAGCGCTTCAATCAGAACCACATTTCGGATAGATAGTTCGGTCAACATTTTCTAGAATAAGCGCTCGCGTAAGCGGCGCCAATATCCTCGGTCACGCTTAACAGTCACTTCACTGTCGAGGTCGACGCCGAATTGTGACAAGAGATCATAGCTATCCTCATACCATTCTGATGACGGATAATTATGCCCTAAAACGGATCCCACAAGCTTGGCCTCTTCTATAATACCAATCGAAACATAGCTCTCGACCAAACGGTGTAGCGCTTCTTCAACATGGGACGTGGTTTCATACTCTCGTACCACAGTCTTAAACCGGCCAATCGCCGCAAGTTGTTGGCTTTCTTTGAGATAATAACGCCCAACCGACATTTCCTTACCCGCAAGGTGATCTCGGGTCAGTTCTAATTTCAGGCGCGCATCCCGCGCATAATCGCTATCAGGATAACGGCGTACGACCTGCTGGAGCGCGGCTTCCGCGCTGACCGTTGTTGCCTGATCCCGCCCAACATCATAAATCTGATCATAAAACGACATAGCAATGAGGTAATAGGCATATGGCGTGCTCTCATTACCGGGGTGAAGGCTGATGAAACGCTGGGCTGTGCTCGCCGCTTCCTCATAATCAGCCGATCTGTAATTGGCGTAGGCCGTCATTAACATGGACCGGCGGGCCCATTTTGAAAACGGGTGCTGGCGCTCAACCTCTTGGAAATATAATTTGGCCCGGTCCCAGTCATTCCGGTCCATACGGTCAACACCCAGATTATAGATAACTTCGGCGGGACGCTCGACATAGGCGAGGCGTTCTTTTTGCTTGGAGCCAAAAGTCGAACAGGCAGCAAGTGTCAATGCCATGCCCGCAAGAAGGGTCCAACGCATAATAGGATTTGAGGTCATTCACCGACTCGCTAACTTTGAAATATCGCTTTATCGGCGCCTTGTAGACGAGAAAGTCCGCGGGGAAAAGTGAGAATACTGTTAGGCTAGAACAGAATCCCGCTCTTGGACGGTGTTTGAGGCTCTAAGCGAGACAAATTTCCACGCATCGGGTTCAGCAAACAAAGCAATCAGCAGTTCATGATTAAGTCCGTGGCCACCGCGTACAGTCGTAACGCGGCCTAATATCGCGCCGCCCATATACAGATCGCCCATCAAATCGAGGGCTTTATGGCGCACAAATTCATCGGAGAAACGCAGGCCCTCAGGATTGAGGACTTTATCGCCGTCAACAATGACCGCATTATCGAGAGATCCGCCTTTGCTGAGACCTGCCGCGCGCAAGGCATCCACCTCGTGCATGCGGGCAAAGGTGCGCGCGCCGGCAATACTGTCGCGGAAACTGCGTACATCAGGTTCAATCTCGACCCGTTGGCGGCCAATAGCGGCGTCTTCAAAATCAATCGTGACATCCAGACACAGCGCTTCGGCAGGCTCAATCCGCGCAAATGCATCACCGCGCTTGATCTCAATGGTTTTCAAAACTTTGACATAACGCCGGGGCGCAGGCTGCGGCGTGATTCCAACCTGCTCAATCAGCTTTAAAAACGGATCACTACTCCCGTCCAGAGCCGGTAATTCTTCGCCGTCAATGTCAATGAAAAGATTATCAATCCCGGCGGCAGCTAAGGCAGCCAAAAGGTGCTCCACGGTCGATACATGCACGCCAGCGGCGTTCGTCAGCGTCGTACAGTTCTTGACGCCAGAAACCGCGTCAGGGCGAACAGGGATATGATTGTCCCGGTCCGTTATATCCGTACGGATAAAAACAAGCCCAGTACCGACAGGCGCCGGA
Organism: uncultured Caulobacterales bacterium; assembly: GCA_964352275.1. Classification (GTDB taxonomy): domain Bacteria; phylum Pseudomonadota; class Alphaproteobacteria; order Caulobacterales; family Maricaulaceae; genus JACOMS01. The sequence continues at coordinate 5,717 of CAYGRF010000098.1, forward strand.
CGCATCGCAATCCGCGTATGGTTGCCGCCATGCAGTTCGATCCCAGCGCAAACGGCGGGGCTGGAAATTGTCGATTGACGTTTTATGGGCGAGTATGGCGACATTGAGCACAAACTAAGCGTCCAGTTACCCGAGAGCAAGGAACGCCCTGTTACCTAATGTTTCGAAACGTGACCGAATGTTAAATAAAAACCCCGCCACAAGGGCGGGGTCAAAAGAAATTCTTTTATAGCACGAAAATTGAGTGCGGCTTACGTTTGCCGCCGCAGAAACGCAGGAATGGCTAACTCATCATCGGCGTCATTATCAAATAAATCACCCGTGTCGCGTGGCTTTGGCGCAGGCGGCGTAGTCGCAACCGGAATAGCTTTTTTCCGGCCAAAGAAACCAAACGGGCGTTTCACGACCGTTTGCGGGTCAGTCGCTACCACCGGAGGCATGGCGGGACGCACTGGCGCAGGCTCAGCGACCGGGGTTGGTACAGGCGCTTGCGCCGATTTGACATAGGCTGGTTCTTGATCAAAACGAGCCATTTCGGCTTCGAGGGATAATAGTTCTTCTTCGGCGGCTTCATCCAAAATAGATGCAAGCGCTGGAATTGCCGGGGCAGGAGGCGCAATCTCCGGTTCGATTTCACGCCGGGATTTTTGGACGGGCGTAGGCTTGGCTGCAAACTCCGAGCCGACACCTGTGGCGACAACCGATACGCGGACAATTCCGTCCAGATCGTCATCAAGAGCAGACCCGACGATAATATTGGCATCTTGGTCGACTTGACCGCGAATAAGGCTCGCGGCTTCGTCCACCTCGTAAAGCGTCAAATCTCGACCGCCTGTAATATTGATCAGCACCCCTTTGGCGCCTTTAAGAGAAACATCATCAAGCAGTGGGTTAGTAATCGCGGTTTCAGCCGCTTCAATCGCCCGGCGCTCACCTGTGGCTTCCCCTGTTCCCATCATGGCTTTGCCCATTTCGTCCATAATTGTGCGAACATCAGCGAAATCAAGATTGATCAAGCCGGGCACAACCATCAAATCGGTAATGCCGCGTACGCCTGAGTAAAGCACTTCATCAGCCAGCGCAAACGCGTCTGCCATGGTGGTTTGCTCTGTGGCTACGCGGAAAAGATTTTGGTTTGGAATAGTGATAAGCGTATCAACAGAATCGTAAAGGCGTTCAATACCCGCTTCCGCGATACTCATACGTTTTGTACCTTCAAACTGGAAAGGTTTGGTCACGATCGCAACAGTGAGGATGCCCATCTTACGCGCCGCAGTGGCGATGACAGGCGCAGCGCCCGTACCGGTTCCCCCGCCCATTCCGGCGGCAACAAATAACATATGCGCGCCTTCAAGGTGCTCCATGATTTCCGACAAGGAATCTTCAGCCGACTGCTCCCCAATATCAGGCCGCATGCCCGCGCCAAGGCCTTGGGTAATCCCGCCGCCCATTTGCACACGGCGATCTGCTTTCGAAAAGGCCAAGGCCTGGGCATCAGTATTGGCCACGATAAATTCGATACCTTCAAGGCCAGAATTGATCATATTATTGACCGCATTTCCGCCAGCACCGCCGACTCCGATAACAACAATACGGGGTTTCAGTTCCGCTTCTTTTGGGAGGGAGAGGTTAATGCCCATGAGATGACCTTTAAATTATGGTTTGCAATCAGTTAATATCGTCACCGAAATCCGTTAAGTAGGTCTTAACTCCGGTTAATTTTATTTCAGGAAATGACTAATTCCTGAGTATTGCAACTCGGCAATTGACGATCAAAAGTTTTCTTTGAGCCACTGGAGAGACCGTCCAAGACCGCCGCCTGAATAGCGTTTTTTACGGTACCGCCGGCCGGTTAAATCCGGCGGCCCTGCAATAGCCTCACCCGAAGGCGAAAATGCATATTTTAAAAGCCCCACAGCCACGGCAAAATCCGGGCCCGTCAATGTATCTTTTAGCCCAAGAATGCCGTGAGGGCGGCCAATACGCACCCGTTTATTAAAAACATATTCTGCAACTTCGCGCACACCGTTGAGCTGTGCGCCGCCGCCCGTCAGCACAATCCTACGCCCAGAGAAAGCCTCTAAATCAATCTCCTGGATGCGATCCCGCAATATCTCAAACGTCTCTTCTGTGCGCGAGCGAATAATACCCGTAAGTACAGACCGCGGCTCATTATGCAGCAAATCCTGCGCGCCCATTGGCGGACACGGAATGACTTCTGTATCATCATTTGCCCCGTGCAAAGCCGAACCATAAATCATCTTAATGCGCTCAGCGGCCTCAAAAGGCGTCATGACACCGCGCGCAATGTCATTGGTCACAGTTTGCCCCCCGATCGATAAGGCTTCGACGTGGAACAATTTGTCGTCGCGGAAAATCGCCGCTGTTGTCATGCCTCCGCCCATATCAATCACGGTGACGCCAAGGTCGCGCTCATCATCGGTCAAAACAGCCAAACCAGCCGCGTAAGCCGACGCCGTTGCAGATTTCATCTGGAGGTGGCAGCGCTCAATACAATGTGCCAGATTACGCAGAGGCCCGACACCCGCCAAAACAAAATGCATATCGACGTCAAGAGACGACCCGAACATACCGCGCGGCTCTTGGATATTCGGCTCTCCGTCGACGCTCCAGCTCAGCGGTATGGCATGGAGAAAAGTCTCGTCAGGTTCGGCAAACTCGGCCAGCGAGGAGTGCAGCAGACGTTTAACATCGCGCTCTGCGACTTCTCCGCTCGCAAACTCTGTTGTTGCGGTTAGGCGCTCTGAGCGCAAAGACCGCGTGGCCAAGTTCACACATACGGATTGCACCGCCACACCTGCTTCGCGCTCTGCCTTACCCACAGCCGAACGAATGGTGGTCTCAACGCTTCCCATATCGACCACCGCGCCGGATTTTATGCCTTCGCTTGGGCCAACACCTGAGCCTAATAACCGCACGCCGTAATTCGGCTCGGCTTGACCGATCAAACACACGACTTTACTGGTTCCAATATCGAGAACCGCAATCGTCTCTGCCTTATTATTGGGAACTCTCGCTAACATGATCGTTACACAGGCTCGGCTTGGCCCGGCACCAGCGTCAGACGGTCCGGTAGCCGCATATCAATTACAGCAATAGTCCGATCTAAAATTTGCTGCGTGCGCTGCAAACCTGTCAAATGCGTTAAAGCCGCTGACACATTGTCTGGCGGCAACTTCACAGTCATTCGGCCATCATTCATAACAATATCCCAGCGGCCCGTTGGCATTTGCACCAAAGCCTCGGCCCGCGCAGCAATATCCGGATATTCGCTCAGAGTGCTGCGAATATCGTGCATATTCAGAGCCGCGTTTTCCCCTACCACTAGCGGTAATTCGGCAAAGGCGAGTGGATTCGCGCCCTTTATGGGCTGCCCCTCTTTATCGACGAGGACAAGTTGTCCCTGATATTGCCATATGGCTGCGGCGCGGCGCTCCATAATTTGCACCACAATACTGTTGGGCCAGAGACGGCGTACAACAGCGCGGTCAACCCAGTTTAAGGAATGGATACGGCTCTGCGCAGCTTTGACATCGACGCTAAACAGAAAATCTCCGGGAGCGGCAGCAAGAGCCGTACGGACATCCTCTTCGCGTATATGCCCTTCGCCGACTACATCGATGTTTTTAACCACAAATCCGAGAGACTCTAATCTTGACTGGGTAAAATCAGCCCCGACTTTGCGCGCGTCAGGTAAAAACCCGCCAAGCCAAAGCGAGCCCAAAACGAGCGCAACCAATAATGTGGAAACAGATATAACCAGACGCCAAAAGCCTTGCTTGGTATAGCTGGCTGCGCGCACCTGCGCGGTTGCCCAATTGCGCGCACCGCGCAGACCGGGCTTAATCGGGCTGCCCCGTTTGGGACTCGATGAATATCCTGCGCGTTTCTGCCCTATCGCGGCCATGAAGCATCCTCAACAATCCAGCGGCATAGCTGGCCAAAAGTCACACCGACATAGGCGGCCTGTTCAGGCGCGAGCGAAGTCGGTGTCATTCCGGGTTGAGTATTGAGTTCAAGCATTACCATTTTGTTTACTATGTCAGATTCTTTTGTATTTTTATCGTCAAAACGGAAATCCGAGCGTGTCAGGCCTTTGCAACCCAGGGATTCATGCGCCAAAAGTGCCCATGTCTTGCATAAGTCTGCGGCCTCATCGGGAATATCAGCCGGGACAATATGTGAAGAGCCTCCATCCTGATACTTGGCGTCATAATCATACCAGCCGGATTTTGGGATAATTTCGGTCACAGCCAAAGCCTTACCGTCCATCACCGTCACTGTAAGTTCCCGTCCCGGCGCAAATTTTTCAGCCAGCACCAGTTCTCCCATGGCCGTATTCGCCGCCATGTCGGCCGGTGTGCTATTGGCGCCTTTCGGCACGATATAGACTCCCACGCTTGAGCCTTGCGCGTTTGGTTTCACTACATAAGGGGGCTTGAGCGGATGTTCGGAGGCCGCCGATACGCGCGATACTAATGTCCCGTCCGGCACCCGGATGCCAACATCCCGCAACACCGCCTTGCTGCGGTGCTTATCCATCGCCAGCGCCGAGGCCATCACCCCGCTATGAGTATAAGGCGCGCCGAATAGATCCAATACGCCCTGTACGCGGCCATCCTCGCCCCATTCGCCGTGCAGCGCGTTAAACACAATATCAGGATCAGCGGCATGAAGCTGCTCCCACAGATTAGGCGCAGCATCGATTTCGCTGACATCATACCCTTCGGCCCGCAGCGCTTTGGCCACTGCCGCGCCCGAGACTAGCGACACCTCCCGCTCAGGTGACATTCCGCCCTTTAGCACTGCAACGCGTATGGTCATGAGTCTGCTCCAAGAGTATGCCCTGACATTATTACCCTCTCTGACGCAA
>CAYGRF010000099.1:0-10561 GCA_964352275.1 uncultured Caulobacterales bacterium
ATTGTAGCTTAAAAACAGTCTCAAGCTGTCCAAATAATGGGGATCACCTCACTCATCGGCGGCCAACTTATATAATTTGTGAACCAACTGCATCATATTGCTGCCTTTAATGACAACCACTTGCAAATCATCCAAATTTGGATGTGGAACCAATGCAGTCTTGTTTTTTGGACACGGTGTTTCATGAGCATTGGCCGTGAGTAAATTAGCCTCCGTTTCAAATGCCGTATCAATTAGAGCGGCGGCTCCGAACATATTTCGATAAGGGTTATCTATTGGGGATTGAAAGCGTTCGACTCTCGCTCCTTCTTCTAACTTACCCTTTTCACGTAATTTTTGTTTTATAAAATTTAGGGATTCCGCAATCCTCAAGTGGTCTTTGGCGGAATCATTTATGGCATCTTGAAGTTTATTATTTCCACTTTTCGAAAATTTAGTCTTAGCCTCAAAAATTGCTAAGATATCTTTATCTGAGGAATCATTTTCATTAAAAAATTGAAACCCAATTACATCGCTGCCTTTCGGCGATTCATTGCGTATTACTTTCGATCCCCACCGAACTCTGGGAACCCAAAACCCAAGAAGCCACTCAATTAAATCTGCAACAAGTATTTCGCCAAAGTCGCCAGCCCTTATTGAAGGGCCAAGTCCTCCACTTTGAGTCGGGAATTTCATGTCATTAAGGTAGTCGCTACGTGACTCACCAACCTGCATAAAGTCAATTTCATCATCCGAGCAATAGTGGTTTCTAAAGTGTTTTGCCCATTTACTAAGAACTTCGGGATTTTCTTCATGATTAAACTCCCAAATCCGCGCAGAAACCCCATCAGCCGTCGCGGCTGCATTGTTAGCCTCGACAAGCCATGTAATATGCTCAGGTGAAATCGGCGATCCTTTCATATTTAGTGATTACCCTTGATTCGATTGTATGTTTTTAAAACCTATACACTAGGAAAAACTCAAGAGTGATATTTAAAATTGCACTATGTGCTGACCACCTTGTGTTTTTATATCCAACCGGATTGTAATTCTTGTTCTTAATACTCATCGGCCCGCATAATCGTCATTACCCGCGTTGTTTTCTCAGGATCAGCAGGGTCTTCTGATCCGCGTTGCAGACTTGGGTCATAGTAATCAATTTTGAAGAAGTACTTTTTACCGGACACTTCTACCGAGCCAAAGTCATGTTCGCCGTATGGATCATTGTCGCCGCCGAAATCGTCATAGACCCTAATAGCCTCGACAACCTTGCCTCGGACGGCGTGGTTGAGGCTTTGAACGCCAATGGTGGCGACAACGCGCCCGCCAATCCCTTGGGTTCTGAGTAAATCGTTCAGTCTTGAAATCGTAGCCGTTCGTGGTGTTTCTTGCATAGGAAGAAAATTCTAGGCTTCCTCGGTGTATGCATTCAAACATCTTTCTAAAAATGAAGTTGCAAAAAGCAGAGGGGTGTTTTCCTGTTACAACTTTTGAACTATCAGGAATCGACTATCGCCGCTTTCGTCCTAGCTTTTTCTGTTTGCGCTGCATTTTCTTTTTTTTCTGAGCGGCTTTGAGTTTTTGTGAGACTTGCTTTTGCAGGGCTTCATCTTGGGGTTTAAGCCAAGCTTCCAAAGTTTCAAAACTAGCTGGCTGGCCTTCTTGTGACCAAATATACTCGGCAATTCTCTTGAGACGGGGACGGTTTAATCGGCTATTTTCGCTTAAACGCAGAGTGCGCAAATCTCGCCACCACCCTTCACGTATCCGGTTTTTCGTTTCTAGAATGTCGCCTTTACGAAACCACTGCATAGCCCAATCAAGTTCTTCAGGAGATATTATCCTGTCATGTGGGTAGGCCTGCATCAAGATATGCGAGAACGCATGTTCATCGTTGTTTTTGGGATCGAAGGTTTGAGTTTTCATCTACGGGTTCAATCATACCCGTTTGCAGATTAGTTTCAAAAAATTGCTCTGTTAAGACTGAGGATGTTCCTCAGTTAAAGGCACTCGGTCTGGGAACAATCCATTGAGATGTTCCTGCAATGAAAAGTAATTTGGCTCTCCCGTTCCATATTGGGATTTGGCATAATTGGCCGCGGCTCTCAGAACTTCGTAATCAACTTCGTTAGGATTGCCGTTAGGGTGGATTCCCAAATTCGTCCGATTCTCAACGGCTGACGCTTTATCGAAATCTCCAATCGCGGCGTCACCTTTGGTCGAGATGTGTTGGTTAAACCAACCGATGAAATCTACCTCGTTATTCTGGACGATTACCGCGTCATATCCGCGAGTTCCGCCTAGAACGGCGTTTATAGTATTTCGAACTTTGACGAGTTTTTGCGGGTCAGTTTGGGAAAGAATGTCATTTTCAATATCGACACTTTCCCCAAAGAAGTCCGTCGCACCGTCCCACTCATTTTGTGCCCAAATTCGTGCCAATGAAATTTTTAACCCGCGCACATCATCTGACTCGTTACCGTTTAGTGGAATTTCACGACGACGGCCATCACCTGTATCGACTACGACCACCCGGCTACCATCAGGATTTTCGTAGGCTAAAGTATCATCGCCTATCGGAACAGGGTTATTAGGCGTGTAAAGCGGCTGACCATTAGCATCACGCGCGTCCAGTGTTTGATCGACCTGTCCTCCTGTTTTAACACGCGGGTTTGGAATATTGAACTTTTCAGCCACCGCATCCTGATAACTTTCAGAAAAACTGTCATCCGTCAAAATCGCAGATTGAACAAAGAGTACCGGATCGGGAATACCGCCTGATATATCCATACCGTTGATTTTTGCCGTAATGCGTTCTGTGTCTTCGGGAGTGATTGCCATATCTCTCATTTGCAGAAACGCGGCTACGTGAGCAGCTTCCTCGGGGAACTCATCAGCGCGATCAATAATCGCTTGGAATTTGTCGAAAGTACCACCTTCTGTTTCACCAATGAGCTGTTCGTATGAGGATTTTGTTTGATCGCTATTTCGTACTTTGTCATCTACATTCAATTCGCTTTCTACTTCCTGCAATAATCTCCACTCCGTTTCAGCTATCTTTTTGACGATGACATCTGGCTTGGTAGTCAAATCATAGTGTGGTCGAGTGCTTTTTTTATTGGCTTCAAATGCTACCAACCGATCTACTAGCCCATCGGGAATAGCTGGATGGTTCCAGTCAAAACCCTCTAAACACCCTATCTCCATTAAATGATCTGTCAGGACATTTTGGCGATCTTGTTGGTGCTCAGCATTCTCCGCATCAGCAACATGTTGAATAATCGTTTGTTGCTCAACATGTTCATTAGAAATATCCTCGACACTTCGCGAGGGTGTTTGTTCAACCGAAGACTGGCCTCCGGAAATTTCTGTCGGAGCCGTGCGTTCGTCAAAACTCATTCAAATGATTACGTGCCTTGTTTTGATTTAGCCTGTGCAATAAGTGCATCTGTCATTGCCCGCATGTCAGCTTTATTTTGGGCAATATGAGCTTCACCCTGCGCGATATAGATAGCGCTCCCCATGCTCTCTTTACAAGCTTCTTCTCCGTATTCCGTCATATCGGCTTTATCTTGCGGGTCATCTAGTTCAGCCACGAATGCAATGTTTTCGCCAATACAGGTTCGGTAATCTCCCACAATTTTCAATACGACTTCATCACCCAGTTTTTCTAAAGCGGGGTTACTTCCAAATGATGCTGGCAGAACGTTGGTTTGTTCTGGAATAGGAGTTCGATTAACTACGCGTTCCGCACTCGCTGTTTTTATCGGGGCTTGACCATCTTTGGCTTGGGCATCAGCGCCGCAACCGGAAAGCGCGATTGTACTCCCTAACAATGTTAAAAGTGCAGCTCTTGCCCCACCTTTGCCGGAAGCCGATTCACATCTTTCTGCCATGGAATAGTGTTTATGTATCATTATTCTCTACCTTTTTTGGTCATTTCGTCAAACATTTCGCCTAGTTTTGGGGCTAGTTGCGCCCACAAAGTCTCCGCTAATCGACCCATTTCGCGATCATTAAGCATCGGCTTTTGAGCTTTTGTTGAGTGTGAAGGAGGGCTGAAAATGTCATGTGACAGAGCCGCCTCGCGGGCTTGGCTTTCGTCTATTCCCAGATAACGGATGGTTGAGGCGGGGGATTTGTGACCGAGTAAGCGGCCTATGAGTTCTACTGTAACGCCTTGCTCATAAAGGTAAGTGGCCTTTGAGCGGCGCAGTGAATGGGCGCTAATGTCTTGAGAGGGGATTCCAACATCTTCGGCCCATGCTTTAATAAGGCTACGGTAAAAACCAACGGTTATAGGTTGGCCGTGAATATCCTTTTCACGGGTGAAGAGATAATCGGTATCGCCCTTACCACTGGTCTGAAGCCATACCGTGATAGCTTTCTGTGTGCGGGGCGTCAGAACGGGGTAAACTGGGCTTTGGGTTTTCCGTTGCCGTGTAGGAAAACTTTGCCGGATCACACCGTTAGAGAACCGAATGTCGTATACTTTCAGTTTAAGAAGGTCAGAGGCGCGGAGCATGGTGTCTATAGCGACCATAAACAGGCAATGATCGTGTATATTACTCTGGCTAAGGTGAGCACGAATATCGGCAATTTCCGCTTGAGATAGCGCCCGCCGAACGCCAACGGTGCGGCCCTTGTTCCAAGGCTGATCATAAATTCTGGTCATGTAAAGAGGGGAAAGCGCCGTTGCTGGAAAGCCAGTGACGCTAATTATAAAAGCAATGCTATTTTACACAAACAACGACGATGACAAGGGAATTTAGGGGAATATGGAAACGGCCATTTTGAATTCCGCGCACCATAAAACCCTTATGAGTCAAGGCGAAGTGTGTGACGCTTTTATAAAAAGCAAGTATGATACTGCTGTCTTAATTAACAAACGATGTCAGTTGAAATATCTGAACTTCACACCGCGATAGCACAGGCTAAAGGGTTTCAAGTCTATGAAACCTATAGCGAACCCGAAGCCGCGCAAATACTAGGCGTTAGCCTCTCCACCCTCAGTCGATTGCGACATAACGGGTCTATTGGCTTTATTCAAAAGAGTATTCGCCGCGTTGGGTATTTCGGATTTCACCTCATCGACTATTTACTAGCGCAACAATCATGCCCAGATATACAACCACCAAAAGATACCAAGTTGGAGACTACTGGCTCAGCCAACGAAAGAATGGCTCAGGCGCGTGGTTCAGGACGTGGTATGACCCGTCCTCAGGTCAAACTAGACGCAGTAGCCTCAGCTCGACGGACTTTGAAGAATGTAAAAAACGCTTAGAAGATTGGTACTTTTTAGAACGTCAAAAAATAGATCAGTCACCGAAAGACGTCACAATTGCTGAGTTGCTAAACATTTATTGGAACGAACACGGATCAACTTTACGATCTAAAGACCAAGCCAGAGCAGGTATAAATCATTGGTTAGATTTTTATGGCGACAAAACGGTCAATGAGTTGCGAGACGTAAAATTACAGGAACGCTTTCATCAATGGCTATTTGCAAAAGGCATGAAAGGCGGAACTGTGAGCCGAGTAATTACAGTTGGTAGAGCCGCCCTGAACAGAGCTTACAAGCGCGGAACACTTGAATCGGTTCCATTCATTCACGACCTTCCAAAATCGAAGAAACAGGCAGTCGCACCTCGTGGTCGCCCAATGAGCGTCAATGACATTGCACGCCTCTTCGAGGCCACACCATCAGAGACTATGCGATATTACATTATCTGGCTATTGGCGACTGGAGCACGAAAAGAGGCCTTGCTTGATCTTACATTGGAACGTTGCGATACCGACAACAGATTAATTCAACTCAATCCAGCAGGACGACGTCAAACCACTAAGTATCGCCCAACTATTCGAATGCCTGAAATACTGGTGCCAATAGTAAAGGCTTTAAAGGCGGAGTACCCGCTCTCAACACACATTGTTGGATTGAAGAACGTGCGACTCGGCAGTCCGCATGAGTCATGGAATTACGCCCGCGACAAAGCGGGCTTAGATAAGCAAGTGAACTCTTACAGCCTAAGACATACGATAAGTCGAGAGCTATCAAAACGTCAGGTTTCTATTTACGAAATTAAGTCTCATCTTGGTCACAAACCTCAAGATCTGGACATAACAGCAGTCTACGCGCCTTATAATCCAAGTTTTTTGAAGGATGCTGCTGAAGGAATCGACTCTTTTTTTGTCGAGTTACGTGCCGTTTCCGTGCCGATTGATAGTTTCCTAAAATCCTTTGAAAACTAGCCATGCCCCGCAATGGGGATAATTTTAAGTGATTTCAAAAGGTTCTGGCGGAGACGAAGGGATTCGAACCCTCGATGAGCTTTTGGCCCATACTCCCTTAGCAGGGGAGCGCCTTCGACCACTCGGCCACGTCTCCGCCTGCGGCATTAGCGAAAACATGGCTGTGCTGCAAGAGACAATCGTAACTTTGTGGCCCCGCTTTGTTTGGCCCTGTGCTGTTATTGTGCTGTTCCGGGACAGCACATATGAGACACAGCATCATAAAAGCGCTCATATGTGCCACAACAGAACGGGCAAGCGGGTGAGTTTTAAGATGTTTTTCCAGAAAAAATACACGCCGCTCCAGTAATGACCGAATTTTACCGCATATTAACTATGATATTATGACCACGTCCCACTTTGGTTCAATCCGGCTTAAAACGGCACGCCCCAAGCATGTTTTTTTTATATCGCTGTTTACGAGATGTTTGCTCAAACATCGTAGAACAGCGTGGAATGATGGGGAAAAAAATGGTCAAACCACAAAAAAGCGTACAGTCCAGCGCGTCTACGCCCGAAGCCAAGGCGGCGGATAACCGGCCCACAAGGCCAGCAGAAAGCTTGGATAGTTTTAAGGCGCGCATCAATGGCAACCATGCCAAAGATGAGATGCAGGAGCCAAAAAGAGCTAAAGCTGAACCCCAGGCCGCAAGGCCCCCTCAGGCGCCTCTGCAAAACTATACCGTAACACCCGCAGCGTCCGTCTCGCGCAAAACGCTGGACATGATCACCGTGCCGCAGCGCGACATCAACGCTTCAGCCCTCAAATTTGCTTTGCAGGCCTCGGACATTATCTGGATTTCCGCCATCATTCTGGTGACAATCTGGAACGGGTATGTTGGCCTGAACGGACGCGGCATCCTCGCGCCTGTGGCGGCGGGCTTGCTGGGCACAGCTATATTCACGGCAACGCTTTTGATGAGCGGCGCGCACAGGTTTCACCCGGCTGAGAATTATACCGCGCACCAAAAGAAAGTGTTCTTTGCCGCGTTTGCGTCCCTTGGCGTGTGGCTGAGCACGGCGCTCATATTAAAGCCCGATACATTTATGCCGGATGCCCTGGCTTGGGCGGGCGTACTCGCCACCGCCGGATTGTTTATTTTACACTCACTCTATTATTTGCATATTCGCCGCCTGCACCAAAGCGGCGCGCTCGCTCCGCGTATTGTTATGCTCGGAGCAACCGAATCGGCCCGGCGCCTGATTGAGGCCAATGCCCGTTCGCGCGAGCTAAACATTCTGGCGATTTTTGATGACCGTCTGTCACGCGCGCCAGCGGATATTCACGGCGTTCCGGTTGTTGGTAAGATCCAAGACCTGATGGCATGGGATGAACTCCCTTATATTGACAGGATTGTAGTCACACTGCCCAGCATGGCAGAGGCCCGCAAACAGGTTTTTGTCGAGCAAGTGCGTCTATTGCCGAACCGCATCGCTTTCGTCGTGGATGAGTTTGAAACTCTTGACCATGTCAATCAACGCTTGTCGCAAATCGCCAATGTGAGCATGCATGACCTGACTGGAAAGCCCAAAAGCGGGCGGCACACAGCGGTGAAACGCTTGGTGGATGTCATCATCAGCGCCTGCGCGCTGACCTTTGGCGCGCCGGTTCTGGCTCTTATTGCTTTGATGATCCGTCTTGATAGTCCGGGCCCTGTTTTGTTTAAGCAAAAGCGGCACGGCTTTAATAACCGGGTCTTTGAAGTGTATAAATTCCGCTCGCTGCGCGTCGAGCACGAAGATAAGCACGCCGCTCAGCAAGTCACGGCCGGCGATAGCCGCGTAACGAAAGTCGGACGCTTTATTCGCAAAACAAGTCTGGATGAACTGCCGCAGCTTCTAAACGTCCTCAAAGGCGAAATGTCACTTGTCGGCCCGCGCCCGCACGCGATTGGTATGCGCACGGGCAATGTCGAATCCTATAAGCTCGTCGAAGAATATGCGCACCGCCATAAGGTGAAACCCGGCATGACAGGATGGGCGCAGATTAACGGATCCCGCGGGCCGCTCCATGACGCGGCCGGCGTTGCGCGCAGAGTACAATTGGATGTGGAATATATTGAGCGCGCTTCGGTCGGATTTGATTTCATGATCATGTTCAAAACCATTCCGTGCTTACTCGGCGATAGCGAAAACATTCGGTAATGAAAAGCGCGCGCACATATCACGCTAGGGAGCGGCTCTCATGATGGGACGTTCCATGCTCGCCTATATTCCTGTCAATCTGGCGAATATTATCGTCAGTTTTGGCACGATAGCGATCTTAACGCGTCTGCTCGGCAGCGCCGAGTTTGGGCGATATGCACTGGCCGTAATCACGCTGCAATTCGTGCATATGGGCATGTTTACATGGCTGGAAGCGGCGATGGCGCGTTTCCAAGCCCGGGCTGAAAAGACGGATGATGTAAGCTCGCATCTCAAGACAATCTATGTTTACGCGATCGGCTGCGCGGGTGTTGGCAGCGTTGCTATTTTGGCCGCGCTTTGGGCTTTGCCATTAGGCGGGCCGATGAAAACCGTTCTTGTTTTTGCCCTCTTATCCACCTGCTTATCCTTGATCATCAATCTGGGAATGGAAGCCCATAAGGCCGCGCACCGGATCCGCCGTTATAGCACGCTATATACGGCTCAGATGCTGATTAGTTTTAGTATCGGCATTATCTTGATATTGACCACACCGCTGCGCGAGGTTGCACCCTTTATCGGCATTATCGTTGCGACGCTGTTGGTTTTGCTAATTGATCTGCCATTTTTATTGGGGCGCATGAAGGGCGGGGTGGTTCAGCGCGAAAAAGCCAAAACCTATTTCAAATATGGCATGCCGATCTGCATATCCCTGCTTTTAACCTACGCACTATCATCGGGCGATATGTTCCTGATTACTATGTTTATGGGAGAAAGCGCAGCCGGACACTATAATGCCGGTTATAACCTGGCGAACCGCAGCCTCGATGTTCTGTTTATCTGGATGGCTATGGCCGTGACCCCCATAGTCGTCACGGCTCTGGAAAAGGACGGGCTTGAACGCTCCCGGGAGGTTTTTAAAAATTACGGCGCGATATTATTGTGGATCTCCATGCCCGCCGCAACCGGCATTGCTTTGGTGGCCGAGCCCGCGGGATTTATCTTGGGCGAATCTGTCCGCTCTGAAGCGGTGAAGATCATGCCGATGATTGCCTTTGCCGGCGTCCTGAACGGGATGATTTCCTATTACGCCCAGCGCGCCTTTATGCTGAGCGGTCACACCCAGGCCTTTGTGTGGGCGATGGTTCCGCCGGTGATCCTTAATATCGGCCTGAACATTTGGCTTATCCCTATCATGGGGCTTATGGGCGCTGTCTACGCGACGGTTGCCGCCTATATGCTAGGCCTGATTATCGCCCTTGCCGTTGGGCGGCGTCATTATCCTTTGCCGCTCCCCATTCGCGCTTTTTTTGAAATCAGCGCTGCGTGCCTGATTATGGCCGGGATAGTTTCTGCCGTTCCCATAAACCCGGCCATGCCTGATGTGCTCCATGTACTCCTGAAAGCCGGAGTCGGTGCCATCGTTTACGCCTCTGTATGCTTTATAATTAACGCCGCAAATTGCCGCGTCTTTATCAAGGATATAATCATAAAATTTCGCCCCCATAAAACAGACAGCCCAAAACCGGAGGCAATTCCTCATGCTTGAAGCTCCCAAAATTACGCATGTGAAAAACGCGGTATATAAAACCGGAAAACCTGTTTTGTCAGTTCTCATTCCATATTTCCGGGATGACCCGGCGCCGCTCCTAGAGGCACTCGCCCGCGAAGCCTCACATAATTCCGATGTTGAAATATTATTTTATGATGACGGAACCGGGGATGCAGACCTCAACAGCCGCCTGCGCGCCGACATAAAAACTTCGAGCGCAGCCGTACATCTTATGATTGCTGCTGAAAACCGGGGCCGCGCCTATGCGCGCAATAGCTTAACCGAGCATGCCCGCGCCGATTGGGTATTATTCCTTGACGCGGATATGCGGCCTGTGACCGATCATTTTCTGTTTGATTACAAGGCCTTAATTGCCGCAGAAACGGCTGACATTATTTTTGGCGGCTTTCACGTTCCCGTCAAAGCCGAAACACCGGATCAAGAGCTGCACCGGGCCTTTTCAGAGACATCCGATTGTCTGACCCTTGCCGCGCGGCAAGCCAAGGGGCCGCAATATGTCTGCTCGTCCAATCTTTGTGTGCGCAATACCATTTTGGCCAAAGAGCGGTTTGACCCGGAGTTTTCCGGCTGTGGCTGGGAAGACAGTGAATGGGC
>CAYGRF010000100.1:0-10337 GCA_964352275.1 uncultured Caulobacterales bacterium
GTTATTATTTTTGAGTTGGTGCTGGGGCGGATCGTAGATGCTGCTGTTGGCGTCAATGGCATTTCGCTATTTATTGTTCCGAAATATCATGTGGACGCTGACGGCACTATTGGCGAGCGAAACGGCGTATCGTGCGGCTCGATTGAAGAAAAAATGGGCATTCACGGCAACTCTACCTGCGTTATGAATTATGATGATGCGGTCGGCGAGCTGATCGGCGATGAGAATAAAGGCCTGCGGGTCATGTTCGTCATGATGAACGAAGCGCGCCTCGGCGTAGGCATGCAAGGCCTGTGTCAGTCCGAAGTCGCCTATCAAAACGCGGTGGTTTACGCCAATGACCGCTTGCAGGGCCGGGCGTTAACAGGCCCGAAAAATGAAAACGGGCCCGCCGATCCGTTAATGGTACATCCAGACGTGCGGCGTATGCTTATGGAAATGCGCGCCTTTAACGAAGGGTGCCGCGCGTTTATTTATCACACGGCGCTGCAAGAAGATTTAGAGAAATATTCTCCGGACGAGAAGGTGCGCGAAAAAGCCGATGATTTCCAAGGCCTGATGACGCCGGTGATTAAAGGCTACATCACCGATGTCGGCTTTAACAACTGTGTCAACGCCCAGCAGATTTACGGCGGCCACGGCTATATCGAAGAATGGGGCATGAGCCAATTTGTGCGCGATGCGAAAATCGCGCAAATCTATGAGGGCGCAAACGGTATTCAAGCCCTTGATTTGGTCGGCCGGAAGCTGGCCCGCAATGGCGGCCGCGCGCTTATGACTGTTTCAGCGGAGATGGACGCGTTCATCAAAGAAAACGAGGGCAATGAAGCGATTAAGCCGCTGATTGACGGGCTGTCCCACGCTAAAGACTCGCTCACCCAAGGCACAATGTGGATCATGCAAAACGGCATGAGCAATCCGGATAATGCGGCTGCCGGCAGCGTTGATTACATGCATATGATGGGCATAGCCATGCTCAGCTATATGTGGGCGAAAATGGGCAAAGTTGCGCAAGAGAAAATTGATGCCGGAAGCGATGATCAGTTCTACCGCGATAAGCTTATCACCGGCCAATTTTTTGCCGCAAGAATGGTCCCGCAGATCGACGCGCATCTGGCAAAGCTGAAAAGCGGCGCGGAGCCTGTGATGGCGTTGGCGGCGGACCGGTTTTAGTCGGTTTGCGCCGCCCTCCTTGGGCACCGAGCACAGTTTTATATACGAAATGGATTCCGGCTTTCGCCGGGATCAGCCAATAAAAGAGAAGGTCTTATAAATGAGTGCATTAGATTTTAAAAACCCGGATTGGTATGATGAGGAAGATATCAATATCTTCCGCGAAGCCGTTTACGGATTTTATGACCGCGAAATGGCGCCGCATTCGGAGCGGTTCCGCAAGAACAAAAAAGTCGACCGCGAATATTGGAACAAAGCCGGCGCGATGGGGCTTCTCAATTGCGCAATTCCGTCTGAATATGGCGGGGGCGACGGGGATTACCGCCACGAAATGATCATTATGGAAGAGCTTGTTAAAGCCAATGTAGACGGGTTCGGCCTGTCGCTCCATAACGCGATTATTGCGCCTTATATCCTGCATTACGGCACGGAAGAGCAAAAGCAAAAATGGCTGCCAAAAATGGCCTCCGGCGAGCTTGTCGGCGCGATTGCTATGTCCGAGCCCGGCACTGGGTCTGATCTGCAAAATGTCAAAACTAACGCTAAACAAGAAGGCAATGGCTGGGTTATTAACGGATCGAAAACTTTCATCACCAATGGCGGCACGGCGAACCTGATTATTGTTGTCGCGGATACGGGCGGTGAGGGCAAACACTCCAAATCGCTATTTGTTGTTGAGACCGATGATTTGGAAGGCTTCCGCCGCGGACGCATTCTCGACAAGGTCGGCATGGACGCCCAAGACACAGCCGAGCTGTTCTTTGACGATATGAAAGTGCCTGCCGATAGTCTTTTGGGGCCAGAGCCTGGCATGGGCTTTATTCAATTGATGCAGGAGCTCCCGCAAGAGCGGCTAAATATTGCCGTGCAAGGCGTGGCGCAAATGGAAGCGGCGCTGGAGCTAACCATTGATTATTGCAAAGAGCGCAAAGCGTTCGGACAGCCCATCATCAATTTCCAGAACACGCAATTCGAGCTCGCGGAATGTAAAACCATCACGCAAATCGCCAAGACATTTGTCTATGATTGCGCGGCTAAGCACCTCAAAGGTGAACTGGATACGGTCACGGCGTCTATGGCAAAATATTGGGTCACAGACAAAGAATGCGAAGTTGTCGATCGGTGCTTGCAGCTTCACGGCGGCTACGGCTTTATGAATGAATACCGCATCGGCCGCATGTACCGCGATAGCCGCGTTCAGAAAATCTACGGCGGCACAAACGAAATCATGAAAATGGTTATTGGCCGGAGTTTGTAGCAGCCTTGAAGACTCAATGCACATATCCCCCCATCCCCTGCTGCGCAGGTACTTCCCCCCATAAATGGGGAGAAGGGGACGCGCCGCGTTTATTCTTCTCCCCGCTTGCGGGGGGAAGTGGCCGCAGCGAAGCGAAGGTCGATGGGGGGCTGTTTCAATGACGTCGGATTTGCGAAAACTCATCACAAAACGCGCCAGATATCTCCGCCGCGAGGAAACCGATGCTGAGCGTATTTTATGGCGGGAACTGAGAGGCCGAAGCTCTGAGTTACCGAAGTTTAGACGTCAGCATCAAGTTTCAACATTAGCAATTCTGTGTATGGCACTATCGTCTTGTGGAGTTTCTGAGGTCGATGAAACAGTAATTCCAACTTATGAAAATTACTGGGATGGAGTTTATAGTAAAACCAAAAATTGCGCTGACGGTTTAGGTGAAATCGAAATTAAAGGGAACAACTTTCGATACACTGAAACAACCTGTGAGATCCAAAAAATTTCCGTGAATTTAGATCTCTATGGTACAAATTTAAATCTAACCGACTGCAAAACAAATTTGGGTTCAGTCGATGGCTCAATTGTGACCATCACACCTACGACTAACGCGTATTACATTTATAATTGGGAAAAACGGGGACCCGAACTGATTTACTCGTGTCCAATAGAAATTAACAATTAAATTATTAGGAGCCACACATGGCAGATGCATATATTTTTGACGCGGTGCGAACGCCGCGCGGTAAGGGTAAAAAGAACGGGAGCCTGCATGAGGTTACCTCGCTCTCTGTGCTGACCCAGCAATTAGAAGCGATTAAAACTCGTAATGGTCTCGACACATCCAAAGTTGATGATGTGATTATGGGCTGTGTCTCTCCAGTGGGTGAGCAGGGTGCGGACATTGCCCGCGTGGCCGCGATTACGGCGGGTTACGCGGAGACGGCGGCGGGCGTCACGATTAAC
The DNA here is from genome assembly GCA_964352275.1 of uncultured Caulobacterales bacterium. Classification (GTDB taxonomy): domain Bacteria; phylum Pseudomonadota; class Alphaproteobacteria; order Caulobacterales; family Maricaulaceae; genus JACOMS01. Next base: position 3,389 of record CAYGRF010000100.1, read on the forward strand.
CGCTTTTGCGCTTCTGGCCTCGAAGCGGTTAACATGGCGGCGGCGAAAGTCATGTCCGGCATGGCCGATATGACCATTGGCGGCGGCGTTGAAATGATGTCGCGCGTTCCCATGGGCAGCGACGGCGGCGCGATGGGCGTAGACCCGCAAATCGCCTTTGACCACCAGATTGTCCCGCAAGGCATCTCCGCCGATTTGATCGCTACCAAATACGGGTTCTCCCGTGATGATTGCGATGCCTATGCGGTTGAATCGCAAAAGCGCGCGAAACAAGCCTGGGATGAAGGCCGGTTTGCTAAATCCATTGTCCCTGTCAAAGACCAGCTCGGTGTAACGATTTTGGACCATGACGAACATATGCGCCCCGAGACCAATATGCAGTCACTCGGATCGCTCAACCCGTCTTTCCAAGCCATGGGCACAGTGATGCCGGGCATGGATTTTGTCGCTTTGCAGAAATATCCTGAGCTTGAGAAAATCACCCATGTTCACCATGCCGGTAACAGCTCCGGCATTGTTGACGGCGCTGCGGCTGTGCTGGTTGGCACTAAGGAAATGGGCGAAGCTTTGGGGCTCAAACCCCGCGCCCGCATCCGAGCCTTCGCCGAAATTGGCTCAGAACCAACGATTATGCTGACCGGCCCGGAATTTGTCGCCGCCAAAGCGCTCAAGCGCGCAGGGATGAATGTTGATGATATTGATCTTTATGAGCTTAACGAGGCTTTTGCGGCGGTTGTCCTGCGCTTCATGCAGGCCCACAATGTCAGCCATGATAAAATGAACGTGAACGGCGGCGCAATTGCCATGGGGCACCCTCTGGGGGCCACGGGTGCAATGATCCTCGGTACGATGCTGGACGAGCTTGAGCGCACGGACAAAGAAACCAGCCTGATCACCCTCTGCGTCGGCGGCGGCATGGGTTCAGCCACGATTATTGAGCGGGTTTAAAGAGGCCGTTAATGTGCACAACCCCCACCGACCTTCGCTTTGCTTCGGCCACCTCCCCCATAAATGGGGGAGGAGCGGAACCGGTTCTTCCCCCGCAAGCGGGGGAAGTGGGCGCGTAGCGCTCGAAGGGGGCTCTATGCGTTCATCAGAGAAACAATCCCGGCGGTTTGCGAAACAATTACGAGCAAATCTGACAGATGCAGAATGTTTGCTGTGGAGTGAACTTCGCAGAAAACAGCTCGGAGGCTTTAGGTTTCGGCGGCAACATCCTATCGGGCCCTATATTGCCGATTTCGCCTGCATAGCCGAAAAACTTGTGATTGAGGTCGATGGATGGACACACAATTCCGACGAAGAAATTGCGCATGATAGAAAGCGTTCGCACTATTTGGAAAATCAGGGCTTGACTGTTTTTAGACTAACGAATGATGAGGTTCTCAAGGATTTGGACCGGTCATTAAATCATATACTCGCTCTTCTTGAAGGGCATATCACTTCCCCGATGCCGGGTGAGGACACGAGATAAGGAGACACACAATGGAAAACTTTAAGATAGAAAAAGATGATGACGGCATTTTGCTGGCGACATTTAATATGCCCGGACGGAGCATGAATGTTCTGGGGCGCAGCTCTATGGAGGATATTCAGGCGTTAACGGCGATGATTAAATCCGATGATAGTATCAAAGGCGCGGTCATAGCCTCCGGGAAGCCCGCATTTTGCGCGGGTGCTGACCTTGAGGAAATGGGCGGGAACCTATCCGGCGCGCGCGCGGCGATGGCGAGCGACCCGGAAGGGGCCAAGAAAGCCTTATTTGACAATGTTTACGATATGAACCGCCTGTTCCGAGATTTGGAAACTTGCGGTAAACCGGTAGCCTGCGCGCTGAACGGTCTGGCGCTTGGCGGCGGATTTGAATTTGTTTTGGCCTGTACGGGCCGCTTCGCAGCCTCTGATAATAAGGGCGTCAAGGCCGGCCTGCCGGAAGCTTTAATCGGCCTTCTGCCCGGCGGCGGCGGAACGCAGCGACTCCCGCGTCTTGTCGGGCTCATGGGGGCCTCTGCGATCTTACTACAAGGCAAAAATATCGGCGCAGCCGAAGGCAAAGCTATGGGCATTTTTCATGATGTTGTGCCCGCTGATGATTTGATTGCGACTGCCAAACAATGGTGCCTTGATAATCCCAAAGCCAAACAGCCTTGGGATCAAGACCGCTTTAAATTCCCCGGCGGCGCGCCCTATACGCCGCAAGGCTACCAGATGTTCGCCGGTGCCAATGCCATGCTTTCAAAGGAAAGCTATGGTAATTATCCGGCCATGCGCAATATTTTGGCCTGTGTCTATGAAGGCTCCCAAGTCAATATGGATGCAGCGCTGCGGATTGAATCGCGCTATTTCTGCGATTTGATGCTCCGCCCTGAGAGCGGCAATATGGTGCGGTCTTTGTTCTTGTCCAAACAGGCGTTGGAAAAGGGCGAAGCCCGCCCCGAAGGCCAAGAAAAAGCACCAGTCGCGAAAGTCGGCGTCATTGGCGCAGGCTTTATGGGCGCAGGCATTGCCTATGTATCGGCGATGGCCGGGATCGATGTTGTCCTGATTGACCGTGACCAAGAAGGCGCGGATAAAGGAAAGCAGTTCACTATCGATGAGCAAACCAAACGCGTGAAACGCGGGAAAACCACCCAGGAAAAAGCTGACGCGATTATCGACCGTATCGAAGCCACCACCGATTATAAAAAGCTCAAAAAAGTCGATTTAATCGTCGAAGCTGTGTTTGAAAACTCTGAGCTCAAAGCGAAAATCACCGAAATGGCCGAAGACGTCATTGCCGATGATGCGGTGTTCGGGTCCAACACATCGACTATCCCGATCACGGATCTAGCCAAAGCCTCATCCCGCCCGGATAATTTCATCGGTATTCACTTCTTTAGCCCTGTGCACAAGATGATGCTGGTTGAGATTATCAAAGGCGAAAAAACCTCGGATTACGCGATTTCACGCGCTATTGATTTTGTTTCTAAAATTCGCAAAGTGCCGATTGTGGTCGAAGACACACGCGGCTTTTACGCCAATCGCTGCGTGATGCGCTATATTGGTGAGGGCTATAACCTTCTCTCCGAAGGCGTTAAACCAGCCTTGATCGAAAACGCAGCCAAAATGGCAGGGATGCCCGTTGGGCCGCTCGCGCTTCAAGATGAAGTCGCGATTGATCTGGGCTATAAAGTTCTGCAGCAAACCAAAGCGGATCTGGGTAATGCTTATAAGGCCGGAACGATGGATCCTATCATCACGGCGATGGTCGAAAAACATGACCGCCTGGGCCGCAAAAATGGCAAGGGTTTTTATGTTTATAATGGCCGTGAAAAACATCTCTGGGAAGAGCTGGGCCAGTTTGCCGTTAACGGCCTGCAAGAGCACCAACCGGATGTGTCCGAGGTTAAAGACCGGCTAATGTATGCCCAAGCTATTGAGGCCGCGCGCACTATGGCGGAAGGCATTGTCCACGATCCGCGCGAAGCGGACCTTGGCTCGATCTTTGGCTGGGGCTTTGCCCCGTTCACAGGCGGCGCGGTTAGCTTTATCGATACTATCGGAGCGAAAGCTTTCGTTGAGCGCGCGGATGCGCTCCGTGATGCTTACGGCGAACAGTTCGAAGTGCCCGCGCTTCTGCGCGATATGGCCAGCAGCGGCGAAACATTTTACGGGAAATTCAGCCGCAAGGCGGCGTAAAGCCCCCGAAGACAAAACATTCTTCTCCCCATTTATGGGGGGAAGTACCCGAAGCGATAGCGCAGGGGGGTGGGAGGAAACTCCCGATTTAAAATAAAAGGGATACACTATGCCAAACTTTGTCACTTATACGCTGGATAACGGCGTCGCGACCATCAAAATGGATGATGGTAAGGCCAATGCTTTGTCGACTGAAATGCTCGGCAACCTAGAGGCCGCGTTTGACAAGGCCGAGACTGATGATGCGATTGTTGTTTTAACCGGGCGGGACGGTATTTTTTCCGGCGGATTTGACCTCAAAGAAATGGGCAATGGCCCGCAGGACGCGCTTGAGCTTACATCGCTTGGCTCCAAACTCGCGCGCCGGATTATGGCGTTTCCACGCCCGGTGATTTTAGTGTCCACAGGACACACGATTGCTATGGGCGCATTTTTGGCGCTGGCCTGCGATTACCGGATTATCCCCGAAGGTGATTTTAAGGTTGGCCTGAACGAGACGCTTATTGGCATGACCATGCATAATTTCGGGATTGAGATGGGGCGGTATCATCTGGCGAAAAACTATTTTAATCGCTGCGTGATTAACGCCGAAATTTTCAGCCCAAAAGGCGCGGTGCATGCAGGCTTCTTTGATAAAGTCATCCCCGCCGAGCAGCTTCCCATGGCGGGCGCGATGGCCGGGCAAATGTTTGGACAGCTTAATAAAACAGCCTTTAAAAACACCAAGCGCCGCTCCCGCAAAGCAATCTTCGCCGTTCTCGATCAAGCCATAGAAGACGATCTCGACCCGGCGAAAGTGCATGCGATGTAATGCAGGCTAACAGGTGCCGCTTTTACCGTTGTGAAAATGAGTTTAACTGACAGGGCAAATGCCCGCGAAATATTGAGCGTGGTAAGCAAGTCATGAAACGTAAATTCTACGACCTGCCTGACGGGCGAATGTCGGCGGTGCATTTTGGTGATGTGTCCGCCCCGCCGCAGATTGTCTTTGTCAATGCCAATGGATTTAACGGGCTGTCTTACCGGGCGGCTTTAGAGCCTCTCGGTGTGCATGCTATCGCGCTGGATTTACGCGGGCACGGGATGAGCGAGCTGCCCATAGATCCGGCGGGGCTTAAAAACTGGCATATATTCCGGGATGATATTGTCTATTTCATTGAGCATTATATTGACGCGCCGATTGTGCTTGCGGGCCATTCTTTTGGCGCGGTCAGCGCGGTTTTGGCTGCGCCCAAGCTGGGCGATAAAATCAAAGCATTTGCCGGGTTTGATCCGGTCTCGATGCCGTGGTTGGCGCGGCAAATCCCGAAACTGCCGGGCGGGCGGGCACTGATGAAACGGTTCATACCGATTGCGCGAAATGCCGGGCGGCGGCGCTTCGTGTTTGAAAATTTGGAAGCCGCGTTTGAGCGCTATCACGGACGCGGCGCGTTTAAGAGTATCAGCGATCAGACCTTAAGAGATTATCTGGAAGGCGGATTAAAACCCCATCAAGACGGGGTGCAACTCGCGTGTAATCCGGGGTGGGAGCAAGCGATTTTCGCGGCGCAGGGTCATAATATGTTTAAAGCGTTGGGAGCGTTGCCAAACCATAGCCAGATCATTTACGCTGGCAAAGCCCCGGTGAGTACGCCGCTGATCCGCGCCAAAGTGCAAAGACGCCTGAGTGGCGGGCAAGTCATTTACCAAAAAGAGCTCCATCATCTCTTCCCGTTCCAAAGACCGGATGTAGCAATTAAGGCTTTAAAGCAGGCTTTGGGCCGGGCTGATTAGACTGAAAATGCTGGAATGGACACCGAATTGAGCGCTGCGACCTGTGCGGGATCGGTTTTAATCAATTTGCGGGTGTTTAAATTAAACAAACAGGCAATCCCGGTCATGGAGAAAATATTCTCGCCTGTGACCACATTGACGATATTGTGCAAGAGCCTCCGCGTATAGGGATTGGCGCTGTGGATACCGGAATAGAAATGATAGGCGTCCCCGGCTTCTGCGGGCGCACCTAATGTGACCATGGCTTCTAAAAGCGCGCCGGAGCCGCCTGCCTCGCGGTAGTCGGCATCATGTAATTCCGGCCATGCCTGTTTGAAATGACCGATGGTTTCCGTTGTCCGCCCCAGAAGCGGCTGCGCGCCGACGCGCCCGTCTATCCCGGTCTCAGCCGTTTGGAATACGCCAGCGCCGATGCGCGGGACGTTCCAGTCTTGGAGCTGGGATTCGATAGGCTGCAGTGCGGGTTCGCCGTACGTAAACCCGCGCGGCTGTGTGGGTTGCGGCTGAGCTTGGGCCGTAAACGCTTTCGCGTTTTTGCGAAACCTTTGCGGCCACGGAAAGACATTTTGGGTGCGCAAATAGACATGATCAATGGTTTCCACCACAGAGGCGGCCAGTTTTCCGCTGGCATGATACATAATATGACACAGCCGCGCTTCGCATTCGCCGACATTCAGAACAGCCGTTTCAATCCGCAACGGATCGCCGGGCCGCGCTTCGCCCATATATTTAATGTGGAAATCCCGCACGCGCACGGAACTGACAGCATCAATTTTGAAGGCTTCGTCAAGGCCTAGCCGTATGACCATCATCTGGCGGGCTTGCCGCACTTTGGTCATGTAATGTCTCATGTTAAGATGACCGAGGTCATCACATTCCCATGCCGAGCACTCTCCGGCCCATGTTTGAATAAAACCCTGCATAATGAACGGGCCTTACGCGGCGCTACAGCTCTCGCATGTACCGTAATGCTCAATCACGCTATGGCGGATTTTAAAGCCTTCGGGCAAGCAGTCCGCATGATCATGGGCATGGCGTTCAGAAACGCTGTCACAAGTCTCACAGATAAAAAACTCAGCCGCATGGCCGTCATGGGCGTGATCGCATGTAATATAAGCGTTCAGTGCTTCGACGCGGTGAATCAGGCCCAGACGGGAGAAAAAATCCAGCGCGCGGTAAACCGTAGGGGGTTTCGGGGAGCCGCGCTCCGGACGGAGTTGCTCAAGTAAGTCATAGGCTTTCACGGGGCCGTCGGCCTCAACCAAAAGCTCAAAAATATGCGCGCGCAGGGGCGTGAACCGCTCCCCATGCGCTTCGCATGTCGCACGGGCTTTTTGAACACGTCCGGCTTTATCCAGTGGGGGGTGCGCCGATTGAGTATGAGAATGCATCGTCATAAAACTAACCTTTTGCGCACTCTATCACATATTCTGTGTCTGCACAGGCCCCTAGTGCAATTCACGTTAACTCGGAATCGGAAATTGGGCTTTTTTCGCCC
>CAYGRF010000101.1:0-6339 GCA_964352275.1 uncultured Caulobacterales bacterium
GCGCTGTGTTCGGTATTTTCTGCGGCTTCTATTACTGGTTCGGTAAAATGAGCGGATATGAATATAACCGTTTCTTTGCGACCATTCATTTCTGGCTGTTCTTTACCGGCGTTAACCTGATTTTCTTCCCGCAGCACTTCCTTGGGATGCAGGGCATGCCGCGCCGTTATGTGGATTATCCCGAAGAATACGCCTTGTGGAATCAAGTGTCCTCCATCGGTGCCTATGTCACACTGGCTGGTGTTGCGGCGTTCTTCTTGATGCTCATCGCGTCCTTCATTCAGCGTAAGCGCGTGGGTGATAACTATTGGGGCGAGGGCGCAACAACGCTGGAGTGGACATTGTCGTCTCCGCCGCCGTTCCACCAATTCAATACATTGCCGGTTATCGGTAAGGATGATCACCCTTAAGGGCGGATATTGTGAGCACTATGACTGACATAAATACGTCAGGGGCCGAACTGGAGACAGATTCGGCCTTTGGTTTAAATGCGACAGGCGGCCTTAGCGCTGCTGAGCCGGGCGATTATTTTGCCCTGATGAAGCCGCGCGTTATGTCTCTTGTGGTGTTTACGGCGTGGGCCGGTCTCGTGTGTGCGCCCGGTGATATTTCTCTATTTAAAGCGATTGCGGCGATTGTCTGTATCGCAGCGGGTGCAGGGGCCTCTGCCGCGCTGAATATGTGGTATGACGCCGATATTGACGCAAAAATGTCCCGCACAAAAACTCGGCCCGTGCCGCGCGGCCTCGTCAGTGCCAATACGGCTCTCACCTTCGGGATATTCCTGTCGATTGCATCGGTCTGGGCGCTTTATCACACGACCAATGCGGTTGCGGCGGGTTTGCTCGCTTTCACCATTTTCTTCTACGTTGTGATATACACCATGTGGCTTAAACGCCGCACGCCGCAAAATATTGTGATCGGCGGAACTCCGGGCGCGCTGCCGCCCATGATTGGCTGGGCGGCTGTTACGGGCGATATTACGCTCGGCTCATTTGCGCTTTTTCTGATTATATTTTTATGGACGCCCCCGCATTTCTGGGCGCTTGCGTTGTATAAGGCCGGTGATTACGCCAAAGTCGGCATTCCGATGATGCCAAACGTCAAAGGCGCTCCGTCGACACGCCTGCAGATTTTCTGTTACTCACTTGTACTGGCGGCGTCATGCGCCCTGCCATTTATAACTGGTGTTGGTGGTAATCTCTATGCTTTCGCGGCGATGGTGCTCAATCTCGGCTTTATCGCTCTAGCGGCTAAAGTCTGGCGCTCGCGCGCGGGTGAACGCGCAGATAGCGCGGATGAGGCTTCGCTTTATGCTGTTCGCTCCGGCGATGCTGCCGCGAGAAATCTCTTTGCCTATTCAATCCTTTATCTGTTCGCGTTGTTCGGCGTCCTTGCCGCAGAGAACATTATCCAAGGCCTAAGCATATGAGCGATAATAAGCCTGCTGCCGATCCCAGTGTTTTTTCTGATTCGCCCACAACCTATGTTCCGACCGAAACGGAGCTTGCCGCGCGCAGAAAGCGTAACATTGCTCTGGGGCTGGGACTTGCGGCATTTATGATCTTTGTCTTTCTTACCATGTTAGCCCGCGTAGGAGCGATTTAAATTATGGCCAACCCCCGTAAAACAGCTTTCATTTTGACCTCTATTGCTTGCGGCATGCTCGCTTTGGGTTTTGCCTCCAAACCGCTATATGACACATTTTGCAGTATTACGGGATATGGCGGCACGACGCGCCAAGCAGACACGAATACAAGCGAAATTATAGACCGTATTGTGACCGTTAATTTCGACGCCAATGTCTCAAACGGCTTGCCATGGGAATTTAAGCCCGAGGTAAAGTCTATTGACGTCAAGCTGGGGCAGTCGGCTCTCGCTTACTATACGGTGAAAAATGTCTCGGATGAACCGATCATCGGAACAGCGACTTATAATGTCACCCCGATCAAATCGGCGCCGTATTTTGTTAAAACGGAGTGTTTCTGTTTTACCGAGCAGCGTGTTGATCCAGGCCAAGAGATTGTGATGCCTGTATTGTTCCATGTCGATTCGCGCCTAAACGAAGACGCTCGCTTTGACGATATTACGGATGTGACATTGTCTTATACGTTTTTTCGGGTCAAAAAGGATATTAAGACTGCGGCGCAAAGCCGCGATGTCTTAAACTAAAAGATAGGATGTTGCGGCGCGGCTAAGGCTTAGCTATAGCATCACATATAATACATTGCGCGAAGCGCGGAGGGACACATGGCTGGACATGCCGTAGAACACGATTATCACTTAATACCGCCAAGCCCGTGGCCATTTCTGTCGGGCTGGGCCTGCCTCCTATGGGGTTTGGGCATGGTTATTTTCTTTGCCGGACTGACGGACCGCAGCGTCGCTGAACCCAACGCGATGATGGAATTTTTCTTTGCCCGCGGATTGGATACAATCCAAGGCCGGGACGTTTCAAATGGCGGCTGGATTATCTTGCTTCTCGGAACGCTTTTCGCTGCCTACGTGATGTTTGGCTGGTGGCGTGATGTCGCGCGCGAATCCGAAGCCGGCGATCATACGCCTGTTGTTGATATTGGCCTTCGCTACGGCATGATCATGTTCATCATGCAAGAAGCGATGTTCTTTGTCGGTTGGTTCTGGATGTTCTTCGAGCTTGGCCTCTGGCACAAAGTCCGCGCGAAATGGAACCCGGATATTCTAGAAAATGCCGCTGGATATGAAAGCTGGCCGCCGCCTGGTATTCACACGGTTGACCCGTGGCATTTGCCGCTGGCGAACACGCTGGTTCTACTGCTCTCCGGTACAACGGTGACGTGGGCTCACCACGCTCTGATCCACGGTAACCGCAAACACGCAAAATGGGGCCTCGCTCTCACGGTTATCTTGGGCGTATTCTTTACCTACCTCCAAGGCATTGAGTATATGCACGAATATGCTTACCGTGAAGATGGCGGGTTTTGGCTCTCAACCAATATTTACGGGTCTGTCTTCTTCCTCGCCACTGGTTTCCATGGTCTTCATGTTTTGATCGGGACAATATTCTTGTTTGTCTGTTATCTGCGCCTTGTGCGCGGCGGCTTTAAGCCGGAGAAACATTTCGGCCTCGAAGCGGCGGCTTGGTACTGGCACTTCGTTGATGTGGTCTGGCTCTTCCTCTTTGCCTTCATCTACGTGGCCTTTAGCTAACTGTCTTTGGACAGGCGCGCCACATTATCACCGTTTAGCACCGGCCTTAAAGGCCGGTGCGTACGCTGCGGGCAGGGCTCTGTCTTTTCCGGCTTTCTCACATTTGCGCCTGCATGCGCGAATTGCGGCGAGCGTTTTGATGTTGAGAATGCGGGTGATGGCCCTGCTGTCTTTGTTATCTTTATTGTCGGCATCGTCATCATCCCGCTCGCGCTCGCGTTCCAGCTTGTTACCAACGCGCCGTTGTGGCTGACGATGCTGATCTGGATCCCCGTCATCATTGCCGCCTGTCTGGGTTTGCTGCGGCCTCTGCGGGGTCTCATGCTCAACTTGCAAATCGCACATGAAGCCAGTGAGGTTCGCGCCGAGGATATAAAGGACCAGCAGTGAAACTTCGGTTCCAACCCATGCCGGGCCTGACGATTGTTACGATCATTGCGCTCGCTATTTTGATCGCTTTGGGCACATGGCAATATCAGCGCTTGCAGTGGAAGACAGCGTTTCTCGCCGATATTGAATCTGTGGCAGATGCGCCGCCTTTTACCACGCTGGCCGACGTCCGGGCCGCTTTGGATGCGGGCGAGCCAATAGACTTTCGCCGCATAGAGGTCGTAACGACCCCCATAGAGGTTGCGCCCTTCTTTGTGTTTACCGCTGCCAAGCGTGATATTAGCTGGCGCGTATTTCTTCCCGTCAATGGAGGAGGGCAGCCTGTGTTCGCGGCTCTCAATACAATATCCGATACGCAAAAAGCGGATTATACGCACGCCTTGACGGGGAAATCCTTCTTAAAAGGATATGTCCGCGCCGCGCAGCCGCGACAGCGAGGCGAGACCCAAAGCAGTCCGGAGAAAAACCGCTGGTTCGGATTTAACTCCAAGCCGGACACGCATAATTGGGGCGACAGCGTCACAGGCGGCGCGGATATGCGCTTTTATATTGATACGGTTGACGGCGCGCAAAGCGCCGATCTGTTGCCCACGCGAAGGCCCGGTGTGCGCAATAATCATTTTGATTATATGCTGACATGGTACGGCCTCGCGCTTGTTTTGCTCGTAATTTACGCCATCATGCACAAACGGGCCGGACGGCTTGGCCTGTCATGATCAAACCGGCCACGACAGAACTCACCGCGCGGGCGCGCGGCGGGAGCCTGATATTGCGTCATCCGCGCTGGGCGGAATTTGACGATTGGGCGGCGCTGCGGCGGGAAAACCGCGATTACCTAACGCCGTGGGAGCCGGCCTGGGATAAAGATCATCTATCCCGCCCGGCCTATAAAGCGCGGCTTTTACGGTTTAAAAAAATGATCTCCGCCGGGACGGGTTATCCGTTTCATGTGTTCCGCACGCAAGATGAGCGCCTCATCGGCGCATGTAATATCATTGAGGTTCGCCGCCACATCGCGCAAAGCGCCCAGATCGGGTATTGGCTCGGAGAGGCCTATGCCGGTCAGGGTTTTGCGCGCGCCGCCGTGAAAACGGCAACCCGTTTTTGCTTTGATACGCTGGGCCTCCACCGGGTCGAAGCCGCCGTACAGCCCGGCAATGAACGCTCGATCCGCCTCCTAGAGGCTCTGGGTTTTCAGTATGAAGGCTGCGCCCGCGGCGCGCTCAAAATCAACGGAACATGGCAAGACCACCATATTTACGCCCGCCTATCGAGCGATGATTAGGGGGATACCGAATTGACGAGAAATTCACTTGGCTGGGTATGAGCCATACAGGGTTATGTTAAAATTTTCGCAAAATGGCAGTCACAGACATAATCCGTTTGGTTGTTTGAATATAAACGGGATCAGCTAGCTTGATAGCCATATCTACAATATTCATTATGCGATGTGATTGCTGAGCAAACTAAAGCGTTTACTGCATTCCCTTGTCCCGAATAAATATATAGTGTTCGCTTGTGATTGATGACTCGGAAAAAACAAATACTCTTAGATTGCGCTTATGGCTCTCAATGATTGCTGTGGGCGTGCTATTCACGGCATGGGCATTTCGTCCAAGCTTGGATAATTATAACCCTCAAAGCGCATACGGTGATAATAAGATTTCGATTGAGCAGAGTTTTTCTGCTCAATGTAATACCGACGACGTCGATTGTGAAATAGCCATGAGTGAGATTGAAAGAGAAAAGTGGCTTGCAGAGCGCAGCGATCTTGCTTCCCAATGGGCGATGAGCGATATGGCTCACATGGGGTTTTGGGCAGGCCTAATAGGTATCACATTTGTTTTTATCACACTGATTGAAACTCAAAAGGCTGCTCGGTCTGCAAAAAGCGCAACTGAAGCAGCTTGGGTTGCCGCGAATTCGGACCGAGCATGGCTGCTACATACAATGGATGGTGATGGTAAGACGCCCCAATACGATTTCGAATATTCTGGTCTATATAATTTTGAAAATGGAGAAGGCGAGGTATCGATTGTTAACGGGGCTTGGGCAAAAATTTCAATTCAAAATTTTGGGCGTTCACCAGCTCGAATGATCGGACACTCTGTGGCATGTGAGGTTGTGAATATTGATGAAAAAGTCCCGAATTTTGGAAACACTCCATTTTATGAAAGCGGAAGCTTCATCCCGCCCGGCGGAGTCTATTTTAGCCCGAAAATACCGATTTCATATACAGATAAAATCGAGTTTATCAAACTAAGGAAGGCTTGGTTCATTTATTTCAAAATTGTATATAAAACAATCGGCGATGATTCAGAAAAAGTTTCTGAATTTTGCTTCCAGTTTAAAGCTCTAAAGCATAACGTTGATGACCGGACTGACCGGTTTTTATTGGAAAATATCATTTACGTTCCGAGAGGCCTGCAAAACAATATCACTTAGGGTCGGTGAATTTCATAAATTTCTTCCACAAATTTTGCGACGTAAAAAATACTTTACACGGCTCTTGGCTTCGTTTACATGTGTAAAAGATAGTTTACATAATGCAAAGGAGCAATCCATGACTTTGATTGAAGATATGAGCGAGATGGAGCGGCAGAGCTGGATTACGCTTATGGCGGATGGATTGGTGTTTGCTTACTTTCTACAAAAGACGACGCACGGATTGTCGCTCCGGTTGGTTCACACCGATATGGCGGAATTTGGCGCGATTATTATTGGCGTGATTATTGTCACAATTGTTGCCCACGCTGTGAT
>CAYGRF010000101.1:6439-10302 GCA_964352275.1 uncultured Caulobacterales bacterium
TAGGATGGGCGGCAAAAAAACACGCATTACCAATCACATCAAGCGTATCCGCTTGGCGCGCTCGGACCTGACGCAAGCGGAACTGGCGCGGCGGGTCGGGGCGACTCGGCAAACCATCCTTGCCATTGAAGCACAAAAATACGCGCCGTCCCTAGAACTCGCGTTTAGAATCGCGCATGTTCTGGGCGAGCCGCTGGAAGATGTGTTTTACTTTGATGCCAGCCCTTGGGATTAACCCAGAAAAGCGAGACTTTATGCCTGATATTCAAGCCTATGCAAGCGTCGAGAGCGGCGGTGATCTGACGCCCTTTTCCTATGATCCCGGCCCGCTCGCCGGTGATCACGTCGAGATTGAGGTCACGGCCTGCGGGCTGTGTCATTCGGACGTGTCCATGCTGGATAATGAGTGGGGCGTGAGCCAATATCCGCTCGTGCCGGGCCATGAGGCCGTGGGGCGCATTACGGAGGTCGGCGCGGGCGTAAGCCACTTAAAACCCGGCCAGATGGTCGGTGTGGGCTGGTCCGCCGAAAGCTGCCTGACCTGCGGGCAGTGCCTGTCCGGGCATCACCAGCGCTGCGGGACGGGTAAGCCAACCATACGCGGACGCCATGGTGGTTTTGCGGACAGGATGCGGGTGCAGGCCGTGTGGGCTATTCCATTGCCCGAAGGCCTTGATACCCGCTCCGCCGGGCCGCTTTTTTGCGGCGGGATTACCGTGTTCTCTCCTTTCTTAGATTACAATATTCTCCCCACAGACCGCGTCGGCGTGATCGGCATTGGCGGGCTGGGGCACTTGGCGGTGCAATTTGCCCGCGCCTGGGGATGCGAAGTCACAGCGTTTACCGGCTCGATGGATAAGGCGGAGGAGCTTAAAAACCTCGGCGCGCATAAGGTGGTCAATAGCCGCGATGATAGCGCGCTTAAGGCTCTGCGCGGGCAATATGACGTGATTATCTCAACCGTGAATGTGAACCTCGCCTGGCACCGCTATATTGCAGCGCTCGCGCCGCAAGGACGGCTGGTGCATGTCGGTATGATCACAGAGCCTATGGCTGTGCCCGGAGCGGCGCTTATATCCGGCCAGAAACGTGTTGGCGGATCTGATACGGGATCGCCGGCCGTCGTGGCGAAAATGCTGGAGTTCTGCGCCCGGCATGATATTCGCCCCGTCACGGAATATTTCAAATTCGCCGATGTCAACGATGCCATCGCGCATCTGAAATCCGGCAAAGCGCGGTACCGCATTGTGCTAGAAAATTAGAGGAATCCCTATGTCAACGCTCTCCATGTATAATGCGTGTGTCCCCATGCTGGATCGGCTTTTAAATAATCTCGATTTTGTCCTTAAAAAAGGCGAGGCGAACGCTACCGAGCGCGGCATTGACCCGGCGGTTTTTCTCAGCGCGCGGCTCGCCCCGGATATGGCGGCCTTGATCAAACAAGTCCAAATCGCGGCGTCTATGGCCAAAATGTCGCCACACCGTTTAGTCGGGTCCGAGCCGCCTGTGTATGAGGATACGGAAAGCAGTTTCGAGGAACTCTATGCTCTCATTGCCAAGGCGCGAGCGGAGGTCAATAGCTTCACCCCCGAGCAGCTGAACGGTACAGAGACCCGTGCATTCTCCGTCAAGCTTGGCCCGGTTGAACGGGACTTTATCGGCATTGCCTACCATTCGGGGTTTATCATCCCGAACGTGATATTTCACTGCACCACCGCCTATAACATCCTGCGCCATAACGGCGTGCCGCTCGGCAAAATGGATTTCTTCGGCGGCGGCGGGCTTTAAGCGGGCCTAATAATAGGTCGCGATGGCTTTGGCGTCGTAATTCATTAGCTCATCCGTCCTGCCAGCTTTGACTTTTGAGGCCCAGAGCGGGTCTTGCAAAATCGCGCGGCCAACCGCGACCAAATCAAACTCTTTACGCTCCAGCCGTTCCATCAAATCATCCAGCGCGCGGGCCTCGCTGCTCTCGCCTTGGAAGGCGGCAATGAAATCCCCGGACAGACCCACAGATCCGACAGTGATGCTGGGTAGTCCGGTGAGTTTTTTCGCCCAGCCCGCAAGGTTAAGCTCCGAGCCTTCAAATTCCGGCTCCCAAAAGCGCCGCTGTGAGCAATGCAGAATATCGACGCCCGCATCGACAAAAACGCCTAAAAACTCGGCGAGCGCTTCCGGTGTCTCCGCCAAGCGCGCCGCATATTCCTGTTGTTTCCACTGCGAAAACCGTAGGATAATTGGCATATCATCGCCGATGGCCTTGCGGACTTCTTTGATAATCTCGCCGCCAAATTGCGCCCGGTCTTTGAGCGATCCGCCATATTTATCTTCGCGCGCATTCATCACGCTCCAGAAGAACTGATCTATCAGGTAGCCATGTGCGCCGTGAATTTCGACGCAGTCAAACCCTAGCTTTGCGGCCTCTCCCGCCGCTTTGGCATAGGCCATGACCATATCGGCCACCTCGGACTCGCTCGGGGCAGGCTGCACCAGTTTGCCCGTATGGGTCATGCCTGACGGGCTATCGGAAACCGCGTCCGGGTGCGGGCCTGTGCCGGGTTTGCGTACCATGCCAACATGCCAGAGCTGCGGAGCGATTTTCCCGCCTTTTGCGTGAACCGCGTCTGCGACATGGCCCCAACCCTTAAGAGCATCGGGTTCATGAAAATTGGGCACGCGCGGATCGTTCGACGCGCCGCCTCGGTCTACGGTTGTGCCCTCGGTCACGATAAGGCCGACATCGGCTGCTGCGCGGCGGGCATAGTATTCGGCCACGTTTTCGCCCGGAACGCCGCCGGGGGACTGGCTGCGAGTCATCGGGGCCATCACAATCCGGTTGGGAATGGTTAGGGATTTACAGGTGAACGGGGTAAATAGCGGGGCGGTCGATGTCATGAATTCTCTCTTTTTAGTATGTGTGGCACCAGACATAGTGTCTGCTGCGCAGCCCTGCAATGGGATGCGTAAAATATGCCTCTCCCACGTTTCATTGTTGCTAAATATGATGCAACACGCACGGCTTATCCTAACGGTTCCTGTTGGTAACAACCCGCTGCGGGAACGGTATTTCAATGCCCGCGCCGTCAAACGCCTCTTTAATCGCCACGCGCATTTTGGAGGCGTTCATAAGCCACTCTGCGGCGGGCATCCACGCGCGGCATGATAGCGTTATTGCGCTATCGCCAAATTCGCTGACGAAAACATGCGGCATTTCCGGCGCGTCGAGTGTCATCTCTTGGGCGGTCATTGTTTCTATCAGGAGTGCTTTCGCGGCCTCTAGGTTTGTATCATAGGCGACGCCAATATTGACGATCAGTTTGCGTTCTGTGTGACGACCAAAGTTTTGAATGCGGTTGTTCCAAACCTGCCCGTTGGGCACATAAATATATACGCCTTCGATATTTTTAATCGTTGTTGAAAAGAGCCCAACTTCTTGCACTGTGCCAGCAAAATTCGGAGTTTCAATATATTCCCCAACATTGAGCGGGCGCAGGATAAGCAGCATAAACCCGGCTGCGATATTACCCAGTGTGTCTTTGAGCGCGAGGCCAATGGCGAGGCCTGCCGCGCCAAAAACAGCCAGCAGTGCTGTCGGCTCAACGCCGAGCCGAGTAAAGGCCGCGTATACCGTGATGGCGATAATGACATAAAAGACCGCGCTAGCGATAACGGGGCGTAACGTGACATCGACATGGTCTGTGCCAAAGGCCGCGCCGCGAATTTTGCGCCGGAACCAGCGCGCGATCAACAGACCCAAAATAAAAATCGCAAAGGCGGCGAGGGCGTTAACTGTAATAGTTTTCAAGAGGGGAAAACTCTCTTTAAACTGTGCCCAGTGCTCTAATATTTGTTCCATGACGGGG
>CAYGRF010000102.1:0-10173 GCA_964352275.1 uncultured Caulobacterales bacterium
TAGTCGTTTGCGCGATAGCATTAACAGATAATACGGCCATAATCGCTGTTGTCGTAACGAGAGCCTTTTTTGCCTGAAATCTCATTGTCATCCCCTTTGAGTGATGGTGTTATATAATGGGTGGATGATCTTGAATTTTGGACGAGAGAAAAATGCCCGATTGCTGCGAGCGCAATGAGCTTGACTGATTTAAACCATGGTATTTCGACGCATGCGCCATACCACTAACTCTCAATTCCAAATCGCCATATCAGGCGAAACCAAAACCAAGACGTTACCGGCGGCTATTCGATGAAGCTTGAGGCTTCACCACGGCTGACAGATTTCCCATTCAAACGCAGTTGTACAGGGCTCGCTGTAGCTCGCTTTTTCGTCGGAATTAGCGTTATTTTATAAAATAGCCTTGTGCAAGCGTTTTATGGGGGTGCCAATTGGCGTCAAGATCGCGCGTTCAGATGGGTGACATTACCCCTTCACCGCATAAAGCAAAAACTCCGTATTCCCGGAGCCGCCTTTGATGGGGGAGGGCGTGGCGTCCTTGACGGTCCAGCCTTGGCTGGCAATCCACATTTGGATGTCTTCAAGTGCGGCGGCGGCGCTGCCATTATCTTTGACGATGCCGCCCCGGCCTATATTTTTTTTACCGACTTCAAATTGGGGTTTTACCAATGTCACCAGATCGGCGGCGCTTGCGGTCAGGGATAAAGGCACGCCAAGAATTTTGGTCAGCGAAATAAAACTGGCGTCACAGACCACAAGGCTGGGCGGCGGGGATAGGGTCTCGGCGGTCAGGCCGCGCGCATCTGTGCCTTCCATAGAGACGATGCGAGGATGGTTTTTTAAGGAAGCGTGAAACTGATGACGGCCTACATCGACGGCATAAACTTTGCGCGCGCTGCCCTCTATGAGGACATCGGTAAACCCGCCGGTTGACGCCCCGACATCAAGGCATATCCGGTCCTTTGCACTGACCGCAAAATAGGTCAGGGCGTGGGAGAGTTTAAGGCCGCCGCGCGAGACCCATGGATGCGGGGCTTCGGCGCTTATCGCCGCGCCGTCCGGAATGGATTGGGACGGTTTTTTAAGCGTTGCGCCATTGACGATAACGCCGCCCGCTTTAATGGCTGCGGCGGCTTTGGCCCGGCTTTCAAAAAACCCGCTCTTGACCAGATATGTGTCCGCGCGCGTCATGCGGACTTAAGCCACGGGGCGCCGGCCTATGCCAGCGCGCTTTGATGGGCGATGTCGCGTCCGAGGACTTTGAAGACTTCTTCAACAATCGAGTCGGCGTCGAGCCGCGCCTGTTTATACATGGCTGCGGGTGTGTCTTGGTCGATGAAAATATCGGGCAGCGTCATGGTGCGGATTTTCAGGCCGTGATCCAAGCGGCCCGAGCGGGCAAGATCTTGGAGCACAAATGCGCCAAAGCCGCCGACAGAGCCTTCTTCGATGGTGATGAGAACTTCGTGTTCGCTAGCGAGGCGGCTGATAAGGTCACGGTCGAGCGGCTTGGCAAAGCGGGCATCGGCGACTGTGGCCGACAAACCGAGAGCGTCGAGCTGCTGCGCAGCCATCATGGCTTCCCCGAGACGCGTCCCGTAAGATAGCAGCGCGATTTGCGTGCCTTCGCGTAAAACGCGGCCTTTGCCGATTTCCAGCGGCTCGGGGTTTTCCGGAATTTCAATACCCGTGGCTTCGCCGCGCGCATAGCGGAATGCAATTGGGCCGCTATCATGGACGGCTGCCGTGGCGACCATGCGGGCCAAGTCTGCTTCATCGGCAGCGGCCATCAGCGTAAAGTTGGGCAGGCAGCCCAGATAGGCAATGTCGAACGCGCCTGCGTGGGTCGGGCCGTCCGCGCCGACAAGCCCGGCGCGGTCCAGAGCAAAACGCACTGGCAGATTTTGTATGGCAACGTCATGGACAACCTGATCATAGCCGCGCTGTAGGAAGGTGGAATAAATCGCGGCAAAAGGCCTGAACCCGTCTGCTGCTAGTCCGGCGGCAAATGTCACGGCGTGCTGTTCGGCAATACCGACATCGAACATACGCTCGGGGAAGGCTTTGCCAAATATGTTCATGCCCGTACCGCCCGGCATGGCGGCGGTAATGCCGACAATTTTGTCGTCTTTCTCGGCTTGCTTGACAAGCTGGCTCCCGAACACGGAGGTATAGCTTGGTGCGTTCGGAATGGATTTGCTTTGCTCGCCGGTGATGACGTTGAATTTCGAGACGCCGTGATATTTATCAGCAGACTTTTCGGCGTAGGAATAGCCTTTGCCTTTTTGCGTGACCACATGCACTAGCACGGGGCCGTCTTTCATGTTTTTGACGTTCTCGAGAACCGGCAGGAGATGGTCGAGGTCATGGCCGTCAACCGGGCCGACATAGTAAAAGCCCAGCTCTTCGAACCATGTGCCGCCTGTGACCATGCCGCGTGAATATTCTTCGGCCTTGCGCGCGGTGGAGTAAATCGCGCTGGGCGCGTCTTTGACAACGGCTTTGGCGATATTGCGGAACTTACGGTAACCGCCTGAACTGACCATTTTAGCCAGCATCGCGCTCATCGCGCCGACCGGAGGGGCTATGGACATGTCGTTATCATTGAGGATGACAATCTGGCGGCTATCCGTTGCGCCTGCATTATTCATGGCTTCATAGGCCATGCCCGCCGTAATCGAGCCATCGCCGATAACGGAAATAATGTGATTGTGACGCCCGTCCAGATCGCGCGCGGTGGCAAATCCCATCCCGGAGGAAATCGAGGTTGAGGAATGCGCCGCGCCAAACGGATCATATTCGCTCTCGGCGCGTTTGGTAAAGCCGGAGAGGCCGCCGCCTTTTCGCAGGGTACGGATACGGTCTCTACGTCCGGTCAGGACTTTGTGTGGGTAGCATTGATGTCCCACATCCCAAATCAGTTTGTCATCAGGTGTGTTAAACAGGTAATGGATCGCAACCGTTAATTCGACAACGCCAAGCCCGGCTCCGAGATGCCCGCCGGTCACGGACACGGCGTCAATGACTTCGGCGCGAAGTTCATTAGCGAGCTGTTTTAACTGGTCACGGTTAAAGCCGCGAATATCTGCGGGCCATGTAACTGTATCTAAAAGCGGGGTATCCACCATAAGTGTCTCTTTCATTCTCGCGCCTTAGTTTTGGCGGTTTAGCACAAAATTCACACTATCACAGAGGGTTTGTGCATTTTCTCCAAATGGGGCGAGATGGCCTTTTGCCCGCTCGCCCAAAATACGGGCCTTTTCTTTCGCGCCATCAAGGCCAAGGATGGACACAAATGTGGCTTTCCCGAGGTTTTCGTCTTTGCCCACCGCTTTTCCGACGATAGCCGCGTCGCCTTCGACGTCTAAAATATCATCTTTGATCTGAAAGGCGAGGCCCATATCGCTTGCGTAAGCTTGTAATGCCGCATGCTGCTTTGTGTCTGCGCCGCCGATCCAGGCCCCGGCCATAACGCCATATTCGATAAGGGCCCCGGTTTTCAGCGCTTGAAGCTCCGTGATTAGCGCCTCTGTTCGCCCGGCTTCGGGAACGGTTATATCAATGACTTGGCCGCCGATCATGCCGTGCGCTCCTCCGGCTTTCGCCAAATTGGATATGAGCGTGACGGTCAGCGCCGCAGAGAGCCCGGATTGCGCGATAATCTCAAATGCTGCCGTAAGAAGTCCGTCGCCGGCTAGCACGGCGACGGCCTCATCATAGCGTTTATGCACCGTTGGCCGCCCTCGGCGAAGGTCATCATCATCCATACACGGCAGATCGTCATGGACGAGAGAATAGACATGCAGGCATTCCAGTGCGGCGGCAACATGCCATACAGGGGCGTCTTCCCGGCCGAAAAGGCGCGCCGTTTCAATCACGAGGAATGGACGTAGACGCTTACCGCCGCCGAGGGCCGCGTATCGCATGGCTTCCATGATAACGGCTTGATGGCCTTCGGGTTTTGGCAAAACCGCATCAAGAACGGTTTCCATGCGGGCCGCAACAAATGAAAGGCGTGTCTCAAACTCAGTCGTCATAGCTATATTTCAAAAACCCCGTCATCAGGCTTCTAGGCCGTGACCTCTTAGAGCGTATTTTATCTCAGTGATTATCTCTGTTTCTCAAGATCCGGGATGGCGCTTACGTTTCATCGAACGGAGCTGTGCCCGCCGATCCGCTGGAATCCAGAACGATTTTTTCGACCTTCATCTGCGCGTCCTTAAGCTTGCCTTCGCAATGGGCCTTGAGCGCTGCGCCGCGCTGGTAAACGGAAATGCTTTCTTCCAAGGGAGCATCGCCGCGCTCGAGTTTGGCGACAATGGATTCGAGTTCTTTAAGCGCGTCTTCAAAACTCATATTTTTTATCGGTGTGTCAGTCATATTATGTCTCAATATTTTGCGGATTATTGTGCGCGGGGCGCTCAAACCGGCGGTGACTCCAATGTAGGTCGCCATTTTGTTTGACGCATTTCCAGCCGCGTTTTTTAAGCGAGCCCTTGAGCATTCTATTAAACCAGCCATGGGCTGTGACAAAGACTAATTTACCGCCTGCGGCTTGACCGGCGAGTTTGCCGCACATCGCTTCGGCGCGGATGCGGGCATCGCGGTGGGACTCCATGCCGCCGGACCACCCCAAATACCAAAGTATACGGGATATTGTCCCCCAGCTTTTCGGGCCCATTTTTAATCCGCCCAAATGAGGTAGGGGCAGAGCCGCTTCTACAAGATCTGCGTCTATTATATCAGGATCCCGGCCGCTTGCGAGCTGTGCCGATTCGACCGCGCGCAGCAGCGGGCTTGAGATAATCACATCGGCGTCTTGTGCATATTTGCGAATTTTTTTCGGCACTTTTTGCTTCGGTACAAGACCGCCCGCATCATAGAGAAGCCACCAATCCCGAAAGCCCTGCGCAGTAAAGCGGACTTTTCGCGAGAGCGCAGGTTTGCCGTGCCTTACAATGATGATGACGTCCCGTTTCATGGGCCGTTTTGACCTTAAATTCGCCCCAAAGTCCAGACATTTAAGTCCTATAGTTTTTCCATGAATCGGCGTGGCGGGCAGCGCATGCCTTCTTCTTTGACGCAGGTTTTAAACGAGAACATCATCCGGTCAGCCCGGCCAATCAGATGATCCAGCGGGACAAACCCCGGCGCGCCGCGGGTAACATCGGCGCGGCTGTCAAACGATCTGTCGCGATTATCCCCGATCATAAAGACAGTCCCTTGCGGCACAACCAGCGGCTTTGTATTGTCCAACTCGGCGCGGTCAGAGATTTCATAAATTTTATGGGGCGCATCTTCGCCCGGCCATTGTTCGCTATATTCTGTGGACGTGATTTTGTAGCCCCAGCGTTCATGATCTTTCTTGCGGCCAAGCAGCCGATCAATCATAGAGCGCGCGCCTTTATCCTCGCGGTAGGCAAAGGTCTCAATAGTTTCGCGTTCAATCAACTCACCATTGAGGAAAAACCGTCCGGCGCTCACAGTGATTTCGTCGCCCGGCAGGCCCAGTGCGCGCTTGATCATAACAACGCCCGTATTGGGATTGCGAAAGACAACCACATCACCGCGTTCGGGAAGGCGCGAAAGAATTTTTCCCTCCGGCCATATGGGCAGATTGTGCAAACCAAGCGGTATTGAGTGGCGGGAATAGCCATAGGCGAATTTCGAGACGTATAGATGATCACCGACTTCGAGTGTCGGCTGCATGCTTTCGCTGGGGATTTTATAATGACCAAAAATCAGCGTGTAAAAAATCATCAGAAAAGCGAACAATCCAGCAAAAAACTTGACTTCATCCAAGACGGCTTTTAGCGGCGTCTTGGCGGGCGGGTCTTCGGACTCAGTGACGATGTGTGCATTTTTTGACATGAGACCCTCATTGAATAGGGCGGGCGCAATAATCAAGCGTTTTAGGCTGCCCAGCCCATTAAATTTCGGATAGAGGCCGAGACTATGCGGCATGTGCGCGCGTGACAAGCGATAGCATGCTTGCGTATAGGGATACTTATGAAAACTCTCTTCGCACTTATTTTACCGATTTTATGTCTGGCCGCGTGTCACACCGCTCCCACCACAGCGCCGCAGCCTGCCGTGTCCGGCAATTATGTGCTCGACCCCGCCCATGCCAGCGTCACATGGTCGATCAGCCATGTCGGCCTCTCGCAATATACCGCCCGGTTTGACACGGTTGAAGGCACGCTGAGTTTTGATGCGTTATCGCCGGAAAAGAGCCGCGTTGATATTCGTATTGATCCGGCCAGTGTCAGCACAGGTTTGCCGGACTTTGACGAAACGATTGCGACTGACAGCCGGTATTTCGACGCCGGACAATATCCGGATATTCGTTTTATCTCCACTGACGTTGCGGCGATCAGCGAAAATGCGGGCATGGTTACGGGCATGCTGACATTTCGCGGCCAATCACACCCTGTAACACTTGATGTGACCTATAACGGCGCCGGGAAATCTTTCGGGCATCCCGGCGATACGCTCGGGTTTTCAGCCATAGGCGAAATTAGCCGGGCGCAATTTGGCCTGACCTATCTGAAGAACTTTGGCATTGGCGACGTGGTGACTTTGCGCATAGAGGCAGAGTTCAATGAAAAGCGGTAAAGCCGTCATCCTTCCGGCGGGGCCCAAAGCCTATGCGCGCGCGGCAGATATATTACGCGGGGGCGGCCTTGTGGCATTGCCGACCGAGACTGTTTACGGGCTTGCTGCGGACGCAATGAATAACGCTGCGGTTGCGCGGATTTACGCCGCCAAAGGCCGTCCGTCCCATAACCCGCTGATTGTCCATGTGCTTAGTCCGGATGACGCCGATATATATGCGCGCGTGTCCGGTTTGTCGCGGGATTTAATCACTGCGTTTTGGCCGGGGCCGTTGACCTTGGTGTTACCGCGCAGAGAGACAGGCCTCAGCGCAGCCGCAGGAGCCGGATTGCCGACTATTGCTATACGCTGCCCGGACGCGCCGTGGCGCAGCGCGCTGTGCGGTACGGGATTATCCGGGCCTTTGGTGATGCCGAGCGCCAACCGCTCCGGCCATGTCAGCCCGACAAGCGCTGTTCATGTGGCCGCTGACCTTGGCGGCCGTGTGGATATGATCATTGATGGCGGGCCATGCGCTGGCGGGATCGAGTCCACAATTTTAAAAATTGACGGGGATAAAGTCGTGCTTTTGCGCCCCGGTACGCTCCCAGCCGAGCGCTTTGCACCGTATATTTCGGATTTACGCCTGCCGGAAAAATCGGGTGAAATCCTCGCGCCGGGCATGCTCAAAAGTCATTATGCGCCCAAAGCCTTTGTCCGTTTAAATGCGCGTGAGAAGCGCGCGGACGAGGCCTATTTGGCCTTTGGCGAGACAGATATTGACGCCGATATGAACCTGTCGCCGGACGGAGATCTCGCGGAAGCCGCGCGCAACCTCTATCAGGCGCTGCGCGCGCTGGATACAAAGCCCGTGATTGCTGTTGCGCCGATCCCAATGTACGGTATTGGCGAAGCCATCAATGACCGCTTACGCCGCGCGGCAGCCGAGAGATGACCCAGAGATGATATGATGACAAAAGGACATGAGGCTCTCAAATCGGCTTTGCCGCCGAAAAGCTGGACCGTGGATCCGGATATAATTGCGCCGCACCTAACCGAATGGCGGGATAAATATCAGGGCGAAACGCCGCTTATGCTGATGCCAGCCTCGACCGAAGAGACAGCAAAAGCCATCAGCATTTGCGCAGAGTATAATCTGCCGGTTATGCCGCAAGGCGGAAATACGGGTCTTGTCGGTGGGAACACGCCGCAAGGCGAAGTGCTGATCTCAACAGCGCGCATGAACGCCGTGCGCGATATAAACCCAGTCACCAATGCGGCGGTCGTTGAGGCGGGCTGCACATTACTGTCGGTTCAAGAGGCGGCAGAAAAAGCGGGCCGTAAATTCCCGCTGTCTCTGGCATCAGAAGGAAGTTGCACCATTGGCGGTAATCTCTCGACTAATGCGGGCGGGGTGCATGTTCTGAAATATGGCACGGCCAAAGATTTGGTGTTCGGCGTCGAGGCCGTATTGCCGGACGGGCGGATCTATAACGGGCTGACGTCACTACGCAAAGATAATACGGGCTATGATCTCTCGCGGCTTTTCCTTGGCGCGGAAGGCACGCTCGGCATTATTACTGCGGCGTCTGTGAAATTGTTCCCGCGCCCCGGCCATATTCAGCGCGCGATGATGGGGACGCACGATCCGGCGAGTGCTTTGGCGCTTTTGGATCATTGCCGCGCGGGGGATGCTTTGGCGATGTTCGAAGTTATCCCGCGTATAGGCATAGAGCTTGTCACCACCCATATTCCGGGCCAGCGCGACCCGTTCGCCGCGCCGCATCCATGGTATGTGTTGGTCGATTGGGAAGTGGGCAGCGAGGCAGAAGGGGTAAGCCTTGCCGAAGACCGCCTGTCCCGAGCGTTTGATAAGGGCTTGATTTCTGACGCAGTCATTGCGCAATCGGGCAGCCAAGCGGCGAGCCTTTTGGCGCTGCGAGAGCATATGTCCGCCGCGCAAAAACATAATGGCGGATCGATCAAGCTGGATGTGACTGTGCCGCTCGACCGGATACCGGAGTTTTTCACGCGGGCCGACGCGGCGGTGGAGGCCATTGTGCCGAGGTGCCGCCCGGTCGGGTTCGGTCATTTTGGCGACGGGAACATTCATTACAATATCGCGCAGCCTATTGGGGCGGACCGGGCCGAGTTTCTGGCGCGCTGGGATGATATATCCGGCGGCGTGTTTGATATTATCGATGCGCTTGGCGGATCAATCTCTGCGGAACACGGGATCGGCATCATGAAACGCGGCGATCTGGCGGCCCGCGCTGATCCGGTCAAAATGGACATGCTGCGCGCGGTGAAACAGGCCCTCGACCCGCAGCGCATTATGAACCCGCGCGTCTTAGTTTAACGCTTTGCTAACCCTATTTATTAAGAAGTGTTAAGGTCTGCCCGTGCGGCATTTAACTTGCTCTTAACCACGCACTGTCTCGCTTCGGGACGCTCATCACCAGAACGCTCATCAATAGGGCCTGCCGCGCACATGTTACAGATGTTAAAAATCGTTGCTTTCGCTTTTGCCGTCCTCGCCGGGACGACCTTCACCTTTTGGGTTAGTCCGTTACTCACATTCATTGTGGTGTCCTTCACCGGATGGGCATGGATGTTTCACGGCTTGAAATGGATTATTCTGTTCGGGTTTTGGGGCTTCATGTATTGGCGCTACTGGCCGAAATTGGTGGAGTAGGGCAGAAACCTCGGGACTCATTCTGCCCCCGCTATGCGGGGGAAGTGGGCTTTTGGCGTTAGCCAAAAGGTCGAAGGGGGCCTACGCGTTTAGCGAACGGCTCCGGAACTTAAATGAACATCCACGGCCCCCTCCGTCCGCACTAAGTACCTTAGCGCGGCCACCTCCCCCGCATGCGGGGGAGGAGTAAGATGCCTAAGCCCGCCGCCAGGTCGAGCCGTCAGGCCCGGTTTCCAGCACCACGCCTTCGGCTTTCAGCGCGTCCCGAATCTCGTCAGAGCGTTTGAATAATTGCCCCATCAGGGCTTTGTCACCTTCCGCTTTCGCGGCCAAAGCCTCCGCGCGCGCTGTATCATAATCAGCGGCCAAAGCGTCGAATTTATCGGTGTCGAGACCGCCCGCGAACCATTCGCCCGGGTCTTTTTGCAGGAGGCCTATTACACGTAGCGGAGAAAGAAAATCGTTCACCGCTTCCGCTGTAATATGTTCAATTTTACCTCGTGATGTTGCTAGTTCAGCATCGCTCATTTCAGGAACATCTTGGTAGCCACCATGAAACGCTCCAGCCTCGCGCTTAACTTCAGATATCTGCCCTAAAAACCTGTTGAGTCCTAGGTCATCGAGAATGCCCGAGGGGACTTTGTCTTCAAGAAAATTATTTTCGGGGTGAACGCCGGCATTCAAAGATTGCAAATTTCGATACCACCGATCCAATTGCGCCTTACTCTCCATGAGCAAATCTTCCGACCAAATTAACTCGCTCCTGTAATGTGCTTTTAACAGCGCGAGCCGAATAACCTCACCGTCCCAATCCTTTAGCAGATCAGTAATGAGTTTTACGTTGCCCAAACTTTTGGACATTTTCTCGGAGTCCATATTGAGGA
>CAYGRF010000103.1:0-6912 GCA_964352275.1 uncultured Caulobacterales bacterium
TACTCTCGGCGTAGTTTGCTCATTACTACTAGCGCGGGCTGAACAATCGACTTGAACTATATGCGGCGGCCGGAAGATCTCGCCGCCGCCGAGGATAACTTTGTTTTGTAAGATATGCTGAACGCGGCCCATGCGCACGATATTTTTTATGCGCCGGAGCTGCTCAAGTTCAAGCTGGCTGATAGTCGCCCCGTGAAACATTTGCGGGCGCACGTTTGGGTCGAGCCGCAGGAAGTACCCACAGGCCTCCAAACGGTCAAACATATTCTCAATAGAATCCGCCTTGGCGATGGCTTCGAACTGGTTGCCCTGCGCGCCGATTGTGTATTCAAAAAACTCCGGGGATGGCTGTGTGTTGCGGCGGTCGAGAAGCCACGCATCGCGCGGCACGATCCAGTGAATCCTATCTGGGTCAACGCGGTTCTCGAGCAGCCACAAACAAGCATCGATGCCTGTCTTACCTGCGCCAATCACGACAAAACCGTCCGCAGGCTCAGTCATGCGCGTCAAATCGTTGAGCGGCATAAACCGCACATCGTCATCAATCTTAAAATTCGGCGTCTGAGTCGCGGGAACGGATGTTTTTAGAAATGTTGCATCGACGGTTTTGCCCGCCTCGACAGCATATATATCTCCGGTGAGCCTGTGCACAAATTCATTCCCGCCCTGCCAGTCGCACATCGGGAAATATTGCAGTCGGCCTGTGGGCAAAAATTGATGCCGCATAACGTCGTCATAATAGGCGGACACTTCTGCGCCGGACGCCAGATCGTTCAAACCTTTATTGAGACCTACTTGGTCCTTGCGGCCTTTGGACAGCTCAACCGAACTGACCCCGTAATACGCTGATGGTTGATGTAGAGTTACAAACGGGTATGCGACATTCCAGTGACCACCGGGCTTCGCATAACGATCCGCCATGACAATCGTGGCATCTGTCTCTGTGAGGATAACATCGGCGAACGCCATGCCGACGGCCCCGCTCCCGGCAATGAAATAATCGGCTTTGAGTGTAGGGTTCACAATATCCTCCTATGTGAAACGAGGTTTTGTTAGAACAGCTTCGGATCGACGGTTTTTTCGACGACGTTTTTGACCGTCAGGCCCTGCACGATAATTGAGAATACCACAACGCCGTAAGTTGCCGTAAGGATGAGCGGCTTAAACTCTGACGGCGGCAAGGATAAGGCCAGCGCCACAGATATGCCGCCGCGTACGCCGCCCCATGTCAGAACTGGAATAGCCCCTTTGGTGAAGCTTTTGAACAAACCTAAAAACCGCATAGGCACAGAAACCGCCGTGAACCGCGCTGTCAGAACCAAAGGGATCGCAATCAGGGTGAGCAGCGCATATTCCGGCAAAATACCGAGCACCAACAGCTCAAGCCCGATAAGCAAAAATAGAACGGAATTGAGGATTTCATCGATCATTTCCCAAAAACCAAACAAATAAGTGCGTGTATGCTCGCTCATAGCCACATCTGCGCCTTTATTGCCAATCATCAGCCCTGCTATCACAACCGCAATCGGGCCGGATAAATGGTGGCCTAAAATTTCGATTCGAGAGGCCAGCGTGTACGTCCCGGCAACAATGGCCAGCGTAATCAATATCTCAATCCCGTGCTCATCAATCATGGCCATGGATTTATAGGCAATCCACCCCGCCATGAAGCCGAGCACAGCCCCGCCTACGGCCTCGACTAGAAACAATTCAGCCACTTGCAACACGCCAAAACTCTTCGCGCCGTGACCCGCCGCAGCGCTCGCATCATGCCCGAGCGTCGCCGCCGCGATCGCCAAAATAATGGAGAAAACGACAACGCCTACACCGTCATTGAACAGGCTTTCACCGGCGATTTTGGCCTCTAATGAATGGGGCATGTTGACAGTTTTGAGAATACTTAACACAGCCACAGGGTCAGTGGGGCTGATTAAAGCGCCGAAAACCAAGGCCCAGATGAAAGGCAAATTGACGCCAAGCAGCTTAGCGACGCAATAAAACCCCGTGCCCACGATAAAGGTCGAGAGCAAAACACCGATTGTCGCCATGGAGCCAATCGCCCATTTCTCGGACTTCAAAAACGCCAGATCAACATGCAGCGCGCCCGCGAACAACAGAAAGGCGAGCATACCTTTCATGAGAGTTTCATTAAAATCAATTTGGCTGATCGCGCCTTGCAATGTGCCGGTGAGGCCGAGCGCAGGAAACACGGCCTGCAAGGCGAGCATGACCATAGAGGCTATAAGGGCAATAATCAGAAGCCCGATCGTGTGGGGCAATTTGATGAAAACACGGTTTATCCATGAAAACAGAGCAGACAAGACGAGCAATAAAGCTGCGATTTCGAACAAAGATAACATATGATGAGTTCCCTTGCTTCCTCATGACCATATTCCCGCTTGCAATCAAGCCTCAGGCTGCACAAACACAGTCATTTAACCAAATTACACGACCACGGCGTTGGACAGCGCTGTCATATTGCGCTAACCAGACCTTATGAGCACCGCAAAGATAGTGCCATATACAGAGAGATATACCTTCATGTTTACACATGACGACATATTGATGCCGCTAGCTTTAACGGTCATCATAGATAATAAAGTCCGGGACCCGGAACTCTATGAGTTTCGCCAGCAAGCGATTGCGCTCTGCCCGCTTTTTGGACTCGCCCCCTTAACGGAAGGTCAGGCCGCAGCATGGTTTTCCGATAAAGAATTGCAGATTCAAAACACCCTGAAAACAAGAGGGAAAAACACCGCTATTTTACGCGCCTTAACGCGGTTCACCGAAGATATTCACGTTGAAAATATGTATGATGCGATGGTAACAATATCCATCAGCGACAAAGAGTATAAACGCGAAGAGTCTGACTTAGTTAAGTCAGCGGCTTCAATTTGGGGGTTTGAGCGGCCGCCTTTGAAGATTATTGACTAGTGGAATTTGCGTTTGGTCGAGGGCAACTCTTGACCGAATGGTTTGAATATTGTTCGCTACTGCGATGGAGACAATTATGCGCGCTTTATTGATTACCTTACTAACACTGAGCTTCAGCGGCTTAGCTGCCGCACAGACTGTACCAGCCAATAGCCCCTTGGCTAAACTCTATGAATGCGCCGAAATCACCGAAGACGCCGCACGCCTGACCTGTTTCGATAGCAATGTTGCCAGCCTTCAAGTCAAAGAGGAGAAAAAAGAGATCGTTGCCATCGACGCCGAGGCCGCCAAAACTATTAAACGCGAGGCGTTTGGCTTTTCCTTGCCGTCTCTGCCCAAACTCGGCCTACCAAGCTTTGGCGGCGGCGATGACGGGCCTGAGGCTCTCAACCTCAAGGTTAAATCTGTCAAGAAAGTCGGCCGCACATATGAATTTAGAATGGAAAACGGGCAGGTCTGGCGTCAGGCTAGCGGGCGGTTTAACTACATTCCTAAGGGTGATCTTGTCGCAACCATCAAATCGGCGTCCGCAGGGAGTTTTTTAATGAGCCTATCCAACGGGAAAGAACGCGTTCGCGGCATGGGCGTCAGGCGCACAGAATAATCACGCGAACGTCATGAATTGCGCGGACATTTTACTGGCACCTATCCAAAAGCGCCGATAAAAGCCGCGCATGTCAGCATGGTACAAAGACTTTATTTGGACGCGGCGCGGTGTTACCGTGCGGGAGACAGGCACTTATGTGCCCCTTAATACGGGAGTGATTAAGGATTTTCTGCTCTGGCTAGTCTATTATGCTGCGGAACAAACCCGCAATATTTTCCGGTCAGGCGCAAACTCGTCTTTTACGGTCAGCTTCATGCCCCGCCCTGCAAGACCTTGGTATTTATTGCGCGTCGTTTTAATTCGCGCACGCGGTAAAATTATCAACAACACCCAAAAAGCCGATCTATCCATTCAATTTCACGATAAAACAGAAATGCCCGCTTTTGACCGCCCGCAAGCTGGTCAATATATGAATTTTGATTGTACTGACATTAGCAAAAGCTATGTGGCCAGCGTATTTGAAAGCGTTTTTGGTTACCCATTATCCGTCGACCCTGTGAGCCATAGTGGTGATATGGTCAAAAAATCGGAGCGTAACGGCGCTCATGACGGCTCAATTATTACAGGCCCCACTGACCCAGAGACCGGATGGGTATATCAGCACGCCATTGATAATATAACCGAAAACAACACGGTGCGCGACCTAAGGTGCCCAACCATTGGCGGGCACATTCCCCTTATTTATATCAAAGAACGCCCCGCAGACCGCCGCTTTGATAATTTGAATACATCCTGTATGCTTGCAACGCCTGAGAGTCAGTTCAGCGAGGCTGAACGCAGCCTGGTTTCACAATTTTGTCAAAAAATGGGACTCGACTGGGGCGGGTTAGATATATTACGGGACAACACAACACAACGTATTTACATTGTCGATGTGAACAAAACAGATATGGGACCACCGCTTGCACTGCCTATGAAAGACAAATTGACATCAACGACGATACTCGCCAATGCGCTGACTGATTTCGTCAAGGGCCAATCCGCATGAGCATACCTTTCGTTAAAACCTTCGACTTTGAATATGGCAAGCGCGCGCAGCTCAGTCCGCTTATTCAGCGCGTCGTTGCCGACAATCCCGGGCCGTTCACCTATACGGGGACCGGAGTTTACATCGTCGGAACAAAAAACGTAGCTGTAATAGATCCCGGCCCGAAAACACCGAAACATATCGGTGCGCTCAAAGCGGCTCTTGAGGGCCGTAATGTTACCCATGTTTTTGTCACGCACCACCATATTGACCACTCGCCTTTGGCCGCCCCGCTAGCGAAAGAGTATGGCTGCAAGGTTTATGGTTACGGCAAACAGGTTCGTCCGCCCGACGGCGGCGAAGTACGTCTTGAAGCTGGAGACGATTTATCTTTTAAGCCAGATGTGGAAATTCGCGGCGGCGATGTTTTTCACGGTGACGGCTGGACTCTGGACGCCATCCATACGCCTGGACACACCTCTAATCATATGTGCTACGCACTGCGCGAAGAAAACACGCTTTTTTCGGGCGATCACATCATGGGCTGGTCGACAAGCGTTGTCAGCCCGCCCGATGGCCATATGGGCGATTATCTGGATAGTCTTTACCGCGTTCTGGAACGGGACTTTGACATTATTTGGCCGACCCACGGTCCAGCCATTCATAACCCCAAAGAATTTGTCACGGCTTACATAGCGCACCGCAAGCAGCGAGAAGAGCAAATTTGCAAAGCCCTCAGTGATGGCCTGTCATCGGTGACGGATATTGTAACGCGGCTATATGCTGATATTGACAAACGCCTTCACCCGGCAGCCGCGCATAGTGTGCTGGCCCACCTGATCCATATGCGCGACACGGGCCGTGTCTGCTCCGGAGATACGGATGGACTGCGCGGGACATACACGCTTGCCTAAGCTTTTCAGCCCTTAAATCCCTATTTTACTAATGCGTTAACCTCTCTTAAGGTTTCGTTAAGACGAATCGTTAAGAGTTTAATACATATTAACAATTTAACTCAGGGGCCCCTCATGTCTTTGCTTAAACGCCTAGTATCAGGTTCAAGTCAAACCGCCGAAACTGAAACGAAAGAAGCCGACTTAAACGGCGCTGTTGATGCCGTCGGTTCGGCACATGATGACATGTCGATTGATGATATTGCACGCTCAATCCGAGCCCAGCTTGCTGCCCTTGACCCTTCAAGCGAAACTCAGCCGGCTACTATTTCGCCGACTCTCGTCGAAAGGGCTTTAGACGACGTTGAAGACTTAGGCTCTTTTGATGACGTCATCGTTGGAGAAACTAAAACGCGCAAAGCCGATAATGGCGCCTTAAGCCTCAATGAAGAATGGGTCAGCCCGTTTACTGATGATGATGCATCCGGCACACAAAGCACCTTTGACACGCCATCTACTTTATCGCCCTCTGATGAGGGCCTTGACGAACCTTTGCTCGCCCGCGCGTCCGGTGATCATCATAAGGCAGATGAAGACACCTATGAAATTCCGCCCTCCCCGCGTACAGAGCGCATGAATCTCGGTGACCTCCGCCTTGATATTGTTCGGATCACCTCAGATATTGAGAACGGCGAAGCGCTTTACAGGCGCGCTCAGCAGCGAGTTAACAGCCTCGTCGGTTTTATCGAACAAGCCGAAGTCGCGGTTTCTGTACTCAACAAAATCGAGCCTGAAAACCGACGCCTCAAGTCTCGCAACCGCGATCTGGAAACCGAGTCAGAAGCCCACATTTATAAAATAGCAAACCTGAAACGTGACCTTGAGGCCGAGCAGGAAAAAGCTCGCTCTGCTCACCACAAAGTTGATGGTCTGCGCGCGCAACTAACCGATATGCAAGCTGCTCTTGAGGAGCGCACGCAAGAAGCCAAAGAATTGGTTGTCTCAAATGATGAGCTTCGCATTGAAGCGGAACGCATTAACACCGACCTTGGGATTGAGACCCGGGAAAACGCGAACCTGCGGCAAAAAATGGAGGAAATGACCCTCCAAATGGAGCAGACTCGGTCAGAGCGCCTTGACGTACAAAAATCAGCCGAAGCCCGCCAGAATGAGATCGACAGTCTGCTTACAGACAAGCAGCGTCTTGAAGCCGATAATGGCCGCCTTCATCAGTCGCTTCACACAGCCGAGCAACAAGGCACAAGCATGCGCAGCGAGATGGTGGCTATTCAGGAGAAAGTGTTCTCGTTCAAATCCCAGCATGAAGCCCACATCCATCGCCGTGATGATAAAATCGTCACGCTTGAAGCGCGCTTGCAGGAACTTGAGAAAACACTCAAGCACAAGGAAGAAATTATCAACAGCACATCGCTGGATATTTCAGAATTACGCCGCGTTAAATCCCGCTATGAGATGGAACAGGAAAAACTTGAAAAAACGATTAAAAATCA
>CAYGRF010000103.1:6922-10147 GCA_964352275.1 uncultured Caulobacterales bacterium
GTTTCAACTGGATAAAATCAGCGAAGAAAATCGTATGGCCCGGATGGACATTCAGGAACTTCGGCAGCGCAATAAAGACCTTGCGGAAACCCTGTCACTGACCCGTTCGCACCGCGATATGGATAAAGCAGACACGTCTGATTTCTACCCCGTTCGCGGTAACGGCATGGATGTGCCTGTTCGTGACGACATTCACGAAACGCCACAGAGCGCGTTTTTACCTTAAAAACTCCTTGAATTCTGTGTGAGGCCGTGTATTGACGCGGCTTCAAACGGATGCGGTCCGTGTGGGCGTATAGTAGCATGGGCTGCTTTACCTGCTGGAGCCATCGCAAGTTCGGGACACCTTCACCCCCGTCATGCGCCGCATCATACATGAAGGACTTTTTATGTCTCTCTACGAGCACGTGATTATTTCACGTCCTGACATTTCCTCGGCACAGGTCGAAGAAATGGTCGAAAATGTTACCAAGAAAATCCAAAATATGGGCGGCTCTGTCGCTAAAACGGAATATTGGGGACTGCGCAACTTGGCTTACCGTGTTAACAAGAACCGTAAGGCCCACTATAACCTGCTTCAAATTGAAGCCGATTCCTCAGCAATCCATGAACTTGAGCGCCAGCACCGCATTAACGAAGATATTCTGCGTTATATGAGTATCCGCGTTGAAGAATTTGATGAAAAGCCATCACCGATCCTCGCTAAACGCGAAGAGCGCAAACGCCGCGAGAGAAGGGACTAAGCCATGTCACGTAAAGACGCGATCAAAATTGAAAACCTGCCATCCCGCACGTCATTCAAACGCCGCCGTAAAGTCTGCCCATTCTCCGGTGAGAACGGCCTGACAATCGATTATAAAGATCCAAAGATGCTGTCACGCTATATGTCCGAAAAAGGCAAAATCGTACCATCACGGATCACTGCCGTTTCCGGCAAAAAGCAACGTGAGCTCGCCCGCGCCATCAAACGCGCCCGCTTTCTCGCTCTGCTATCATACGAAGTGAAATAGGAGCCCCTCATGGAAATCGTACTCCTTGAACGTATCGATAATCTCGGCGCAATGGGCGACGTTGTAAACGTCAAGCCCGGCTTTGCCCGTAACTTTTTGCTCCCGCAGCAAAAGGCTCTTCGCGCGACCAAAGCCAACCTCGCCCGGTTCGAAGCCGAGCGTGAATATCTAGAAGCCCGTAACGCGGAAAACCGCGAGCGCGCGGCCGACGATGGCGGCGCTCTCGACGGACAGACATTTGTCATCATCCGCAAGGCTGGCGACACAGGTCAGCTTTACGGCTCTGTTAGCTCTCGCGATGTCACCGAAATCGTTGGCGAGCCTGTTAAGCGCAACATGGTTGTTCTTGAGCAGCCTATTAAAGCTCTGGGACTTCACGAAGTTAAAATCAAACTTCACCCAGAAGTTACTGTGACGGTCACAGTCAACGTCGCCCGCTCGAAAGACGAAGCGGAACGTCAAGCCAAAGGCGAAGACGTGATTGCAGCCCAGCACGAAGCAGACCGCGCGGACGCGCAAGAAGCCGCTGGCGAACGCGCTGAAATCGCAGCTGAAATGTTCGACGATAACTACGCGCCGATTGATGCTGAACCTACAGCCCCAACCGGCGAAGAAGAATAGACCCCGCCTTATTCTACAGCTATGTTAAGACCGGGCCTTGCGCCCGGTTTTTTTATGCGCGGATTTTATGTAAGTTGTGAAATATACGGCAAGAATGAGGAGGAGTTGCTATGTCTTTAAGGCTAAGATTACTACGCCTTTTCAAAAGGCGGCAGAAAACGGTCATGCCCCGCAAAGGCTGGCGAAAATGGGTCATGCGCGCCCTTAAAACCCTGTTCTGGTTGATGCTGGCCGTTCACTTATATGCGCTTTTACTACGGTTTGTCCCTGTGCCCGGCACGATATTGATGATGCAGCGGGCGATGGACGGGCAAACCATCCGCAAAGACTGGACACGGCTGGAGGAAATATCCCCAAACCTCGTCTATGCGGTGATCGGCGCGGAAGATAGCCGGTTTTGCGCCCATAGCGGCATTGACTGGGAGGCGGTTAAAACTGTCATGGATGAACGCGAGAATACGGCCCGACGGCGCGGCGGCTCGACGATCACGCAGCAGACCGCAAAAAACGTCTTTTTATGGAATCGCGGCGGATGGGTGCGCAAACTCCCCGAAACATGGGCCGCGCTGTTTATCGATACGGTTTGGGGCAAACGCCGCGTTATGGAAGTTTATCTCAATGTCGCCGAATGGGGCGACGGTATTTTCGGCGCAGAGGCCGCCGCGCAGGCCCGCTTCGGCAAACCCGCCAAAGATCTATCGCGCCGTGAGGCCGCATTACTCGCCGCCGTGCTCCCCAATCCTCATAAATGGCGGCTGGATCCACCGGGGCCGTATGTCACCCAGCGGTCAAGACAATTACAGGCGCGCTTAGTCGATGTGAAAACTGGCGGTTATGCACAGTGTGCGGGCCTAAATTGACCACGGGTAAAGCGCGTTTGCGGGCACTAAGAAATGCTGTAGAGACCACCCCATGGAACCTGTACCTAAAATCTATCCCCTCACCCCGCAATGCCTCACGGCATGCGGGCCTCTCCCCAGGGAGAGGCAGGCGCTATGAGACCGAAAATCAAAATATGCGGCCTAACCCGCCCCCAAGACGTTGCCGCCGCAATTGAGCACGGCGCGGATTATATGGGCTTTATCGTCGAGGCGAAAAGCGCGC
This sequence comes from uncultured Caulobacterales bacterium, assembly GCA_964352275.1. Classification (GTDB taxonomy): domain Bacteria; phylum Pseudomonadota; class Alphaproteobacteria; order Caulobacterales; family Maricaulaceae; genus JACOMS01. The sequence continues at coordinate 9,658 of CAYGRF010000103.1, forward strand.
GGCGGCTAAGCGTTACAGACGCTGCGCAAGTGGCGCGTCCGGCCAGAGGCCTTGTCCCCACCGTCGCCGTGACAGTCAATGCGGATAATGCACTTATCGAGTCTATATGCTCCGTTATGAAACCAGACTATATCCAGCTTCACGGCGACGAAACACCCGAGCGCGCGGCGGATATTCGTGCGCGCTATGACGCCCGCATCATAAAAGCCCTCCCGGTTTCAAAGCCCCATGACCTAGTGGCCATTTCCAAATATGACGTTGACATCATCCTGCTCGACGCCAAACCACCCAAAGGCGCCGCGCGCGGCGGGCACGGGGTGGCGTTTGATTGGTCAATGCTAAAGAACGCCGATTTACCGGATATGTGGATGCTCGCAGGCGGTATCAATCTAGGTACGGCGCAGCGTGCTATCGCTATGACACAAGCCCCAATTCTCGACATCAGTTCGGGCGTGGAGAGCGCGCCCGGTGTGAAAGATCATACAAAGCT